>NZ_JCALCP010000011.1:0-151859 GCF_059812405.1 Mycobacterium sp. NGS57 | reverse complement strand
CACCCGCCCGATACCGTCATGACGTGGCACATGCGCGTTCGCAATACCGATGTTCGGAATGCCAACACGTCACCGCCAAGTGGGTGGGCCGCTGCCTGGAATGCGGCACCTGGGGCACCGTCGACGAGGCGCCGGTGCTCGCCGCGGTCGGCGCCGGCCGCCGGGGAGTCGCGGTTTCGGCCGGCGCTTCGCGGGCCGTCCCGATCAGCTCCGTAGAGGCGCACCGCACCCGGCACTGCCCCACCGGCATTCCCGAGTTGGACCGGGTGCTGGGGGGCGGCGTGGTGCCCGGCTCGGTCACGCTGCTGGCGGGCGATCCGGGCGTGGGCAAGTCGACGCTGCTGCTCAAGGCCGCCCATCGCTGGGCGCAGGCGGGCCGGCGGGCGCTGTACATCTCCGGTGAGGAGTCCGCCGGCCAGATCCGGCTGCGCGCCGACCGGATCGGCTGCGGCGGTGACGAGGTCTACCTGGCCGCGGAGTCCGACCTGCACACCGTCCTGGACCACATCGCGACGGTCAAGCCCGCCCTGGTCATCGTCGACTCGGTGCAAACCATGTCCACCACCGAGGCGGACGGCGTCGCCGGCGGCGTCACCCAGGTGCGTGCGGTCACCGCGGCGCTCACCGCCGCCGCCAAGGCCGACGGCGTCGCGCTGGTCCTGGTCGGCCACGTCACCAAGGACGGGGCCATCGCCGGGCCGCGTTCGCTCGAGCATCTCGTCGACGTGGTGCTGCACTTCGAAGGCGACCGCAACGGCTCGGTGCGGATGGTCCGCGGCGTCAAGAACCGCTTCGGCGCGGCCGACGAGGTCGGCTGTTTCATGCTGCACGACAACGGCATCGAGGACGTCGCCGACCCTTCGCACCTGTTCCTGGACCAGCGGCCGGCGCCGGTCGCCGGCACCGCGATCACGGTGACGCTGGACGGAAAGCGGCCGCTGATCGGCGAGGTGCAGGCGCTGTTGGCCACGCCGCCCGGCGGCTCACCGCGGCGCGCGGTCAGCGGCATCGACCATTCCCGGGCCGCGATGATCACCGCGGTGCTGGACAAGCACGCCCGGCTGAACATCGCGATCAACGACATCTACCTGTCGACGGTGGGCGGGATGCGGCTGACCGACCCGTCCGCGGACCTCGCCGTCGCGATCGCGCTGGCCTCGGCGTACGCAAACCTGCCGCTGCCCACCACGGCGGTGATGATCGGCGAGGTCGGGCTGGCCGGCGACCTGCGCCGGGTCGCCGGCATGGAGCGGCGGCTGGCCGAGGCCGCGCGGCAGGGCTTCAACCTCGCGCTCATTCCGCCCGGCTGCGACGGGGTGCCGGCGGGCATGCGGGCGCTGGCCGCACCCACCATCGTCGCGGCGCTGGAGCACATGATCGACATCGCCGATCACCGCGCGAGCGCTAGCGCCGCGCCGCGACGGCTGGACGCACGAGGCGATGGGACCGCAGAATGACACGCTGTGAGCCGTCCGACACTGCGTGAGACCGTCGCCCGCCTGGCGCCGGGCACCGGGCTGCGCGACGGGCTGGAGCGGATCCTGCGCGGCCGCACCGGCGCGTTGATCGTGCTCGGCAACGACGAGAACGTCGAGGCCATCTGCGACGGCGGCTTCGCCCTCGACGTCCGCTACGCGCCGACGCGGCTACGTGAGCTGGCGAAGATGGACGGCGCCGTCGTGCTGTCCACCGACGGCAGCCGCATCGTGAGGGCCAACGTGCAGCTGGTGCCGGACCCGTCGATACCGACCGACGAATCGGGCACCCGTCACCGCTCGGCGGAGCGGGCGGCCGTCCAGACCGGCTACCCGGTGATCTCGGTGAGCCACTCGATGAACATCGTCACCGTCTACGTCGGCGGCGAACGCCACGTGGTGGCCGATTCGGCGACCATCCTGTCCCGGGCGAACCAGGCCATCGCCACCCTGGAGCGCTACAAGATGCGGCTCGACGAGGTCAGCCGGCAGCTGTCGCGCGCGGAGATCGAGGACTTCGTCACGCTGCGCGACGTGATGACCGTGGTGCAGCGGCTCGAGCTGGTCCGCCGCATCGGGCTGGCGATCGACCACGACTGCGTCGAGCTCGGCACCGACGGGCGCCAGCTGCGGCTGCAGCTCGAGGAGCTGCTGGGCGGCAACGACATCGCCAGGGAACTGATCGTGCGCGACTACCACGCCAGCCCCGAGCCCCTCTCGGCGGAACAGATGCGCGCCACCCTCGACGAACTGGACGCCCTGTCGGACACCGAGCTGCTCGACTTCACCTCGCTGGCAAAGGTTTTCGGGTACCCGTCGACCGCCGATGCGCAGGATTCGGCGCTGAGCCCGCGCGGCTACCGCGCGATGGCCGGCATCCCGCGGCTGCAGTTCGCCCACGTTGATCTGCTGGTCCGGACGTTCGGGACGCTGCAGGGCCTGCTGGCGGCCAGCGCCAACGACCTGGAGTCGGTGGACGGCATCGGCGGGATGTGGGCCCGTCACGTGCGCGAGGGACTCTCGCAACTGGCGGAATCGACGATCGCCGACCCGCTCAGCTGAGCCGGGTCACCCCGCCGGAGACGGCCCCGGGGCGGCCCCGGGGGCCTCTGGCGGCGGCGCGAGCGCCGGCTGCCCCGGCTGGCCCGGTACCGGTCCGGGCGGCGGGGGCGGCTGGTTCAGGATGAACGGAACCGGCATCGAGCGCAGGTTCCCCAGCTGCACGACCAGGTTGTAGGTGCCCGGCCCGATCGCCGGCCGCGGCAGCGGGCAGTGCGGCGCCGAGCCCATGCCCGTCCAGGTCACCGCCGTCGTCACCTGCTCGCCCGGCGTGAACGTCTTGACCAGGGTCTCGTTGGACGGCGCGCAGTCCAGGTTGGACCACAGCCGCTTGTTGTCCAGCGAGTACACGTAGGCGGCGAGGACCGCGGCCCCGACGTCGCGCTTGCAGGACACCAGGCCGATGTTGGTGACGACCATGGTGAACTTCGGCTGGTCGCCGATGAAGTACTGGGGCGCGTTGGTCAGGCCCTTGACCGCCAGCGTCGAATCGGGGCAGTCGTCGCCCTCCTTCAGCACCGGCGGGGGCTGCACAGCGGCGGTAGGAGTGGGCGATTCGGGGTTTTGGCCCTGCGGCGGCATCACCGGGGTGACGCCCTCCTGTCCCGCGGCGGGTGGCGCCTGGGGTGGGGGCGCGGCCGGCTTGCTCTGAGCGGAGTTGGGCTTGTCCGCGGTGGCGGGTTTGGCGCCCGCGCTGTGGCCCATGAAGGCGATGATCGCGGCGACCACCACGCCGATCACGACGGCCGCGACGCCCAGGGCCAGGCCCCTGCGCCGCCAATAGATCTCGGTAGGTAGCGGGCCACGCGGTTCCAGATCCAGCACGATCTCACCGTAAGCCCAGGTCACACGGATTTGTCCGACCCGCCTCGGCGTGTCGCGAGGTTAGCTGGCCGCAAAAGGCCGCGAGTCGTGTTAGTGGCGGCCCGAAGACACCCGCTATTCGCCGATATCACCGACGCTGTCGACCAGCGCCGCCTTCCCGTCGGCGAGGTGATACGTGACGCCGGCGATACCCAGGGTGCCCGCGGCGACCCGCTCGGAGATGGCCGACGAACGCGCCATGAGCTGGGCGGCCGTCTCGCGCACGTGCCGCGCCTCGAACTCGTCGACCCGGCTCAGGCCGTCGCGACGGCCCATCAGGATCGACGGCGCGACGCGCTCCACCACGTCGCGCACGAACCCGCCCGGGATCTCCCCCTCGTCGAGCGCGCCCAATGCGGCCTTGACCGCCCCGCAGCTGTCGTGCCCGAGGATCACGATCAGCGGCACGTTGAGCACTACCACCGCATACTCGATCGAGCCCAGCACCGCGGAATCGATGGCCTGCCCCGCGGTGCGAACGACGAACGTGTCGCCCAGCCCCAGATCGAAAATCAGCTCGGCGGCCACCCGGCTGTCCGAGCAGCCGAATATCACCGCGATCGGCTGCTGGCCGGTGGCCAGGCTGGCGCGGTGCTCGACGCTCTGGCTGGGGTGCACGGGCTTGCCCGCGACGAATCGGTCGTTACCCTCTTTGAGTGCTTTCCATGCTGTTGCCGGGTTGGTAGTGGGCATGGCACACATCATGCCGGAACCACCGGCGACAGGCCCGCAACACATATCAGTCACCAATCTTCTGCGCTGGTATGACCGATCGCGCCGCGATCTGCCCTGGCGCGAGCCCGGCGTCAGCGCATGGCAGATCCTGGTCAGCGAGTTCATGTTGCAGCAGACGCCGGTGGCCCGGGTGCTTCCCGTCTGGACCCAGTGGGTACGGCGCTGGCCCACCCCCTCGGCCACCGCGGCCGCCAGCGCGGCCGACCTGCTGCGCGCCTGGGGCAAGCTGGGATACCCCAGGCGGGCCAAGCGGCTGCACGAGTGCGCCACGGTGATCGCCCGCGACCACGGCGACGTGGTGCCCGACGACGTCGAGACCCTGCTGAGGTTGCCCGGCATCGGCGGCTACACCGCGCGGGCGGTGGCCTGCTTCGCCTACCGCCGTCGGGTGCCCGTGGTGGACACCAACGTGCGCCGGGTGGTGGCCCGCGTGGTGCACGGCCGGGCCGACGCCGCGACGCCGTCCGCCGTGCGCGACCACGCCGACGTGGCGGCGTGGCTGCCGGAAGACGAACGGGCGCCGACGTTTTCGGTGGCGTTGATGGAGCTGGGCGCGATCGTGTGCACCGCGCGCGCCCCGCGGTGCGGGTTGTGCCCGCTGACCGAATGCGCCTGGCGGAGCGCCGGTTATCCGGCCGCACCCGAGCCCGCCCGCCGCACGCAAACCTACGCCGGAACCGACCGTCAGGTCCGCGGACGCCTGCTGGATGTGTTGCGCGCCAACGATTCCGCGGTCACCCGGGCCGAGCTGGATGTGGCGTGGCTGACCGACACGGCCCAGCGCGACCGCGCGCTGGCATCGCTGCTCGCCGACGGCCTGGTGACCCGTACCGTCGACGGCAGGTTCGCGCTGGCCGGCGAGCACTAGCAGCGAACACGCTGCTGGCGGTGGCGCTGCGCACCGCGCTCGGGCTCACCGGCGGGCGGCGGCCCCGAGGAAGGACTCGACGGCTTCGCGGTAGGCCTGCGGCGCCTCTTCGTGCACCAGGTGACCTGCACTCGGCACGTGCAAATAGGTTGTCGGAGAATCGCGTTGGCTCATTCTGCGCATCTGGCCCGGCGGGGTGACGGAGTTGCCGGCCTCGATGAGCAGCGCCGGTGCCCGCACCGCCGCCCACTGCGCCCAGTAGTCGCGGGTGCCCCACTCGGCGGCAATCTCGATCCAGCGTGAGGTGTGCCCGTGCAGCCGCCAGCCGCGTTCGGTCCGGTCGAAGGCGTCCAGGAAATATTGCCCGGCCACCGGGCCGAATTCGCCGAATACCTGCTCAGCGGAATCGAATTCGGCCGGTAGCGCGTGCAGCCACGGCTCCCAGGGGCCCGTGGTGCGGCCGCGGAAGTCCGGCGCCATGTCCTCGAGCACCAGCGCAGAGACCAGCTCCGGGCGCCGCGCGGCGAGGCACCACGAGTGCAGCGCGCCCATCGAGTGCCCGACCATCCGGGCCGGCTCCCCCAGGGCGCCCACCGCGTCGACCAAGTCGGCCACGAACCGTTCGGTGCTGATCGGGTGGGGATCGTCGACGTCGCGCCCCCGGTGCCACGGGGCGTCGTAGGTGTACACGGTGCCCAGCGCGGTCAGCCAGGGCAGCTGACGCGACCAGGTGGAGCCACGCCCCATCAGGCCGTGCACCAGCACCAAGGGTGCGCCGTGCCCACCGCGGCAGGTCAGCAGATCGCTGGGCATGCGGGGCACGGTAGCCTAGCCACATGCCCGTGGTGAAGATCAACGCAATCGAGGTGCCCGCCGACGCCGGACCCGAGCTCGAGAAGCGGTTCGCCCATCGCGCGCACGCGGTGGAGAACCAGCCCGGTTTCCTCGGCTTCCAGCTCCTTCGCCCCATCAAGGGCGAGGACCGCTACTTCGTGGTGACGCACTGGGAGTCCGACGAAGCGTTCCAGGCGTGGGCACAGGGCCCCGCCATCGAGGCCCACGCCGGACACCGAGCGAACCCCGTGGCGACCGGCGCATCGCTGCTGGAGTTCGAGGTCGTGCTCGACGTTGCCGCAAGCGACCAGGCTGGCTAGCGCGCGGTCGGCTCCGCGCCGCAGGGCGGCGCTGGGTAGCGTGGGATTGGCCGCGGCTTTGGTGGTGACCCTGGCGCCGGGTTGCGCACCTTCGCCCGCCCCGCACGCGAACGCGGCGAACGCGGGCCGGCAGATCGACACCCGCACGCCGCCCGGCATCCGGGCCCAGCAGACCCTGGACATGCTCAACTCGGACTGGCCCATCGGCCCCGTCGGGGTGGGCACCCTCGCCGCGCCCGAGAAGGTGAAGTCCGTCGAAGCCACCATGGAGGGACTCTGGTGGGATCGCCCGTTCACCCTGGAGGGCGGTGTTGATATCAGCGCCGCGGCTGCCACGCTGCACCTGCTCACGTCGTACGGCGCGCGCCAAGACATCCGGATCCACACGGACGACGACGCCCGGGTGGACCGCTTCGATGTCGACACGCTCGCGCCGAAGGTCAGCTCCTGGCACGACGTCGACGCCGTGCTGGGCAAGACGGGCGCCCGCTACTCCTACCAGGTTTCCAAGGTCAACGGCGGTCACTGTGAGCCGGTGGCGGGGTCCAACGCCGACCAATCACTGCCACTGGCATCGATTTTCAAGCTGTACGTGCTGCACGCGCTGGCCGGCGCCATCAGCGCCGGCACGGTGTCCTGGGACGATCAGCTCACCGTCACCGATAAGGGGCGCGCGGTGGGTTCCTCTGGCCTGGAATTGCCTGTGGGAGACCATGTTTCGGTTCGCACGGCCGCCGAGAAGATGATCGCGACCAGCGACAACATGGCCACCGACCTGCTGATCGACAGGCTGGGCACGCACGCCATCGAGGAAGCGCTCGCCACGGCCGGCCATCACGATCCGGCCAGCATGACGCCGTTCCCCACGATGTATGAGCTGTTCTCCGTCGGCTGGGGCCAACCGGATCTGCGCGACCAGTGGAAGCACGGATCGCCGGAGGTCCGCGCCCGGCTGCTGGCGCAGGCGAATTCGACGCCCTACCAACCCGATCCGACCCGAGCGCACACCCCCGCCTCGACCTACGGCGCCGAGTGGTACGGCAACGCCGAGGACATCTGCCGGGTCCACGCGGCGCTGCAGGCCGACGCCGTCGGCCCCGCCGCGCCCGTCAAACAGATCCTTTCCGCGGTGGCCGGCATCCAACTGGACCGCGGCGTTTGGCCGTACATCGGCGCGAAAGCCGGTGGCCTGCCCGGCGATCTGACGTTCAGTTGGTACGCGGTCGACAAGACCCGGCAGCCGTGGGTGGTCAGCTTCCAGCTGAATTGGCCGCGCGACCACGGCCCCTCCGTGACGGGCTGGATGTTGCAAGTCGCCAAGCAGGTCTTCGCGCTGATCGCGCCCCGATAGCCGTCAGAGCCGCAGCGTCCAGCGGCCGTTACGGTAATGCAGGATGGTGCGGCTCACCGGCGCGACGTCTATGCGCCAGAACGATTCCGGGGGTGCGTCGAGGCCGCACAGGATGGCGGCCCGGATCACCGCCGGATGTGTCACCGCGACCGCGGGCGCCGCATGGGGTTCCGCGTCGGTCAGGCGCTCCAGCCACCCGGTCACCCGGTGAACCAGGTCGACGATCGACTCACCATGGTGCGGCGCCCGGGCGGGATCGGTCAGCCACGTCTCGAGATCGGCGGGGGTGACGGACCGCAGCGAATGCCCGCACCACTTTCCGCAATGCAAGTCGGCCAACCGGGGCTCGGTGGCGGCGCGCAGGCCCAGCAGTTGCGCGGTCTCACGGACCCGCCGTTCGGGCCCGGCGAACTGACGTACGCCGCTGCCGATCTCAAGCCGCCCAACCTTTTCGGCCTGGCGCCGGCCGGTGGCGTTGAGCGGCTCGTCGGCGGGAAAGCGCCCGGCCGCCATGGCGTCGGTCATCGCGTGCGACACCAGCGTCAGCCGGACGACCCCGGTCACGCGGGGATTCGTTCCTCCAGCGGACGTCGGACAAGCACCGCGAACACCACGCCGATCGTCAACCACAACACCAGCTGAGTGGCCAGGGCCACCAGCCGGAACTCGTAGAGTACGTCGGCGGGAAAGCCGGGATAGACGATCGCGCCCGACGCGTCGCGCAACGGTTGCGGTGTCTCGTCCACCGTAGGCAGCAGCACCGCGACCACGACGACCGCCCCCAGGTAGGCCCCCGCCGCGAGCAGCCGCCCGTTCCAGGCGCCGAACCGGGCCGTCAGCCGCCGCGCCAGCCACACCGAGCCGATGGCCAGCGCGACTGAGGCCAGCACCATCACCAGATACCAGCCGGTGCGCGCCCCGATCGTGTCCGCCTGCCCCACCGCCGGCGGATTCGGCGGATACTTCACGGAGGGGACGAAATACACCGCGCCGAACGCGCCCGCTGCCAGCAGCAGCGAAAGTGGCCGCGGCGCAACGCCTGTCGCGCGCGTGGCAACCACGCAGAACAACACGCTGAACAGCGCACCCATCGCGACACCGAAGACGAGCACCCCGAAGCCCAGCCCGGCGTTGGCCTGCACGCCGCGGGTGAACAGTTCGGCACCGTGCTCGTGCACGCCGTGGGCGTCCAGGGCATCGGCGCGACCATCCTCGAAGGCGATGGCGCGCCCGATCACCGGCTCGGCGCACAGGCGGGCGAACACGAACGCCAGCACGGCGCCGATAGCGCCGGCCAGCAGGCCACGTGCGATCAGCCGCGTCTCCACGCGATCAGTGGCAGGGGAAGCCGAGCAGGTGCCGTGCGTCGTGCACGAACTCGTGCACGTGCGAATCGCTGCCGAACAGCGACACCGCACCCTGGTCCACGCCGAGGAAATACAGCGCCAGCAGCGCCAGGAAGGCGGTCGTCGCCAGCCAGAGCGCGGCGCGCGCCGCGGACAGGTCGACCGACCGGGTGCGGGTGAGCTGGGTATTGGACACCGTCGACTCCTTTCGGGGATAAACGCGTCCCCACTTGGTGATGACGGGTACGGGTCTGACTGTTGACAGTGGCGCGACCGTTCTGGAATTTCACCAGATTCCGTTACCCGTCAGGACAGGAGCCAGTGTAGGGCGCGGCGAAAACGGGCGGTAGTCCCGCCCGTTTTCACCGATCGCTATTGCGTCTCGGGAGCGCTGTGCGCCCCGGCCTTGGCCAGATCCGGCTCGGCCGGCGGCTTGTGGGTTCCGGTGAACGTGAACACCGCGTCCTCCCCGGCGCTCTCGCCGTCCCAGTTGTCGACGTCGACCGTGACGACCTGTCCGGGCCCGATCTCGTCGAAAAGGATCTTCTCCGACAGCTGGTCCTCGATCTCGCGCTGGATGGTGCGCCGCAGCGGGCGCGCACCCAGCACCGGGTCGAAGCCGCGCTTGGCCAGCAGAGCCTTGGCCTTGTCGGTCAGCTCCATCGACATGTCCTTGGCCTTGAGTTGCTTGCCGACACGTTCGATCATCAGGTCGACCATCCGGATGATCTCGTCGCGGGTCAACTGGTGGAAGACGATGATGTCGTCGATGCGGTTGAGGAACTCCGGGCGGAAGTGCTTCTTCAGCTCGTCGTTGACCTTCTGCTTCATCCGCTCGTAGTTGTTGTCGCCCCCGCCCTGGGTGAAGCCCAGCCCGACCGGCTTGGAGATGTCGGAGGTGCCGAGGTTGGACGTGAAGATCAGCACGGTGTTCTTGAAGTCGACCGTGCGGCCCTGCCCATCGGTGAGCCGGCCGTCCTCGAGGACCTGCAACAGGCTGTTGTAGATCTCCTGGTGTGCCTTCTCGATCTCGTCGAAAAGCACGACGGAGAACGGCTTGCGCCGCACCTTCTCGGTGAGCTGGCCACCCTCCTCGTAGCCGACGTACCCCGGCGGGGCACCGAAGAGCCGCGACGCGGTGAAGCGGTCGTGGAACTCGCCCATGTCGATCTGGATGAGCGCGTCGTCGTCGCCGAACAGGAAGTTGGCCAGCGCCTTGGACAGCTCGGTCTTCCCGACACCCGACGGGCCGGCGAAGATGAACGAGCCGGAGGGCCGCTTGGGGTCTTTCAGCCCCGCGCGGGTGCGGCGGATCGCCTTGGAGACCGCCTTGACGGCATCGACCTGGCCGATGATCCGCTTGTGCAGCTCGTCCTCCATACGCAGCAACCGGGTCGTCTCGGCCTCGGTGAGCTTGAACACCGGGATACCGGTCCAGTTGCCCAGCACCTCGGCGATCTCGTTGTCGTCCACCTCGGCGACGACGTCCATGTCGCCTGAGCGCCACTGCTTTTCACGCTCGGCCCGCTGCGCGACCAGTTGCTTCTCCCGGTCCCGCAGGCTCGCGGCCTTCTCGAAGTCCTGGGCGTCGATCGCCGATTCCTTCTCCCGGCGCGCCTCGGCGATCTTTTCGTCGAACTCGCGCAGGTCCGGCGGCGCGGTCATTCGGCGGATGCGCATCCGGGCGCCGGCCTCGTCGATCAGGTCGATGGCCTTGTCCGGCAGGAACCGGTCGTTGATGTAGCGGTCGGCCAGGGTGGCCGCGGCCACGATCGCCGAGTCGCTGATCGACACCCGGTGGTGGGCCTCGTAGCGGTCCCGCAGGCCCTTGAGGATCTCGATGGTGTGGGCCACCGTCGGCTCACCCACCTGCACGGGCTGGAAGCGACGCTCCAAGGCGGCGTCCTTCTCGATGTACTTGCGGTACTCGTCGAGCGTGGTGGCGCCGATGGTCTGCAGCTCGCCGCGGGCCAGCTTCGGCTTGAGGATGCTGGCGGCGTCGATCGCGCCCTCGGCGGCACCCGCCCCGACCAGCGTGTGCAGCTCGTCGATGAACAGGATGATGTCGCCGCGGGTGTTGATCTCCTTGAGCACCTTCTTCAGGCGTTCCTCGAAGTCACCGCGGTAGCGGCTGCCGGCGACCAGCGAGCCCAGGTCCAACGTGTAGAGCTGCTTGTCCTTCAGCGTCTCGGGGACCTGGCCGTGCACGATGGCCTGCGCCAGGCCCTCGACGACGGCGGTCTTGCCGACGCCGGGCTCCCCGATCAGCACCGGGTTGTTCTTGGTGCGACGGGAGAGCACCTGCATCACCCGCTCGATTTCCTTCTCGCGGCCGATGACCGGGTCGAGCTTGCCCTCCATCGCGGCGGCGGTCAGGTTGCGTCCGAACTGGTCGAGCACCAGCGACGTCGAGGGCGAGCCGGACTCGCCGCCGCGACCGCCGGTGCCGGCCTCCGCGGCCTCCTTGCCCTGGTAGCCGCTCAGCAGCTGGATGACCTGCTGGCGCACCCGGGTCAGCTCGGCGCCCAGCTTGACCAGCACCTGAGCGGCCACGCCCTCACCCTCACGGATCAGGCCCAACAGGATGTGCTCGGTGCCGATGTAGTTGTGGCCGAGCTGCAGCGCTTCGCGCAGGCTCAGCTCGAGGACCTTCTTGGCGCGCGGCGTGAACGGGATGTGCCCCGACGGCGCTTGCTGGCCCTGGCCGATAATCTCCTCGACCTGGCTGCGCACCCCCTCCAGCGAAATGCCCAGCGACTCCAGCGACTTCGCCGCGACGCCCTCCCCCTCGTGGATCAGGCCCAACAGGATGTGCTCGGTGCCGATGTAGTTGTGGTTGAGCATCCGGGCCTCTTCTTGCGCCAGGACGACGACCCTGCGGGCACGGTCGGTAAATCGTTCGAACATCGGTGGTTACCTGCTCTCCCTCACATCGGTACTTCGTCTTGCCAGACACTGGGTCGACACAGGGGCCGGCCCTTGCGTACCTGCCATCCACTGTAATGGTCGGCCTGCCGGGGTTCCTAACTATCGCGGCGCCCGGCACAGCGCAACGGATACAGCGCCGCAGTAAACGCAGACAACACAGATAACGAGGAAAACCACCAAAGCGTTTCCCGCTGCGACCCGCGATCGGTTCGCCGCGAGCGAAAACGAAAATTGCCGGCGCCCAGGCCACACGGACCCGGACGCCGGCAATCAGTAGGTCAGGTCGCCGCGTGGAACGCGTCGATCACGTCCGCCGGGATCCGGCCCCGCGTCGACACGTTGTGCCCGTTGCGGCGGGCCCATTCCCGGATCGCGGCGCTTTGCTCGCGGTCGATCGCGCCGCGGCCGCGTCCCGAGCCGGAACGCCCGCGCCGGCGACCGCCGACGCGCCGGCCCGCGGCCACCCATTGCTTCAAATCGTTGCGCAGTTTCGTGGCATTCTTGGACGAAAGATCAATCTCGTAGGTCACCCCGTCAAGCCCGAATTCCACTGTTTCGTCGGCTGCGCCCGCACCGTCGAAATCATCGACCAAGGTGACGGTCACTTTTTTTGCCATTAGCTTACCCTCGCGTTTCGTCCTGAGCAGTTGCAGAGCAGTTTGGATAGACTCCCCGGCCACCAATCTGCCATAACCTGACAGGATCTTCAATCCGAGCACAACGCACTCAGTTGAGTTTCAGAGCTTTCAGCTGCTTTCAGCTGCTTTCAGCTGCTTTCAGCTGCTTTCAGACCGTGTGCGGCCGAACAATCGGGAACAAAACTGTCTCTCTAATTGACAGTCCGGTCAAAGACATCAGCAACCGGTCGATACCCATTCCGGTTCCGGTGCACGGCGGCATACCGTACTCGAGCGCGGCGAGAAAATCTTCGTCGAGCGCCATGGCCTCGTCGTCGCCGGCCGCCGCGGCGCGCGCTTGCTCGGCGAACCTCTCGCGCTGCACGACCGGATCGTTCAATTCGGAATAGCCGGTGGCCAGTTCGACTCCGCGAACGTAGAGGTCCCACTTCTCGGTCACCCCTGCAATGCTGCGGTGCTGACGCGTCAAAGGTGTTGTCTCCACAGGGAAATCCTTGACGAAGGTGGGTGCGGTCAGCGCGTTGCCCACCTGATGTTCCCATAGTTCCTCGACGAGTTTGCCGTGCCCGTAGCTGGGTCTGTCCGGGCTGTCGGGGATCTCCAGACCGAGCCGATCGGCGATGGCCCGCAGCCGGTCGACCGTCGTCTCCGGCGTGATCTCCTCACCGAGCGCCGCCGACAGCGACGGATACATTTGTATCGACGCCCATTCTCCGTCTATGTCGTACACGCTGCCATCCGGCAACGGGAGTTCTCGGGTGCCGATCGCCTCGTCGGCCACTTCTTGAATAAGCTCACGCGTGACGATCGCCGAATCGTCATAGGTGCCGTAGGTCTGGTAGGTCTCCAGCATGGCGAATTCCGGAGAATGCGTCGAATCCGCACCTTCGTTTCGGAACACACGATTTAACTCGAAGACCCTGTCGAATCCGCCGACGATGCAGCGCTTGAGGAACAGTTCGGGCGCGATCCGCAGGTACAGATCCATGTCCAGCGCATTGGAATGCGTGATGAACGGCCGGGCCGCGGCGCCCCCGGCCAGCGTCTGCAACATAGGGGTTTCGACTTCCAGAAACCCGCGCCGCTCCAGCGCGTGGCGTAGCGCGCGGATCACGGCGATGCGCTGACGGGCGACCGTGCGGGCCTGGGGACGGACGATCAGATCGACGTAGCGGCGCCGGACCCGCGCCTCCTCGCTCATGTCCTTGTGCGCGACCGGTAGCGGTCGCAGCGACTTGGCCGCCATCCGCCAGGAATCGGCCAGAACGGACAACTCGCCGCGCCGGGAACTGATCACGTTGCCGTGCACGTAGACGATGTCGCCGAGGTCGACGTCGGCCTTCCACGCGTCGAGCGCCTGTTGGCCGACCTTGTCGAGGCTGATCATCACCTGCAGGGCGGTGCCGTCGCCGTCCTGCAGCGTCGCGAAGCACAGTTTTCCGGAGTTGCGCGCAAAGATGACCCGGCCCGCGACGCCGACGACGTCGTCGGTAGCGGTGTCGACGGGCAGGTCGGGGTGGGCGGCGCGTACCTCGGCCAGGGTGTGGGTGCGTTCGATGGCGACCGGGTAGGGGTCCGTCCCCTCCTCCAGCAGGCGAGCGCGCTTGTCCCGGCGGATCCGGAACTGCTCGGGAAGGTCGGGCTCGGCTGCGCTCACGACCTGCCAGCTTAAAGGACGGGCCGGGGCCGCCGACGGTGCCGTCGAGCCTGCGCACAGAGCGCGAAAGTTGCCCCGCAAGCCGCGCTGTGCGCAGTCTCGGTGCGGGCGGTCGGCCCTAGCGCGCCGTCTTCAGCCGGCCGCGCTGGGATTCCTGGTTGCGTTCGAAGACCAGCCGCAGGCCGTGCAGCGTCAGGTGCTGGTCGTAGTGGTTGGCGCTGTGCAGTTCGGGGAGCAGCAGCGGCGCGGTGTGCCCGGTCGTCACGACGACGACATCGTCGTCGTCGGAGAAGCCGTCCACGTCTTCGCGGATGCGCGCGATCAGGCCGTCGACCAGTCCGGCGAACCCGAACACGGCGCCGGCCTGCATGCATTCGACCGTGTTCTTGCCGACGACCGACCGCGGGCGGGCCAGCTCGACGTGGAGCAGCGCGGCGGAACGGGCCGCGGCGGCGTCCGAGGAGATCTGCACGCCGGGCGCGATGGCGCCGCCGAGGAACTCACCCCTGGCCGAGACCAGGTCCACGCAGATCGACGATCCGAAGTCGACGACGATGGCCGCCTTGCCGTACTTGTGAAAAGCCGCCAGGCAGTTGGTGATCCGATCGGCGCCCACCTGTTTCGGGTTGTCGACGAGCAGCGGGATGCCGGTGCGCACGCCCGGCTCGATGAGCACATGCGGCACCGACGGCCAGTACTGGTCGAGCATGACGCGCACCTCGTGCAGCACCGACGGAACTGTCGACAGCGCCGCGGCGCCGGTGAGTCGCTCGGAATCGTCACCGATCAGGCCGTCGATGGTCAGCGCCAGTTCGTCGGCGGTGATCTCGGATTCGGTGCGAATCCGCCACTGCTGCACGACCTTTGCGTGCTCCTTGGCGCCGGACAACAAGCCGACGACGGTGTGGGTGGTGCGGACGTCGATCGCCAGCAGCACGGCTACCGCGCGCCGATCCGGGGGTCAAGCAGCTCCCCCACGTTGGCCGGGACAGCATCGGGGACGAACGCCGGGTCGTGCCCGAGGTCGATCGGCTTGTTGTCCGCGTCGACGAACACGATGCGCGGCTGATACGCGCGCGCCGCCGCGTCCTCCATCGCCCCGTACGCGATCAGGATGACCAGGTCCCCGGGGTGTACGAGATGGGCTGCGGCGCCGTTGATCCCGATCACTCCGCTGCCGCGCTCACCGGTGATCGCGTAGGTGACCAGCCGGGCGCCGTTGTCGATGTCCACGATGGTCACCTGTTCGCCCTCGAGCAGGTCCGCGGCGTCCATCAGGTCGGCGTCGATGGTCACCGAGCCGACGTAGTGCAGGTCGGCCTGCGTGACGGTGGCGCGGTGGATCTTTGACTTCAGCATCGTCCGTAACATCAGTTCCTCCAAGATGATTCGACACAGGTGTCCGGCCCCGAGGGTGCCGGCAAAATTGCTCCGCTAGCTTCGATTTCGATCGCGACGTTGTCCAGGAGCCTGGTGGCGCCCAGCCGTGCGGCGACCAGCAGCCGCGCGGGCCGCCCGTATTGCAGCGGGCCCAGCCCCGCGTCGCGCAACTCCAGGTAGTCGACGGAAACCGCGGGCTCCGCGTCGAGCACGGCGCGCGCCGCGTTCACCGCGGCGTCCGCGCCGGCCGTCGCCGCATGCGCCGCCGCGGTCAGCGCGGCCGAAAGCGTGCCGGCCAATTCGCGTTGCGCCGGGTCCAGGTAGCGGTTGCGCGACGACATCGCCAGCCCGTCGTGTTCGCGCACCGTCGGGACGCCCACCACGGCGGCGTCGATGTTGAGGTCGGCGACCATCTGGCGGATGAGGACCAGTTGCTGATAGTCCTTCTCGCCGAAGAAGATTCGGTCGGGGCGCACGATCTGCAGCAGTTTGCACACCACGGTCAGCACACCGGAGAAATGGGTCGGCCGCGCCGCGCCCTCGAGTTCGGCGGCCAGCGGGCCGGGCTGCACGGTGGTGCGCAGGCCGTCGGGATACATCGCCGCCGCGGTCGGCGCGAAGACGATCTCGACGCCCTCGCCGCGCAGCAGCGCCAGGTCGTCGTCGAGCGTGCGGGGGTAGGCGTCGAGGTCCTCGCCCGCCCCGAACTGCAGCGGGTTGACGAAGATCGACACCACGACGACCGAGCCGGGGACCCGCTTGGCGGCGCGCACCAGCGCCAAGTGCCCGTCGTGCAGGGCGCCCATGGTGGGTACCAGCATCACCCGGCGGCCGGTGTGGCGCAGCGCCCGGCTGGTGTCGGTGACATCGCGCGGCGCCGAGTAGACGTTGAGCTCGCCCGGTTTGAACGTGGTCTTCATCGCGCCAGCACCTCGAGGACGTCGTCGGGGGCATGCGCGCGCTGCGCGGTCCGCAAAGCGTTCACCCGGTAGGCCTGGGCCAGTTCCGGCCCGGCCTCGGCCAGCGCGGAAAGATGCTGCGCGACCGCTGCCGCGTCACCGCGCGCGACCGGCCCGGTGAGCGCGGCCTGGCCACGGCTCAGGGTGTTCTCCAGCGCCGCGCGGGCCAGCGGACCGGCGATGCGTTCGGCCAGCCCGCCCGGCTGGTCGTCGACGGTTTGTTGCCCGAGCAGTTCGCTGCCGCGCAGCGCGGCCCGCAACGCGTCGAGCGCGTCGGCGAGCACCGTCACGATGTGGTTGCCCGCGTGCGCGAGGGCGGCGTGGTAAAGGGGGCGGGCGTCTTCGCGGACGCAGAACGGTTCCCCGCCCATCTCGAGGACCAGGGACTGCCCGATCGCGTAGCCGACGTCGTCGGCGGCGGTGAGGCCGAAGCAGGTGTCGGGCAGGCGGCTGATGTCCTCGTCGGAGCCGGTGAACGTCATCGCGGGGTGGATCGCCAACGGCACGCAGCCGTCGCGGGTCAGGGGCGCGAGGATGCCGATCCCGTTGGCGCCGGAGGTGTGCGCCACAATCGTGCCGGGCTTGACCGCGGAGGTCGCCGCGAGCCCCGACACCAGGGCGGCGAGCTCACTGTCGGGGACGGCCAGCAGCAACAGTTCGGCGCCGGCGGCCACCTCGGGCGCCGGCAGCACGGGGGTGTCGGGCATCCGGCGCTCCGCCCGCTGACGCGACGCGCGCGAGACACCGCTGCACGCGACGACGACGTGGTCGGCGCGTTCCAGCGCGACACCGAGCGCGGAGCCCACCCGGCCGGCGGAGATGATTCCCACCTTGAGCCGCGCCGGGCGCAGTCCGTCGAACTGCCCCATCGCAGAGGACCTCACAGCTTTTCTTGGTTCGTTCCAGTCCCACTGGGTACCGGACGGTCGCTAAGACTCTGAAGAGTTTAGTCGATTCCGCACGCCCGGCCCAATCAAAGCGGGTGTGAGGAAGCTCCCAGCTCAGCCGTCGCCGCTCTCGCGCCGCAGCCGCCGGCGGCCGCCGGAGGGCTCGACCTGCAGGCGCGCCAGCAGGTCGGCAACCGACTGGCCACCGCTCGGAGGCGCGTCCGGGTCGGCCCCCTGGGCCAGCGGGTCCGCGCCGCGGTGCCGGGGTGCGGGCTCGGCGTGTGGCGGCGGGGCCATCTGCGGCGGGGCCGGGGGCTCATTGGCGGGCGCGACGTCGTCGCGGTACTCGGCCGAGTGGCGCGACCGCGCCCGGCGACCGGTTTCGCCGTATGGCGGCGGCTGCGGGGGCGCTGCGTGCTCTGTGGGTGAGCCGTCCCGCGGCTCGTAGTGCCGGGCGCGCCGACCGTCCGGATCG
Source organism: Mycobacterium sp. NGS57 (assembly GCF_059812405.1). Classification (NCBI taxonomy): domain Bacteria; kingdom Bacillati; phylum Actinomycetota; class Actinomycetes; order Mycobacteriales; family Mycobacteriaceae; genus Mycobacterium; species Mycobacterium sp. NGS57. The sequence goes on along the minus strand of NZ_JCALCP010000011.1, from coordinate 134,083 downwards.
GCACCGGCCCAGTTGCTGCCCGGCGACCCGGGTGGCAGCCACTGCCCCTGCACGGCGGCGGGCTGCCAGTCCTGCGGCGGCGGGGGCGGCGGAGGCGGCGGTGGCGGTTGCCACGGGGACTGTTGCGAAGGCACGGGCTCGCGCGGGGGCGGTGGTGGCTGCCGGGGTGGCAGCAGTGGTTCCTCGGGCACGTCGATGATCGCGGATTCGTCGGGGCGCGCGTCGGCGCGGCCGGCCGGGTCGTCCGGGGTGGCCGCCGTCACCCGGTCGCTGGACACCCAATCCCGGTTGCCCTCGCCGTTGCGCTCCCAGTCGCCGTACGCCCGGGCGCGCGGCGCCTCGGTCTCGTTCGTCCCGAGCGCCGGGCGGTGCTGCAGGTCGGTGTCGAACAAGATCTCCAGGCTGGTGCGCAACGAGCTCAGTTCCGCCCGCAGCGCCGCCAGGTCGTCGGCGGCCTGGGCACGCAACTCGGAGGCCAGCTCGCGGCGCAGCTGGGACTCCACGGTCAGCTCGTACTCGCGCCGGGCCGAGATCTCCCGGTCCAACTGCAGGTCGTAGACGAGCTTGAGGTCGCGGACCCGGGACTGGTCCGCATCGCTTTGGCGGCGGTAGAGCACCGAGACGAACGCGCCGGCGACGGCGGCCCACAGCGCCAGGATGACCGCGAGCTTGAGAAGTTCCACCCGGTTGGTGAAAACCAGTGCGGAACTGGCCCCCATCGCGAGGACCAGCAACGCGGTCAAGAGCACCCAGCCCGGCCTGCGGCCGCCGCGCCGGACCCGGGCGCCGCGGGACAGAACGGTCATGGCCTGACTGTACCTGCGCGAGGTCAGTCAGCGTGTCGGGCGACTCCGGCGATTCTCGCCCGGTTGTCGGCGCCGCCACCATCGGACTAAGTCTCGGCGCCCTCACCGCGCTCGGACGGGTCCTGCGGGGACTTGCAGCAATGCTGGAGCCACAGCGCGGCGACGACCAACGCCAAAGCGCTGACGGCGGCCACCACCGTCCCGGTGGTGTCCTCGGCGACGGACCGCAGCCACGACCGGCGCGGCAGGAAATACACCAGCACACCGATCCACCAGCCCAGCACCAGTGCGCCCACCCAGGCCGACGCCTTGGCCACCACCACGCTGTGCGCCACCGCCAGCGGATGCAGCCGGCCGGGTCCGGCACCGATCTCGCCCGCGCCGATCTTGGTCCGCACGTAGCGCGCCCACAGCGCCTCGGCGATCGCCACGGCCAGCAGCGACAGGCCGGTCCACACGGTGATGGGCGGAAACCACCGGTACAGCGTGACGACCAACAGGTAGCCGACGACGGCAGCGCCGACCACCGCGGCCGTCAGGTCACGCTTGCGGGTCGGTCCCATCAGGCTGTGAGCTCGAGCGTCAGGTCGGACAGCCGGACGGCGGCCCGGTCGGCGGGCTCCAGCTCGGCCAGCAGCTCCGCGACCGGGCGCGGCCCTTCGGCGACCGTCAGCCGGGCGTCCGGCTCGATGGCCAGCCAAGGCACCATCACGAAGGCCCGCAGATGGGCCAGCGGGTGCGGCAGCGTCAGATTGGCCTCGCGGGCGATCAGCTCCGCGCCGTCGTAACAGGCGATCAGGTCGACGTCGAGGGTGCGCGGACCCCACCGCTCGCCGCGCACCCGGCCCGCCGCCCGTTCGAACTCCTGCGCCCGGCGTAGCCAGCCCTGCCCGTCGCACGCCGCGTCGTCGGCGATGAGCACCGCGTTGAGGAACGGCGCCTGCTCCAACCGGCCCCAGGGATCGGTCTCGTAGACGGGGGACACGGCGACGATCGCGTGGCCAAGCCCGTCGACGACCGACTGCAGCCGCGCCAGCCGGTCGCCGAGATTGGAGCCGACGGACAGAACTACGCGACTCACAGGGCCCCGCCCGCGGGGATCACCGAACCGCGCCCGCCGCGGCGCGACCGCCGCACCACCACGGCGACGTCGGCGAACTGATGCGCGATGGGGGCCTGGGGCTTGTGCACCACGACCTCGACGGCGTGCACGCGATGGTCGTCCATCACCCGGTCGGCGATGTCGCCGCCGACCGCTTCGATCAGGTTGCGCGGGGGCCCCGCGATGACGTCGGCGGCCAGCTGGGCCAGCGCGGCGTAGTCGTAGGTGTGGGTCAGTTCGTCGCTTTCGGCCGCGTCGGCCAGGTCGATCCACACGGTGATGTCGACGACGAAATCCTGCCCCACTGCGCGCTCGTGGTCCAAGACCCCATGCCGGCCACGAACAGTCAAGCCGCGCAACTCGATTCGGTCAGCCATACGTCCCACCTTGTTTCCAAGCCGCCACAACCTTGAGGGCATCCACCGATGCGCGCACGTCGTGCACGCGCACCCCCCACGCTCCGTACAGGGCCGCCAGCGCCGAGATCACCGCGGTCGCCGTCTCGCGCCCGCCGGGCGGTCGCGGCGACCCGTCGGGCCCGGCCAGCAACGTGCCGAGGAACCGCTTGCGCGACGCGCCCAGCAACACCGGGATCCCGGTGGCGATCAGCTGCGGCAGGGCGTTCAGCAGCGCCCAATTGTGTTGTCCGGTCTTGGCGAACCCGAGTCCGGGGTCGATCACCAGCTTGCCGGGGTCCACGCCCGCGGCCACCGCGTCGTCGACGCTGGCGAGCAATTCGGCGCGCACCTCGGCGACCACGTCGCGGTAGTGCGGGGCCCGGTGCGGGCGCTCGGAGGACACCGATCGCCAATGCATCAACACCCACGGCACGCCGGCCTCGGCCAGCAGCGGCGCCATCGCGGGATCGGCCCGTCCGCCCGACACGTCGTTGACGATCTGCGCGCCGCTCTGCAGGGCTGCCCGCGCTACGTCGGCATGCATGGTGTCGATGCTGACGGTAATGCCTTGGTCGGCAAGCTCTTTGACGACCGGGACGACGCGCGACGCCTCCACCCGCGGGTCGATGCGCGCGGCACCGGGCCGGGTCGACTCGCCCCCGACGTCGACGATGCCCGCGCCCTCGGCGGCCATCGCGAGGCCATGCGCGACGGCGCCGTCGGCGTCGAGATACCGTCCGCCGTCGGAGAACGAGTCGTCAGTGACGTTCAGGACTCCCATAACCTGCACGGGCAGAGACCTCAACGGACTCACTTACGCAGGATGAGGTCGAGCGCTTCGGCCCGGGACGCTGCACTGGTTTTGAACAGGCCGCGCACCGCCGACGTCGTCGTGACGGCGCCCGGCTTGCGCACGCCGCGCATCGCCATGCACAGGTGCTCGGCCTCGACGACGACGATCACCCCGCGCGGATCGAGCTTGTTCACCAGGGCGTCGGCGATCTGGCTGGTGAGCCGCTCCTGAACCTGCGGCCGCTTGGCGTACAGGTCCACCAGCCGGGCGATCTTCGACAGCCCGGTGACCCTGCCGTCGCTGCCGGGGATGTAGCCGACGTGGGCCACCCCATGGAACGACACCAGGTGGTGCTCGCAGGTGGAGTACAGCGGGATCTCCTTGACGATCACCATCTCGTCGTGATCCTCGTCGAACATGGTGTTCAAGACGGTGTCCGGATCGGTGTAAAGCCCGGCGAACATCTCGCGATAGGCGCGCGCGACGCGGGCCGGGGTGTCCTGCAAGCCATTTCGATCCGGGTCTTCGCCGATGGCGCACAGCAGCTCGCGGACGGCGGCCTCCGCACGCTGCTGATCGAATCTCCGGATGCGGGCAGGCGCGGTGTGGGTGTCCGGTCCCAAATCCGGTCCCAAACCCGGTAACGCCATCGACTCCTCCGTTCGTCAGCCGTGCGCCGGCGGGTTGGACCGGCGCGCGTCGTCGTCCGGTTGGTCCGGCGATTGGCCGGTGTCCGGGGTGGGCTGACCCGGCGGCGGATAGGGCGGATAGGGGTAGGCGGCGTGGCCCTGACCCGGATAGCTGGGGACCGGGCGCGGCCAATAGGGCTGCGGCGGTGGCGGTGTCGGGCTGGGGGACGGCGGATACCAATGGTTCGGCTGCTGCTGTTGCTGCGGCGGCGGCCAGCCGGGCGCGTGCCAACCGGCCGGGGCGCCGTAGTCCGGCTGGGTCGGGCCGTTCGGAACCGGCTGTGGGTGGTCGCCACCGCGGGAACCGTTGGGGCCGTGGGCGTTTCTGTCGGCCTCCACCCGCGCCGCCTCCTCGCTGGCCCGCGCGATCGCGGCCTTGAAGGCCGGCTCGGCCACCGGCGGCGGCCAGGGCTCGCCACGCTCGATCGCCAGTTCGCCGGGCGTCTTGATCGGTGGCTTGTCCGACGGGATGCGACCGCCGAAATCGTCGAACATGGTGAGCCTGGGCCGCTTTTGGACGTCGGCGAAGATGCCCTCCAGCTCGGCGCGGTGCAGCGTTTCCTTCTCCAGCAGCTCACCCGCCAGCGTGTCGAGCACGTCGCGGTATTCGGTGAGGATCTCCCAGGCTTCGGTGTGCGCCGCCTCGATCAACTTGCGCACCTCGTCGTCGATGTCGCGGGCGACCTCGTGGGAGTAGTCCGCCTGAGTTCCCATGGTGCGCCCCAGAAACGGGTCGCCGTGCTCGGTGCCGTACTTGACCGCGCCCAGCTTGGAGCTCATCCCGAATTCGGTGACCATCGCGCGCGCCACCTTGGTGGCCTGTTCGATGTCGGACACCGCGCCCGTCGTCGGCTCGCGGAACACCAGTTCCTCGGCGGCGCGCCCGCCCATCGCGAACACCAGCTGCGCGATCATCTCCGACCGGGTCCGCAGGCCCTTGTCCTCCTCGGGCACCGCGACCGCGTGCCCGCCGGTGCGTCCGCGGGCCAGAATCGTCACCTTGTAGACCGGGTCGATGTCGGGCATCGCCCAGGCGGCCAGGGTGTGCCCGCCCTCGTGGTAGGCGGTGATCTTCTTTTCGTGCTCGCTGATGATGCGGCCCTTGCGGCGCGGGCCCCCGATCACCCGGTCCACCGCCTCCTCGAGGGCAGGTCCGGTGATGACGGTGCCGTTCTCGCGCGCGGTCAGCAGGGCCGCCTCGTTGATGACGTTGGCGAGGTCGGCGCCGGTCATCCCGACGGTGCGCTTGGCCAGCCCGTCGAGGTCGGCGTCCGGCGCGATCGGCTTGCCCTTGGAATGCACACGCAGCACGGCGCGGCGCCCGGCCAGGTCGGGGTTGCTGACCGGGATCTGCCGGTCGAAGCGGCCGGGCCGCAGCAGCGCGGGGTCGAGGATGTCGGGCCGGTTGGTGGCGGCGATCAGGATGACCCCGGCCCGGTCGCCGAATCCGTCCATCTCGACGAGCAACTGGTTGAGGGTCTGCTCGCGCTCGTCGTGGCCGCCGCCCAGGCCGGCGCCGCGCTGGCGGCCGACGGCGTCGATCTCGTCGACGAAGATGATGCAGGGGCTGTTCTGCTTGGCCTGCTCGAACAGGTCCCGTACGCGGGAGGCGCCCACGCCGACGAACATCTCGACAAAGTCCGACCCCGAAATCGTGAAGAACGGAACGCCGGCTTCTCCCGCTACGGCGCGGGCCAGCAGCGTCTTACCGGTGCCGGGCGGCCCGTAGAGCAGCACGCCCTTGGGGATCTTGGCGCCCAGGGCCTGGTAGCGGCTGGGGTTTTGCAGGAAGTCCTTGATCTCGTAGAGCTCCTCGACCGCCTCGTCGACGCCCGCGACGTCGGCGAAGGTGGTCTTGGGCATGTCTTTGTTGAGCATCTTGGCCCGCGACTTGCCGAACCCGAAGCCCATCCGGGCGCCGCCCTGCATCCGGGAGAACATCACGAACAGGCCCACCAGCAACAGCAGGGGCAGCACGTAGACCAGCAGCTCGCCCAGGATGCTGCCCTGGTTCACGACGGTACTGATTTTCGCGTTTTTCGCCGTCAGCGAATTGAACAGGTCAACCCCGTATCCGGTGGGGTACTTGGTGATGACCTTGTCGGAATTGTCGGTGTCCTTATTGCCCTTCTTCAGGGTCAACCGCAACTGCTGCTCGCGATCGTCGATCTGCGCACTCTTGACGTTGTCGCTGTTGATCTGGGCCACCGCCACCGAGGTGTCGACGGGCTTGTAGCCGCGGGTGTCGTCGCTAAAGTAAAAAAACGACCAACCCAACACCACCACAACGGCTATCGCCGTGACGATGCGAATCACGTTTTTCCGGTTCATCAATCATCGGCCTCGTCGGCCAGGTCCTTCCGCGCTACACGAAGTTGGTAAAAGTCCAGGCTACCGCTATGGGTGTTCGCCAGCCCCGGCAGTCTTCTCGCTATTGCAACGAGCGAGAGTTCCCGCAGTCGATCCTGATGCGGGACTCAACGAGGGCTCACTCGTAGTAGCGGGCCTCGACGACGTTGCCGTCGGGGTCGGCGAAGTAGTAGGCCTGCGGCGACCACCCCTGCGCCCCGAAGCTGTGGTTCAGCCGGGCGCTGGTGTCCACTCCCGCCTCCTGCAGACGCGCATCCAGCGCGTCGTATTCGGCTTTCGACATCGCCAGGCAGACGTGGTTGACCGGCTGACCGGCGCTCCCCTCGGCCACCCCGGACGACGCCGCGCCGGCGGCCATCTCGATCGGCATCAGGTCGATGATGGAATCCTCACCCACCCGCACGCTCGGGAACGGCGCCCCGCCGGCCTCGAACTCGGCGAACCGCACGGGCGCGAGTCCGACCACCCGCGAGTAGAAATCCATCGCTGCGGGGGCATCCCGCGTCCACAGCACTACGTGGTCCAATCGCATGCACAAATTATGGATCGGCCGAGCCCTTCTCAGCCCGGGGTCCTTGTGATTTGGTGAGACGGTGCTTTCGTCAACCGAACGGTTAGTCGACACCAACGGCGTGCGGCTGCGCGTCATCGAGGCGGGAGACCGCGGCGCGCCCGTGGTGATCCTGGCCCACGGCTTTCCCGAACTCGCCTACTCGTGGCGACACCAGATACCGGCCCTGGCCGAGGCCGGCTATCACGTGCTGGCACCCGATCAGCGCGGCTACGGCGGCTCGTCGCGCCCGGATGCCGTCGACGCCTACAACGTTCGCGAGTTGACCGCGGACCTGGCCGGCCTGCTCGACGACGTCGGCGCCGAGCGCGCCGTCTGGGTCGGCCACGACTGGGGCGCCGCCGTGGTGTGGCACGCTCCGCTGCTGCACCCCGACCGGGTCGCGGCCGTCGCCGCACTCAGCGTGCCGCCGACGCCCCGGCCACGCTCGGCGCCCACCACGAAGTGGCGCAAGATCTTCGGCGAGAACTTCTTCTACATCCTGTATTTCCAGGAGCCCGGCGTCGCCGACGCCGAACTCGATGCCGACCCGGCCCGCACCATGCGCCGGATGCTGGGCGGGCTGGCGCCCTCCGACGACCGGGGCGCTGCGCTGCGGATGGTGGCGCCCGGCCCGGAGGGTTTCATCGAGCGCCTGGGCGAACCGGGCGGATTGCCCGGCTGGCTCGGCCAGGACGAGCTCGATCACTACGTCGCCGAGTTCTCCCGCACCGGCTTCACCGGCGGCCTGAACTGGTACCGCAATTTCGACCGGAACTGGGAGATCACGCCGGAGCTCGCGGACGCCAAAATCGCTGTGCCATGCCTTTTCATGGCCGGCACGGGCGATCCGGTCCTGGGATTCACCCGCGCCGACCGCGCGTCGGAGGTGGTCTCCGCGCCGTACCGCGAGGTGATGATCGAGGGCGCGGGCCACTGGCTGCAACAGGAACGCCCCGACGAGGTCAACACAAACCTGCTGGAGTTCCTCAACGGATTGGAGCTGCGATGAGCATGCCACTGCGGTTCGGCGTCTTCATCACGCCGTTTCATCCCGTCGGCCAATCACCCACGGTGGCACTGGAATACGACATGGAACGCGTCGTTGCCCTGGATCGACTGGGCTTCGACGAGGCGTGGTTCGGCGAACACCACTCCGGTGGCTACGAGCTGATCGCCTGCCCGGAGGTGTTCATCGCCGCCGCGGCCGAACGGACCAAGCACATTCGGCTGGGCACCGGGGTGGTCTCGCTTCCCTACCACCATCCGCTGATGGTGGCCGACCGCTGGGTGCTGCTGGATCATTTGACCCGCGGTCGGGTCATGTTCGGCACCGGACCGGGCGCCCTGCCGTCGGACGCGTACATGATGGGCATCGATCCCGTCGAGCAGCGGCGGATGATGCAGGAATCCCTCGACGCGATCCTGGCCCTGTTCCGCGCCGGGCCCGAGGAGCGCATCGACCGCCACTCCGACTGGTTCACCCTGCGCGACGCGCAGTTGCACATCCGCCCGTATACCTGGCCCTACCCCGAGATCTCCACGGCGGCAATGATTTCGCCGTCGGGGCCGCGGCTGGCCGGCGCGCTGGGCACGTCGCTGCTGTCGCTGTCGATGTCGGTACCGGGGGGCTACGCGGCGCTGGAGAACACCTGGGAGGTGGTACGCGAGCAAGCGGCCAAGGTCGGCCGCGACGAGCCGGACCGGGCCGACTGGCGGGTGCTGAGCATCATGCACATCGCCGACAGCCGCGAACAGGCGATCGACGACTGCACCTACGGGCTGCAGGACTTCGCCAACTACTTCGGCGCAGCGGGGTTCGTGCCGCTGGCCAACGAGGTCGAGGGCGCCCAGACGCCGCACGAGTTCGTCGCCGACTATGCAGCCAAGGGCAATTGCTGCATCGGCACGCCCGAAGACGCGATCGCGCATATCGAAGACCTGCTCGACCGCTCGGGCGGCTTCGGCACCCTGCTGATGCTCGGCCACGACTGGGCCTCGCCCGAGGCGACCTACCATTGCTATGACCTGGTGGCGCGCAAAGTGATTCCCCACTTCAAGGGGCAGCTCGCCGCGCCGCGATCGTCGCACGAGTGGGCCAAGGGCAAACGCGACCAACTGATCGGCCGCGCAGGCGAGGCCGTCGTGAAAGCCATCACCGAGCACGTCGGCGAGCAGCAAGGACGGGCGAACTGATGCGCGCCGCGGTGTTGCGCGACGGCCGCATGGTGCAGCGCGACGACGTGCCCGAGCCGGTGCCCGGGCCGGGTCAGGTTCTCGTCGGGGTGCGGGCGTGCGGAATCTGCGGTTCTGATCTGCATTTCGCCGCCCATGGCGATGACGTGGTGGCGATGACCGCCGCGGTCGCCGGCGACGGCGGGCCCATGAGCGTCGACCTGGGCAGCGATGTCTTCATGGGTCACGAATTCAGCGCCGAGGTGCTCGAGGCCGGGCCCGACACCGAGACCCATCCGCCGGGGACCATGGTGACGTCGATTCCGGTGCTGCTCTCCACGACGGGTGTCGAGCCGATCGTCTACAGCAACAGCACAATTGGCGGCTACGCCGAGCGAATGCTGCTCTCGGCACCGCTGCTGTTGCCCATTCCCAACGGCCTGGACCTCAAGCACGCCGCGTTGACCGAACCGATGGCGGTGGGACTGCACGCCGTCAACAAGTCCAACATCGCGCCCGGCGAGACTGCGCTGGTGCTCGGCTGCGGACCGATCGGGATCGCCATCATCGCGGCGCTCCGGACGCGCGGCGTGGAAACCGTTGTTGCTTCGGACTTTTCACCGACGCGGCGCGAGCTGGCCACCGCGATGGGCGCCCACCAGACGCTGGACGCCGCCCAGGGCTCGCCCTTCGACTCCGTCAAACCGGCGGTCGTGTTCGAGGCCGTCGGGGTCCCCGGCATCATCGACGATGTGCTGCGGCGCGCGCGGCCGGGCACCCGCCTGGTGGTCGCTGGGGTGTGCATGCAGCCCGACACCGTGCACCCGTTCTTCGCGATCGCCAAAGAGATCAACGTGCAGTTCGTGCTGGCCTACAACCCGGAGGAGTTCGGCGACTCCCTGCGCGCGCTGGCCGAGGGCGACATCGACGTCACCCCGCTGATCACCGGGGAGGTCGGACTGGACGGCGTCGGGCAGGCGTTCGACGACCTGGCCGACCCCGAGCGGCACTGCAAGATTCTCGTCACGCCCTGAGCCTCGTTTTCGGGGACGCGGCTCGCGCGCACTGTGCCCTATCCGGTTGGAGCGCGACAGCCGATCGAATCGCGTTGCCCCGTGCCGGATCCCGAACTGGATACCCGGGCCGTCGTCGTTCAGCTATCCGGCGAACGGCGGGCGAGCCATCACCGTCGGACGGAACCCGTAGCGCGGTCCGGCGCCCATTCGGCCACCATCAGCTCCCGCCAGGGGCATCCCGCCCAGCACGTTGCCCGGCCCTGAGATGTCCGGGGTGGTGATCAGGCGGCTGATCGCCAGTGGCGCAGCGCCGGGAGCCGCGGCCGGGCCTGCGGCGGAGGCCCAGGAGGACGGTACGGAGAGGCCGCCGAGCGGCGCCGCGGTACCCAGAGCCGCCGAGATGGCGCCGCCTCCTCCGCCCAGGCCTCCCCCGATGGCGGGTAGGCTCGCCGCTGCCTTGGCCCCCTCGCTGGCGGCCTTGGCGGCCGGCGCTGCAGCCTTCGACAGCGATAAAAAGTGGGTCGACATGCCGGTAAAGCGATAAAGCATCGCGAGGCTGTTCTGGATCGGACTGGCATATTCCGTCCACAGCCCCACCACCGGATCCTCTGCCAACTCCTCCGAGACCGCTGACACGTAGTTACTCAATGAACCAGGTGAAGCCAGGTTTTGCAGTGCGGAGGGCATGGAGGACAGCAGCTGCGACTGCATCGACTGCGCCCCCGTACCGGCCGATGTGCCAGCGGCTTGGGTGACCGCGGCAGCCTGCATGGCCTCTCCGGCGGGGTTGGTGTTCTGCACCGGCTCGGTGAACGGCGTCACTTGGGCAGTCGGTGCGGTCTGGGCGGCGTAGCCGTACATCGCGGCGGCGTCTTGAGCCCACATTTCACCGTATTGCGCCTCGAGCTGAGTTATCAGCGGGGTGTTTTGTCCGAGGACATTCGTGGACATCGCCTGGGCCAGCTGGGCGCGGTTGGCCGCTATCAGCGGTGGAGGCACCGTGGCGGCGAACGCGGTCTCGTAGGCCCCCGCGGCGGCCCTGGCCGAGATGGCGGCCTGCTCCGCTTGCACGGCGCTGGCGCGCATCCAAGCCAGATAGGGTCGGGCCGCGTCGGCCATTTGCGTGGATGCAGGGCCCATCCACTCTTCGCTGGCCAATTGAGTGATGACCGTCTCGTAGTCGGTGGCTGCCGAATCCAGCTCGGCGGCCAGCATGTTCCAGGCCCATGACGCGGCCATCATCGATGCAGACCCCGGGCCGGAATACATGCGCGCAGAATTGATCTCCGGAGGTAAAGCCCCGTAATCCAGCATTTATCCGTCCCCCCTCAGCTGGACGCGGCGGCGTTGATCGCCTCGGTGGCCTCGTACGAACCGGCACTGCAGCCCAGCATTTTCACAAACATCTCGTGCATCACCGTGGCTTGGGCGCTGACCGTCTGATACATCTGCGCGTGCGTGGCGAAGTGAGCCGCGATCAGCACCGAGACCTCGTCGGTCGCCGCGGGAACCACGCCCGTCGTCGGCGCCGATGCAGCTGCATTCTGTGCGGCCAGCGCCGCACCGATAGCAGTCAAGTTATGGGCTGCGGCGGATAACGCTTGCGGCTGGGTGGTCACGAACGACACGGCGGTTGTCTCCTCGCTGGTTCCGGTTTCGACGGCCTTCGGGGGCCGCCCTTCCGCAAGGTTAAGTAACGTGCGGCCAACAGTACATTCTTAAAGACAACTATTCATTTTTAGCTACCTGTAGTTCACTTTAGTGAACTGTTACGCACACCAAACTACCTATGATCGTCTTCGTGCTCTGGGATCCACTTACACGGAAAATCGCCGCGGGCACAGGGGCTTTCGCGTTCATGACTAGGCCGCCGACCGCGTCGGCTGCGCCGGACCGTGAACGGGCGGAAACATCTGACCGCAGTTTCGGGCCACGCCGGCCCGAATGGGAAAGCGGTCGAGCAGACGAAGGGACCACGTAGTGGATTTCGGGGCACTTCCGCCGGAGGTCAACTCCGGGCGGATGTACGCCGGCGCCGGTTCGGGGCCGATGCTGGCGGCCGCCGCAGCGTGGGACGGTCTGGCCACCGAGCTCTACATCACGGCAGCCTCTTACAGCTCGCTGATCACCGAACTTGCGGGCGCCTGGTCGGGTCCGGCGTCTGCATCGATGGTCAGCGCTTCGGCGCCCTATGCGGCGTGGCTGACCACGACTGCGGCGCAGGCCGAACAGACGGCCGTCCAGGCGAAGGCCGCCGCAGGAGCCTACGAGGTGGCGTTTGCGATGACGATTCCGCCGCCGGTGATCGCGGCCAACCGCGCGCAACTGATGACGCTGATCGCGACGAACTTCTTCGGTCAGAACCTGCCGGCGATTGCGGCTACCGAAGCTCACTATGCAGAAATGTGGGCTCAGGACGCCGCCGCGATGTACGGCTACGCCGCGGCGTCGGCCGACGCTTCAGCGTTGACCACGTTCGCCCAGCCGCCATCCACCACCAATCCTGGGGGGCACGCCGGTCAAGCCGTCGCGGTCGCCCACGCCGCCGACACAGCCGGCACCACCACACAGCCCGTTGCGTCCGTCCTCGGGCTAGCGAATGGCAGGGCGCTTTATGGCCCACTGCTGAACGGATGGCTTGAGTCATCGGAGTCGAAGTCCTGGAAAACCTGGGTATCGCTGTACTCCACCCACAGTTCGATCGCCTATAACCATTTGGGCGACTGGGAGAACATGATGAAGGTCTGGGGAGGTGTGATGCCGGCCGCGGCTGCCGGCAAAGGTGCCGATGCTGCCGGGGTGCTGCCTGGTGTGGCGGGAATCCAGGCGAGCGGCCCAATGTCTTCGGGCGCGTCGTCGGCTGTTTCGGCGGGCCTTGGTAGGGCGGGCACGGTGGGCAACTTGTCAGTCCCGCAGGCTTGGGCCGCAGCGGCTCCAGCGACAAGCGGGGAGACGACGCTGTCGGCCGTGAGCACCGCCGGCGTCGGCCCCGAAGCTACAGGAGCAAGCGTGTTGCGCGGGATACCGCTGACGGGCGCGGGTCGCGGTCAGGGGGGGAAGATCGTCGGGCAACAATACGGGTTTCGCCAAATAGTGATGGCGCGCCCGGTGGTCGGCGGATAGGCCCCCAGATTGCCAACCTGCGCTGATCGGGGCTGCCCAAGCCCGTGGGTGGGCTATTTGCCGGGGGTGAACCAGGCAACCTTGGCCTGCCACGATCGGGCGGATCCGTAGGCGAAGCCAATGGCGCTCAGGCAGGCGCACAACCAGACGGGCAAGACGATGTCGGAGCCCGCCCAGGCGGTACCCATCTGAATTGCGGTAGCCGCCACGCCGAATGCGGCCGAGATCAAGTAGAGGTCGACGGTCGTCGTCGAACGGGGATCCGTCCGCAGTATCAGGAGGAGCCGTCCGGCGTAGCCGAGCAGGTAGATCATCAGGCCGCCCAGTACCAGCCAGTAAGCCGCTAGCCAGACGTCGCTGGCCGGGGCGGCGAAGAAGTCGAGGTGGTGACCTTCGTCGGCGATGATGAACAGCGCCGCCAGCAGCGGAACCGCAAGCCTCAGCGGCCGCGTCACGTATTTGCGCAACAGAGCGCGCTCGTGGGCCTCGTCAACGAGACGGATGAGCCCGTGCCGGATGATGGCCGTCACCGCGAAGATCCAGCAGATGTGGCCGAGGAAATGTTGTACGTTCCACAGCCCGAAGACGCGGTGCAGGGGCGGTCCGAGCACCGCCGCAGCCCAGTGCGACATCAGCACCACCGCGCAGCCGTGCAGTGCGATGTTGCGGGTTGCGCCGGCCTCCCATCGGGAACGCCAGGTGCTGCGCCGGATCCACAGGCTGCACAGGATGGCAGCCAAGGTCGCGATGATAAGTGCGGTTTTGATCATCAATAGAGTCCGGACAGTGCCGCTCAGACGGGCGGACTGTTGGGATCGGGGCGAAGGTCACGCAGTCTGGGCGGGGCGGCCTGGGCTTCCAGGTATTCGGCGACCGAGTCGGGGTCGATCAGCCCGTAGCGGACCTGCAGGTCAACCGGGTTCAACCCCAAATACTTAGCCGCCCTGATCAGGTTGTCCGCGGTGATCAGCCTGCCTTCGCGAGCCGCCTTGTAGTAGGCGGACTTGCGGTAGCCGAATGCTTCGTAGACCTCGGTGGCCGCCAGCGGCCTACCGACCAAATACGGCAGAACCACCGCCGGGTCCTTGGCACTGTCGTCCACAATGATGGACGATAGCGCCGTTCGGCGGACACGGCAAAAGAAAGCGGGATCGTCTCGAACGGCCGTCGCGTACGTGCCCGCGGCGGCCCGCGGTTGATCGAACACCTTTGCAGCAACCGTGCGCCTGCTCCTGATCCGACGGTCCTCAGGTACCACCCCGGGACCTTCCTATCGACACGCGGAGCTGTTTCGTTTGCGCAGCCTCAGGTGCGGCCGCAGCGATCACGACTGACGTGTCCCCTCTCAAAGGAATGGCGGCTCATCGACTTTCGGGCGTAGGCACACCTGCGATCCAATTCGGCTGTCAGGGCGGCAAAGTGCCTGAAGCGGATAAGGTGCCACACATGCCGGACGCAACCAACGTCTCGAAGGTTATCCGCCGATCAATTGCCGTGGCCGTCGCGGGGTTGACCGTCGCCGCGGTGGCTGCCTGCGACAAACACGACGCGCCGGCTCCGGGAGCGAATCCCCGCCAGGTGACCGTCGTCGGTTCGGGGCAGGTTCAGGGCGTCCCGGACACGTTGACCGCCGAGGCCGGCATCGAGTTCACCGCGCCCGACGTCACCGCCGCGATGAACCAGACGAACGAACGGCAGCAGGCGGTGATCGACGCACTGGTCGGCGCGGGCCTGGACCGTGAGGACATCAGCACCACCACGGTCACCCTGGAGCCGCAGTACGGCAATCCCGGTCCCGCCGGCGCCGCGAGCATTACCGGCTATCGCGCCACGAACTCGATCCGGGCCAGGATCCACCCGGCCGACGCGGCGTCCCGAATGCTGGCCGTCATCGTCGGCACCGGCGGCGACGCCACGCGGATCAGCTCGGTCAGCTATTCGATCGCCGACGACTCGCAACTGGTCAAGGACGCCCGGGCGCGGGCGTTCAACGACGCCAAGGCCCGCGCGGACCAGTACGCGCAACTGTCCGGCCTGCGGCTGGGCCGGGTGCTGTCCATTTCGGAGGCGTCCGGCCCCGCGCCGACGGGTGGGCCGCCCGCGCCGCCGCGCGCCATGGCGGCGGTGCCGCTGGAGCCCGGCCAGCAGACCGTGAGCTTCTCGGTGACCGCGGTGTGGGAGCTGAATTGACCGGCGTCTACTCGGCGTACACCCGCGGGTCCAGCATGCCGATGTAGGGCAGATCCCGGTAGCGCTCCTCGTAATCCAGGCCGTAGCCCACGACGAAGTCGTTCGGGATGTCGAAGCCGACGTAGGCGATATCGGCGTTGGCGCGCACGGCGTCGGGCTTGCGCAGCAGCGTGCACACCCGCAGCGAGCGCGGATGGCGGCTCTTCAGGTTGCGCAGCAGCCACGACAGCGTCAGGCCGGAGTCGACGACGTCCTCGACGATCAGCACGTCGCGGTCGTTGATGTCGCGGTCGAGGTCCTTGAGGATGCGCACCACGCCCGACGACGACGTCGAGGATCCGTAGGAGCTGACGGCCATGAACTCGAACTGCGTGGGCACCGGGATCGCGCGGGCCAGATCCGTCACGAAGATCACCGCGCCCTTGAGCACGGTGATCAGCAGCAGGTCCTGACCCGTCTCGGCGGCGCCGCCGCGATAGTGCTCGCCGATCTCCTCGCCGAGTTCGGCGATGCGGGCCTGGATCTGCTCGGCGGTCAGCAGCACCGACTTGATGTCCCCCGGGTACAGCTCCACGGCCACGACCACAGCGTGCCACGCCGCCGGACGAGATCGCTACACGGGCTCCCGCCACAGCGCGAGCACGCCGTCGCGGCGCCCGGCGATCAACCGCTGTCCGCGCAGCGAGGACCCGACCGCGACCCCGCCCTGCCCGCGCCACGTGGTGATCAGCGCGTCCACGCCGCGGATCTGTTTGTCGGTCAACCCGGTCGCGCCCCCGGCCAGTAGCCAGCCGCGGATCACCCGGCGCCGAACGGCGTCCGGCAACGCGGCCAGAGCCGCGGGTCGCAGCCCCGAATCCACCCGCGCCCCGGGCAGCGCCTCCGCGGCGAGCGCATCGATCATGTCGGTGTCCTCGCGCACCGCGGCCGCGGTGCGCGCCAGTGCCTCGGCCACCCCGCCGCCCAGCACGTCCTCGAGCAGCGGCAGCACCTCCAGGCGCAGCCGGGTCCGGGTGAACCGGCGGTCGCTGTTGTGTGGGTCCTGCCACGGCGTCAGGCCGAGCTCCGTACACGCCGCGTGGGTCACCGACCGCCGCATCCCGAGCAGCGGGCGGCACCACGGCGGGTCGTGCGGGCGCATCCCGGCGATCGAACGGGCCCCGGAGCCGCGGCCCAGGCCCAGCAACACAGTCTCCGCCTGGTCGTCGAGCGTGTGCGCCAACAGCACCGGGTCGCCGCGCCGCGCCTCCTGAAGCGCGGCATACCGCGCGGTGCGCGCGGCCGCTTCCGGGCCGCCGCCGGCGCCCACCTGCACGCAAAGCACTTGGGAGTCAACGCATCCCAGCATCAGCGCCTGCGTCCGGGCGGTCTCGGCGACGATGGCCGATTCGGCCTGCAGGCCGTGGTCGACGATCAGCGCCGCGGTGGGACGGAGCGCGGCCGCGACCGCCGTGAGCGCCAGCGAGTCGGGGCCGCCGGAAAGTGCCACGCACCAACGCTTTTCGGAAGCAAGGTGGGTGCGGGAGAACGCCTCGACAGCCGCGCGCAACCGCCCTACAGGACCCTGTCGATCCATCGCTGGGGGTCTTCGATTTCGGCGGGCAGCGGCAGCGTTTCGGGGCCCCTCCACACGGTGTTGAAGCGCGCCATCCCCACCTTGTCCACCACGTGGTCGACGAACGCCTTCCCCCGGGTGTACTGGCTGAGCTTGGCGTCGAGCCCCAACAGCGCGCGCAGCAGGCGCTGCAGCGGCGGTTGCTTGCGGTGGCGACGCTCGTCGAATCGGCGCCGGATGGTGGCCACCGACGGCACCACCACCGGGCCGACGGCATCCATCACGTGATCGGCGTGGCCCTCCAGCAGCGTGCCCAGCACCAGCAACTGGTCGAGGGCGTCGCGCTGCGGCTCGGATTGCACGGCGCGCACCAGCCCGAGGATGCCCGAGGCGTTGGCATCGGTCGCGCCGTTGCCGCGGCTGCGGACGAACTCGGCGAGCCGGCCGGCCACCTGGCCGAGGTCTTCCCCGACGTCCTGGGTCAGCGTCCCCAACGCCTGCGACATGTGATCGGCCAGCCACGGGTTGGCGGTGAACTGCACGCGATGGGTCACCTCGTGCAGGCACACCCACAACCGGAAGTCGGAGGGCTCGACCCGAAGCTGGCGCTCGACGGCGATCACGTTGGGATACACCAGGAGCAGGCTCCCCTCTTCGGGGTCCCGGCCGCGGCCGGCGAACGGGTCGTACTGGCCGAGGATCCCCGACGACACGAACGCGAGCACGGCGCCCGTCTGCGCGCCGGTGAGCCGGCCGGTGAGAAAGCCGTGCGGCTTTTCGCTTCCGTTGGTCATCACCCGCATCGACTCGGCCGCCGCGCCGATCCACTGCGCGCGGTCGACGATGCGGGCGGGCGGCACGTGGCCCTTCTCGAAGTCGTCGGTCACCAGACCCGTGACGTCGCGCACCGGCGGTTCGGCCTTGGCGGCCGCCACAGCCAGCTCGTCGATCGCCTGGCGGCGGGTGTAGTCGCTGGCCGCGGGACCCGGCCGGGCCAGCCGCTGCCCGACGGTCGCGGCGAAGCGCCAGTCGACGGCGGTACCGAGGGTCAGGCTCGACGAGGGACTCATGCGCACCCGCAGAACCAGAGCTTGGTGGCCAGGGCGTCCATCGCGTTGCGGCCGTTGGGGCCCGCCGCGTTGGACAGGAAGGCGAACGTGAGCACCCGGCCGCTACGGTCGGTGAGCACCCCGACCAGCGAGTTGACGTCGGTCAGCGAGCCGGTCTTGGCGCGCAGCCAGCCGGCCGGGCCCCGGTCGGTGGCCGGGTCGAGGAAGCGCTCGCCCAGCGTGCCGCTGCCGCCCGCGATGGGCAGCAGGTCCAGCAGCGCCCGCAGTGCCGGCTGGTCGGGCCCGGCGGCCGCCTGCACCACGCCGTCGAGCGTCTTGGCAGTCAACTTGTCGTCGATCGACAGGCCGCTGGAATCCTGCAGGGCCGCGCCGGCGGTGTCGACGTGCGCGGTGCTCAGGCGGTTGGTCACCGCGTCGACCGCCCCGGCGAAGCTGCCCGGCCGGTTGATCGCGGCCGCGACCTCGCGGCCGATGCATTCGGCCATCACGTTGTCGGAGTGCTCCATCATCTCCGACAGCCGCTGGACCAGCGGCGCGGACTGAACGACGGCCAGCTGCCGCGCCCCGGACGGCGCCGTGGCGACGGTGACGGCGTTGGGATCCAGGCCGAGCCCCTTGGCCAGCTCACGGCCGGCGTCCAGCGCCGGAGTCTTGGACCGCCGCGAGTTAACCGTCGTCGGCTGGATGCGGCCGGCGTCGACCATCACCGACTCGATCGGCGCGATGTCGCCGTTGTCGACGTCGGCGGGGTCCCAGCCCTGCGCCATCGTCGGCCCACTGAACGCCGAGGTGTCCACCTGCACCGCGGTCGGGGTCACGCCGCTGCGGCGAACCTGCTCGACCAGGTCGCTGATGCGCGCGGAGCCCCGGTACCAGGTGTCGACTCCCGGTGGCGCCGCCGACAGCACGGGGTCCCCGGCGCCCACCAGCACGATCGGTCCCTGCGCGTTCGGGCTGCCCGCGACCACCCGGGTGCTGATCCGGGCCTGCCGGTCCAACGTCAGCAACGCCGCGGCGGCGGTCAGCACCTTGTTCGTCGACGCCGGCACCAGCGGCAGGTCGTCGGCGACCTGCCACAGCTCCTTGCCGGTGATCGCGTCGCTGATCCGGCCGCCCAGCCGGCCCAGGTTGGGATCGGCCGCCACGGACGCGAGCGCGGCGGCGACCCCACCGGGGCTCGGCGTCTCGGCGGTGTCGGCGGCGGGGACCATCCCCGGCTTGACCGTCGGTGGGCGCGGCGGCGGCACGGGGGCGTGCGCGGCCCCGGCGCCGTGCCCGCCCGTCGTGAAAAACGTTGCCGCCGCCACCACCGCGGCGACGAACGCCAGCACGGCCAACCCGATGAGCACCTGGGTGGATTTCCGCCAGCGAGTCGGACCCATCACCCTCCTGACTGTTTGGACCCATTCTGCCGAATCGGCCCCGATGCGCTCGACTAGGGTGATGCCCGGCGTTACCGACCTACCAAGACCCACCCTCGTGAAGGAGCCGGCGCGGTGCAATTCGACGTGACGATCGAAATTCCGAAAGGCCAACGCAACAAGTACGAGGTCGATCACGAGACCGGACGGGTGCGGCTGGATCGGTACCTCTATACCTCGATGGCCTACCCCACCGACTACGGCTTCATCGAGGACACCCTCGGCGAGGACGGCGACCCGCTCGACGCGATGGTGCTGCTGCCGCAGCCGCTGTTTCCCGGCGTGCTGGTCGAGGCGCGCCCGGTGGGGATGTTCCGGATGGTCGACGAGGCCGGCGGAGACGACAAGGTGCTGTGCGTGCCGGCCGGCGACCATCGCTGGGACCACATCCAGGACATCGGCGACGTCCCGGAATTCGAACTCGACGTGATCAAGCACTTCTTCTCGCAGTACAAGGCCCTGGAGCCGGGCAAGTTCGTCAAGACGGCCGACTGGGTCGACCGCGCGCAGGCCGAGGCCGAGGTGCAGCGTTCGGTGGAGCGGTTCAAGGCGTCATCCCATTAGGGGCCATTAAGGGCCATTAAGGGCCACGGCGCCGGCTTTGCGCCGGTTGCGCACCACGCTGTGGGCCAGCGCCGCCGCGATGACGACCACGCCCACCGACGCGGTGAACGCCTCGGGCACTTCGAGCCGCGGCTCGACGGACACCAACATGATCACGGCCAGCGCGCCGATCGCCCAGTGCGCGCCGTGTTCGAGGTACACGTAGCGGTCCAGCGTCTCCTGCCGGACGAGGTAGATGGTGATCGACCGCACGAACATCGAGCCCACCAGGCCCAGACCCAGCGCGATGACGATCGGGTCCGAGGTGATCGCGAAGGCCCCGGTGACCCCGTCGAAAGAGAAGGCGGCGTCGAGCACCTCGAGGTAAAAGAACAGGGTCAGGCCGGCCTTCCCGACCGCCTCGCCCGCGCTCGCCGCGTCCAGGCCCGACGGCCGAAACGCCCGGCTCAGACCGTTGACGAGCAGATAGGCGATCAGGCCAAGCAGCCCGGCGACCAGCACGGTGGCACGCTCGCCGCCGGAGTGCGTCAGCTGTGTCCCGACGAGGACCAACGCGATCCCGGCGACCACCACCGACACCTGACCGAGCCGCCCGACGCGCGCGAACGGGACTTCAATCCACTTGAGCCACTTGATGTCTCGGTCATGGAACACAAAATCCAAGAACAGCATCAACAGGAACATCCCGCCGAAGGCCGCGATCTGCGGGTGCGCGGCGGTGATCAGCTTCTCGTAGCTCGGCGAGCCGTCGGGGAATTCCAGCGCGCCATGCGCAGGCGGGTTGAGTGCCAGCTCCATCGCGCGCAGCGGGTCGAGGCCCGCGGTCACCCACACGATGAGTAGCGGGAACACCAACCGCATGCCGAACACCGCGACGAGGATCCCGACCGTCAGGAACATCTGCCGCCAAAACCTGCTCATCTGCTTGAGGATCGTGGCGTTGATGATCGCGTTGTCGAACGACAGCGACACCTCGAGGACGGCCAGCGCCACCAGTAGGAAAAGGGCGTTGAGGCCGCCGTGGAGATATCCGGCCGCGAGGGCCGCCGCGGTGAAAAGCAGCGAGATCCCGAAGATGCGGAACGCGGCCATGAGTCCTTCCTGACAGCCGCACACGATAGCGAAGCCGGGGAACGCCCGGCACGCCCGGTATTTTCGTCTTGTGGCGATGCCCGAAGTCGGCGGTACCCAAGCCTCCGTCGGCGCGGTGTCTTCTGCGGGGCCCGTTACCCGAGCCAGCGTCGTCCGCGTCGGCGCCGCGACCGCGCTGACCGCCCTGTGCGGGTACGCGGTGATCTATCTGGCGGCCCGTGACCTGGCCCCGCGCGGCTTTTCCGTCTTCGGGGTGTTCTGGGGCGCGTTCGGGCTGGTGACCGGCGCCGCCAATGGCCTGCTGCAGGAAACCACCCGGGAGGTCCGCTCGGCGCAGTACCTGGACGTGGCCCCGGTCCGGCGGACCCATCCGCTGCGGGTCGCCGCGCTGATGGGCGTGGTCGCGGCGGTCGCGATCGCCGCCAGCTCGCCGCTGTGGGGCGGGCGGGTGTTCGTCGAGGCGCGCTGGCTGTCGGTGGCGCTGCTGTCCGTCGGCCTGGCGGGGTTCTGCGTGCACGCCACCCTGCTGGGCACGCTGGCGGGCACCAATCACTGGACCCAGTACGGATCGCTGATGGTGACCGACGCCGTCATCCGGGTGGCGGTGGCGGCCGCCACGTTCGTGATCGGCTGGGACCTGACGGGGTTCTTGTGGGCGACGGTGGCGGGCGCGACGGCCTGGCTGATCATGCTGGCCGCCTCGCCGGCGTCGCGCGCGGCGGCCCGGCTGCTCACGCCGGTCGGCGCCCGGACCTTCCTGCGCGGCGCCGCGCACTCCATCACGGCGGCCGGCGCCAGCGCGATCCTGGTGATGGGGTTTCCGGTGCTGCTGAAGCTGACCAGCACCGAGCTGGGGGCCCGGGGCGGCGTGATCATCCTGGCCGTGACGTTGACGCGCGCGCCGCTGCTGGTGCCGCTGACCGCCATGCAGGGCAACCTCATCGCGCATTTCGTCGACGAGCGCAGCGACCGGCTCAGGGCCCTGGTCGCGCCGGCGGCGCTGATCGGCGGCATCGGCGCGGTCGGCGTGCTGGCCGCCGGCGTCGTCGGGCCGTGGCTGCTGCGCGGCGCGTTCGGGCCGCAGTACCAGGCCAGCAGCGCGCTGCTCGCGTGGCTGACGGCGGCAGCCGTCGCGATCGCGATGCTGACGCTGACCGGCGCCGCCGCGGTGGCCGCCGCATTGCATCGCGCCTACGCGCTGGGCTGGGTCGGCGCGACGCTGGCGTCGGGCCTGTTGCTGCTGCTGCCGCTTGCGCTGGAGACCCGCACCGTCATCGGGCTGCTGTGTGGCCCGCTGGTGGGCATCGGGGTTCATCTGGCGGCGCTGGCGCGTGCCGGGCGCCCAACCGGCTGATCGTGGCTACCCTGGTGGGCTTAGATGGTTACTGAATCGCACTACCCCGGCGTCTGGATCGTCGTTCCCGCATTCAACGAAGCCGCCGTCATCGGCGAGGTGGTCGGCGAGCTGCGCGCGGTCTTCGACCACGTCGTGTGCGTGGACGACGGCAGCAGCGACGGCACCGGCGAGATCGCGCGGCGGGCCGGGGCCCATCTGGTGCGCCACCCCATCAACCTCGGTCAGGGCGCGGCGATCCAGACGGGCGTCGAGTACGCCCGCAAGCAGCCCGGGGCACGGGTTTTCGCCACCTTCGACGCCGACGGCCAGCACCGCGTCAAGGACGTGGCCGCCATGGTCGACCGGCTCGGCGCGGGCGACGTCGACGTGGTGATCGGGACGAGGTTCGGGGGGGCCCAGACCACGCTGGCCGGCCGGCCGCCGTTCGTCAAGCGCGTGGTGCTCCGGACCGCGGCGCGGCTGAGCCGGCGCGGTCGCCGACTTGGCTTGACCGACACCAACAATGGCCTGCGGGTGTTCAACAAGAAAGTCGCCGACGCGCTGAACATCACCATGAGCGGGATGAGCCACGCCAACGAGATCATCATGCTGATCGCCGAAAACCGTTGGCGCGTCACGGAACAACCGGTCGAGGTGCTCTACACCGACTACTCGAAGTCGAAGGGGCAGCCGCTGCTCAACGGCGTCAACATCATCTTCGACGGGTTCCTGCGAGGGAGGACACGATGAACTGGATCCAGGTGCTGCTGATCGGGTCGATCGTCGCGCTGCTGGTGTATCTGCTGCGGTCGCGCAGGAACGCGCGGTCGCGGGCGTGGGTCAAGGTCGGCTACATTCTGTTCGTGCTCGGCGGCGTCTATGCCGTGCTGCGGCCCGACGACACCACGGTGGTCGCGCAGTGGTTCGGCGTGCGCCGGGGCACCGACTTGATGCTCTACGCGCTGATCATGGCGTTCAGCTTCACCACGCTGAGCACCTACATGCGGTTCAAGGATCTGGAGTTGCGCTACGCGCGGCTGGCCCGCGCGGTGGCGCTGGACTCCGCGCGGGAGCCCTCGACCAACGTGTAGCGCACGTTCACCCGGTGTGGGTGCCGCGGAAGTAATCCACCGTGCGGCGCACGCCGTCGTCGAGCTGAACGCGCGGGCGCCAGCCCAAAACCTCTGCGGCCAAACCGATGTCGAGGCATGATCGCCTCAGGTCGCCCAGGCGGTCCGGGTGATATTCCGGGTCGTCGGGCCCCCCGACGGCCGCGGCCACCGCCGAATGCAGTTGGCGGTCCGAGGTTTCCATGCCGGTGCCGACGTTGAACCGCTGCCCGCCGCCCGCGTCCCCGGCGGCCTTGACGAAGGCGTCCACCACGTCGTCGACGTAGACGTAGTCGCGGGTCTTGCCGCCGTCGCCGAACACCTTGGTGGGCTTACCCGAGAGCAGCGCCTGGGCGAAGATCGCCACCACGCCGGCCTCGCCGTGCGGGTCCTGGCGCGGGCCGTAGACGTTGGCCGGCGCGATGTGCGAGCAGTCCAGGCCGTAGAGGTGGCGGAAGGTGTTGAGGTAGATCTCGCCGGCCACCTTGCCGGCGGCGTAGGGCGAGGCGGGATCGGTGGGCACCGACTCCGGGGTCGGGTACACCGGCGGCGTGCCGTAGATGGATCCCCCCGACGACGTGTGCACGACCTTGCGCACCCCGGTCAGCCGCGCCGCCTCGGCCAGCCGCACCGTGCCGATGACGTTGACCGAGGCGTCGAACTGGGGGTCGGCCACCGACTGGCGCACGTCGATCTGCGCGGCCAGGTGGAACACCACTTCCGGGCGGTGCTCGTCGAGGATCGCGTGCAGGTCGGAGGTCACGATGTCGGCCTCGACGAAGACGTGCGCCGGGTTGCCGGCCAGGTGCTCGAGGTTGGTCGCGCGGCCCGTCGCGAAATTGTCCAGGCCCACCACCGTGTGACCGTCGGCCAGCAGACGGTCGACTAGCGTCGAGCCGATGAATCCGGCTGCCCCGGTGACCAGTGCGCGCACCGGCCCACCATACAGAGTGTCCGTGGCAGCCGCCGCGCTCATCACGGTGCAGCTGGCGGTCCGCGCGGTGCTGGCGTTCGGCGGCTACTTCTACTGGGACGACCTGATTCTCGTCGGCAAAGCGGGCACCGAGGGGCTGCTGTCGCCGTCGTACCTGTTCGACGACCACGACGGCCACGTGATGCCGGCCGCCTTCCTGCTCGCCGGCGCCATCACCCGGCTGGCGCCGCTGGACTGGACGTGGCCGGCGATCAGCCTGGTGGTGCTGCAACTGCTGGCGTCGCTGGCCCTGCTGCGCGCGCTGCACGTCATCCTCGGCTGGCGCTGGGCGCTGCTGATCCCGCTGACGTTCGCGCTGTTCACCCCGCTGGCCGTGCCCGGCTTCGCGTGGTGGGCGGCGGCGCTGAACTCGCTGCCCATGCTGGCGGCGCTGGCGTGGGTGTGCGGCGACGCCGTGCTGTTGGTGCGCACCGGCAACCGGCGCCACGCCCTGAGCGCCGTGCTGGTCTACCTCGGCGGGCTGCTGTTCTTCGAGAAGGCCGCCGTCATCCCGTTCGTCGCCTTCGCGGTGGCCGCGCTTCTGTGTCGCGTGCAGGCGGTTCACGTGCGCGGTGACGGGTCGGGGCTGCGAACGGCGTGGCACGCCGGGCGGTCGCTGTGGATCGCGTCGCTGGCGCTGACCGCGGCCTGGGTGGCGCTCTACCTGGGGGTGGTCAACCAGAAGCGGTGGAGTTCCGATGTGGCGATGACGGCCGAGCTGCTGTGGCGGTCGATCACCCACGGCATCGTGCCGGGGCTGGCCGGCGGGCCGTGGCACTGGGACCGGTGGGCACCGGCGTCGCCGTGGGCCACGCCCCCGCCGACGGTGATGGCGCTGGGCTGGCTGGTGCTGGCCGGGGTGTTCGCGCTGTCGCTGGCGCGCAAGCAACGCATCGGGGCGGTGTGGCTGGCCGCGGCCGGCTACACCGTCGCGTGCCAGGTGCCGATCTATCTGATGCGCTCGTCGAAGCAGACCGCCCTCGAGCTCGCCCAGACGCTGCGGTATCTGCCGGATCTCGCCGTCGTCCTGGCGCTGCTGGCCGCCGTCGCGTTGTGCGCCCCCAATCGGCCGGACCCGCCGCGGTGGCTGGACGCGTCGCCGAAGCGCTTCGTGGTGACCGCGGTGTTGGCGGCGGCCTTCCTGGCGAGCAGCCTGTATTCGACGGCGACGTTTTTGACCAGCTGGCGCGACAACCCCGCCCAGCCCTACCTGCGCAACGCGCGCGCGAGTCTGGCTGCGGCGCACGCCTCCTCGGACGCGCCGCTGCTCGACCAGGAGGTCGACCCGCTGGTGCTGCAGCGGGTGGCCGCGCCGCAGAACCTGGCCAGCCACATGTTCGCGTTGCTGCGCGACAGGCCCGAATTCACTTCGGCGACACCGCGATTGCGCATGCTGGACAGCTCGGGGCGGCTGATCCCAGCCCGGGTGAGCTGGATCCGGACCATCGTGGCGGGCCCGATGCCACGGTGCGGCTATTTCGCGCAGCCGGACAAGCCGGCGCGGCTGGTCCTCGACGGCCCGCTGCTGCCCGCGGATTGGACCGTCGAGCTCAATTACCTGGCCAACAGCGAGGGTTCGATGACGCTGTCGCTTTCGGAGGGCCCCGACGTCAAGGTCCCGGTGCATCCCGGCCTCAACCGGGTCTTCGCGCGGCTGCCCGGCGCCGGGGACGCGATCACCGTGCGGGCCAACACCGCCGCACTGTCGTTGTGCCTGGCGTCGGGGCCGGTGGGGTTCGTCGCGCCGGCGTGACGGCCCCGCGCAACAGTGAAAACCAAAGCGGAGCCGCCTAGGAGAATCGAACTCCTGACCTATTCATTACGAGTGAATCGCTCTACCGACTGAGCTAAGGCGGCGTGCCCACGCGGCGGGCGGCACGAGTCTACGACAGGCGGGCGGGGTCACCCAAGTTCCTGGCCGAACGTCGCGACCATGGCGTCGACGGCGAACTTGGGTTTGACGTTGGTCGCCAGCGCCTCGCGGCACTCGAGCACCGCCTCGATGCAGCGCAGCAGCCGCTCGGGCGAGGCGTGGGCGGCCAGCGCCGCCACCCGATCGGCCATGTCCGGGTGGTTCGCCCGGACACCGCCGGCGTCCGCCGAGACCACCAGCGCGTCCCGGAAATACGTCGCCAGGTCGATCAGCGCCCGGTCCAGGGCGTCCCGCGACGCCCGCGTGTGGCGCGACTTCTGCCGCCGCTCCAGGTCCTTGATCGCGCCCGCGGCCCCGCGCAGCGCGCCCGCCGTGCCCTTGCCCGTCCCGCCGGCCCCCAGCGCCGTGCGCAGCTCCTCGGTCTCGGCCTCGGCGCGGTCGGCGGTGAGCACCAGGGCCTCGGCCTCCGCGGCGGCCACCAATTCCTCGGCGGCGGCGTAGGCGCTCGACGGAATCACGGCATCGCGGACCAGCCCCAGCGCCCGCTCCCGTCGCTGCCGGGCCTCGGCGTCGGTCGCCAGCCGGCGCGCGCGGCCCACGTGCCCGCCGCTGACCGACGCCGCCCAGTTGGCGGTGTCGGCGTCCATCCCGTCGCTGTCCACCAGGACCCGCGCGATCGCCTCGGTCGGCGGGGTCACCAGCGCGACGTGCCGGCACCGGGAGCGCAGCGTGACCGCGATGTCCTCGGGATCCACCGACGGCGCGCACAGCAGGAACACGGTCGACGGCGGCGGCTCCTCGACCACCTTGAGCAAGGCGTTCGCGGCGCCCTCGGTCAACCGGTCGGCGTCCTCGATCACCACGATCTGCCGGTGCCCGGTGGTCGGGCGGCGCGACGCGATCTGCACGATGGCGCGCATCTCGTCGACGCCGATGGACAGCCCCTCCGGGATCACCCGGCGCACGTCGGCGTGGGTGCCCGACATCGTCGTCGAACATGCCCGGCACCGGCCGCAGCCGGGTTCTCCTTCGTCGGTGCATTGCAGCGCGGCCGCGAAGCACACCGCGGCAATCGAGCGCCCCGAGCCCGGCGGGCCGGTGACGAGCCAGGCATGTGTCATAGTCCCGGCGCCCGCATCGCTGTGAGCAGGTTCACCACGCGCCGCACGCGCGGCGCCGAGCAGCTCGGCCACCACGGCGTCTTGGCCTACCAGCCGCGTAAACACTCCCGACATCACCGGCAACGTTAACGACGCCGGCGGACAGATATCTTTCGGCCACCGAATCGCGACAATTCCGTTACCTTGCGGGGCGTTTCGGCAGGTTCGGCGCCGTGCCGAGTTGCTTATTGTTTTCCGCTGAGTCCGCCGTGCCCGATACGGTGGATTGGTGGCAACCGCGGCAGCACTGCCCGGGCGGATCAGTGCGTTCGTCCGGTGGGTGGTGCGCACCCCGTGGCCGCTGTTCTCGCTGAGCATGCTGCAGTCCGACATCATCGGCGGCCTGTTCGTGCTGGGCTTCCTGCGCTACGGCCTGCCGCCCCAGGACCGCATCCAGCTGCAGGACCTCCCGGCGGTGAACCTGGCGGTCTTCGTCAGCGTGGTGATCAGCCTGTTTCTGGCGGGGCTGGTGTTCAACCTGCAGCTGCTGTTGCCGGTCTTCCGCTGGCAGCGCCGCGACAATCTCCTGGCCGACGCCGATCCGGCCGCCACCGAACTTGCCCGCAGCCGCGCCCTGCGGATGCCGTACTACCGCGCGCTGACCAGCTCGGTGGCCTGGTGCATCGGCGGTGTGGTGCTGATCTTCGCCAGCTGGTCGGTGTCGAAATACACGGCCCCGGTGGTGGCGGTCGCCACGGCACTGGGCGCCGCCGCGACGGCGATCATCGGCTACCTGCAGTCCGAGCGGGTGCTGCGGCCGGTCGCCGTCGCGGCCCTGCGCAGCGGCGTGCCGGAGAACGTCAAGGCGCCCGGCGTCATCCTGCGCCAGCTGCTGAGTTGGATGTTGTCCACCGCCGTGCCGCTGCTGGCAATCGTGCTGGCCGTGGTGGCCGACAAGGCCTCCCTGCTACACGCCACGCCCGAGAAGTTGTTCGACCCCATCCTGCTGCTGGCGCTGGCGGCGCTGACCATCGGACTGGTCAGCACCCTCCTGGTGGCCATGTCGATCGCCGACCCGCTGCGCCAGCTGCGCTGGGCGCTCTCGGAGGTGCAGCGCGGTAACTACAACGCGCACATGCAGATCTACGACGCGAGCGAGCTGGGCCTGCTGCAGGCCGGGTTCAACGACATGGTGCGCGACCTGTCCGAGCGGCAGCGGCTGCGCGACCTGTTCGGCCGCTACGTCGGCGAGGACGTGGCCCGCCGGGCCCTGGAGCGGGGCACCGAGCTGGGCGGGCAGGAGCGCGACGTCGCGGTGCTGTTCGTCGACCTGGTCGGCTCCACCCAGCTGGCCGCGACGCGCCCGCCCGCGGAGGTGGTCCACCTGCTCAACGAGTTCTTCCGGGTGGTCGTCGACACCGTCGGCAAGCACGGCGGCTTCGTCAACAAGTTCCAGGGCGACGCGGCGCTGGCCATCTTCGGGGCGCCGATCGAGCATCCCGACGCGTCCGGCGGCGCGCTGGCGGCCGCCCGCGAGCTGCACGACGAGATCCTCCCGGTGATCGGTTCGGCCGAGTTCGGGATCGGGGTATCGGCCGGCCGCGCGATCGCCGGCCACATCGGGGCGCAGGCCCGCTTCGAGTACACGGTGATCGGCGACCCGGTCAACGAGGCCGCACGACTCACCGAGCTGGCCAAGCTGGAGGCCGGCCACGTGCTCGCGTCGGCGATCGCGGTCAGCGGCGCGCTGGACGCCGAGGCGTTGTGCTGGGACGTCGGCGAGGTGGTCGAGCTGCGCGGGCGGGCGGCGCCCACCCAGCTGGCCCGCCCGGTGAAACTGGCGGCCCCCGAAGAGGTTGCGGCCGAGGAGATTTCGAGCGAGGTCTAGGAGCGCTTGGTGGCCTTCTTCGCGGGCGCCCGGCGGCTGCTCTTCCGGGCGGGACGCTTGACCGGTCCCCGCGCGCGCCGGTCGGCCAGCAGCTCGGCGGCGCGCCCGTCGGTCAAGGACATCACGTCGTCGCCCTTGCGCAGGCTGGCGTTGGTCTCGCCGTCGGTGACATACGGCCCGAATCGCCCGTCCTTGATCACCATCGGCTTGCCCGACGCCGGATCGTTGCCCAACTCGCGCAGCGGGGGCGCCGACGCGCTCTGCCTGCCACGGCGTTTGGGCTCGGCGTAGATCTTCAGCGCCTCGTCCAGGGTGATGTCGAAAATCTGATCCTCGGTCGCCAGCGAACGAGAGTCGTTGCCCCGCTTCAGGTATGGGCCGTACCGTCCGTTCTGGGCGGTGATCTGCTCGCCGGATTCGGGGTCCGCGCCGACGACCCGGGGCAGCGAGAGCAGCTTGAGCGCGTCCTCGAGGGTGACCGTTTGGAGGTCCATGCTGCGCAGCAGCGATCCCGTGCGGGGCTTGGGTCCGGTGGGCTTCTTGCCCTTCTTAGCCGGGGCGGAGGTGCCGTCGTCATCGCCGGGCGGCGGCTCCGGCAGGATCTCGGTCACGTACGGCCCATACCGGCCGTCCTTGGCGACGATCTCGTGACCCGTGTCCGGGTCCACCCCCAGGGAACGTCCCTCCTGCGGGGTGGCGAACAGCTCCTCGGCCACCTCGAGCGTCAGCTCGTCGGGGGTCAGCGAGTCGTTGAGGTTGGCCCGCTGCGGTGTGGGCTCGCCGTCCTCGCCCGTCACCACCCGTTCCAAATATGGCCCGTTCTTGCCGACCCGAACGTAGACGGGGCGGCCCTGCGCGTCGTCGAACACCTTGATGGAGTTGACTTCTCGCGCGTCGATGCCCTCCAGGTTGACCCCGACGAGCTTCTTCAGTCCTCCCGAGCGGGCGACCGAGTCGGCCACCCCGTGCTCGCCGCCGAAGTAGAAGTTGTTGAGCCAGTCGGTGCGCCGCTCCTGTCCGGACGCGATCGCGTCGAGCTCGTCTTCCATCGCCGCGGTGAAGCCGTAGTCGACCAGCCGGCCGAAGTGCTGCTCGAGCAGGCCGGTGACGGCGAACGCCACCCACGAGGGCACCAGCGCGCTGCCCTTCTTGTAGACGTAGCCGCGGTCCTGGATGGTCTTGATGATCGACGCGTACGTCGACGGGCGCCCGATGCCCAGCTCCTCGAGCGCCTTGACCAGCGACGCCTCGGTGTAGCGGGCCGGCGGGTTGGTGGCGTGGCCGTCGGGGGTGAGCTCGAGGGCCGCCAGGCGCTGGCCCTCGGTCAGCTGGGGCAGGCGGCGCTCGGCGTCGTCGGCCTCGCCACCGGCCAGCTCGTCCACCGTTTCCACGTAGGCCTTGAGGAAGCCGGCGAAGGTGATGGTGCGACCGCTGGCGGAGAAGGTCACGTCCCGTTCGTCGGAGCGCCCGTTGATCCGCAGGCTCAGCGTGGTGCCGCGCGCGTCGGCCATCTGCGAGGCCACGGTGCGCTGCCAGATCAGCTCGTAGAGCCGGAAGTCGTCACCGTCGAGCTCGCGGCGCACGGCGTCGGGGGTCGCGAAGGTATCCCCGGCGGGGCGGATCGCCTCGTGCGCCTCCTGGGCGTTCTTGACCTTGCGGGTGTACTGGCGCGGCGACGGCGACACGTACTCCTCGCCGTAGAGCTGGCGCGCCTGGGTGCGCGCCGCGTTGATCGCCGACTCCGACAGCGTCGTGGAGTCGGTGCGCATATAAGTGATGTAGCCGTTCTCGTAGAGGCGCTGGGCGATGCTCATCGTGCGCTCCGAGGAGAACCGCAGCTTGCGGCCGGCCTCCTGCTGCAGCGTCGACGTCATGAACGGCGCGTACGGCCGCCGGGTGTAGGGCTTTTCCTCCACCGACGCCACCGACAGCTGGGCGCCGCGCAAACCCGCGGCGAGCCCGGTCGCGGCCGCCTCGTCCAGGACGATGACCTCGTCGGCCTTGCGCAGCTGGCCCACCGAGTCGAAATCGCGGCCGGTGGCAACGCGCCGGCCGTCGACGTTCGTCAACCGCGCGGTGAAGGTGGGCGGCTGCGCCTGCGGGTCGGACACGCTGGCGTCGAGCTGGGCGACGACGTCCCAGTACGACGCGCTGCGGAACGCCATGCGGTCGCGCTCGCGCTGCACGATGATGCGGGTGGCCACCGACTGGACCCGGCCCGCCGACAGCCTGGGCGCGACCTTCTTCCACAGCACCGGGCTGACCTCGTAGCCGTACAGCCGGTCGAGGATGCGGCGGGTCTCCTGGGCGTCGACCAGGTCGATGTCCAGGCCGCGGGGGTGCTCGGCGGCCGCGCGGATGGCCGGCTCGGTGATCTCGTGGAAGACCATCCGCTTGACCGGGATGTTCGGCTTGAGGGTTTCCAGCAGGTGCCAGGCGATGGCTTCGCCCTCGCGGTCACCATCCGTGGCCAGGTAGAGCTCGTCGACGTCTTTGAGCAGTCCCTTGAGCTCGCTGACGGTGTGCTTCTTCTCCGGGCTGATGATGTAGAGCGGCTCGAAGTCGGCGTCGACGTTGACACCGAGGCGCGCCCACGGCTCGGACTTGAACTTCGCCGGCACGTCGGCCGCGGCGCGGGGCAGGTCGCGGATGTGGCCCCGCGAGGACTCGACGATGTAGCTGGAGCCCAGGTAGCCGGCCAGCTTGCGCGCCTTGGTCGGCGACTCGACGATCACGAGTCGCCGACGGCGGCCATTTCCGCCGCCGACGCGGTCCTCTAGCTTCGGGTCAGCCAACTGCGGTTACGCTCCATCTCTTATCTCGGCCCCGCCGCGGGACCGCCTGCAGAAAGAGTGACAGGCGTCCCCTCGCTGCAGGGCACCTGACAATTTCGCACCCTCGGGTGGGCCTGCGCAAACCGGATCGCCAACAAGCGGGCCGCAAATCCGGGCTAGACCCTGGGCCACAGCGGCAACGCCTCCGCGGCGCGCGGGGGTTCCCCCACGTTCTCTACCAGGCGTGACAGCCTCCGGCGGCCGCTGATCCGAAGCGCCGGCCGGCCGCCGCGGGTGCCGATCAGGGTGGGCGCGATTCCCACCCGCATCAACGCCGACGCCAGCGGGGAATGGGTGTCGGGCGCGTGCGGATCAAGGCCCAGCAAATAGTGGTCGTTCTCGGGGTGACCGGCCGCCAGCGTCCACGCCCGCAACTCTCGCGGCCCGGGCAGCCACCGCGGGGGCACCGTCTTGACCGCGCCGCGGGTCCATTCGGCGGCGATGCCGGTCAGCGCCGGCGTCACCGCCGTCCGCACCAGCGGGGTGTCCTCGTCGGTGCGGCCGATCTCCGGCTCCAGGCCCGCCTCGCGGATCATGTCGGCCAGCGCCGAGGCGCGCCACAGCTGGTCCACGACCACAGACAGCCGGGCCCCCTGCGCCTGCGGAGCGCCGACCAGGACGATCTGGCCCGACGCCGCCAGCACCCCGGAGAGATCGGCGACCGCGGGGGGCACCGACTCCGCCGTGAAGAAGGAAAGCTGGCTCACGCCACCGACAGTAGGCCAGGTGGTGCGTCCATGCCCTCAGGTTTTTCGGCGCGGCGGCTCGGTCCGCCACCTGCCCAACAAACGGAAAAGCCCCCACATCGGTACCGAAGTGGGGGCTTTTGCGTCTGCTCGCGTCTCAGACGGAGCGGACTCCGGTGGCCTGGGGGCCCTTAGGGCTGTGGCCGATCTCGAACTCGACCTTCTGGTTTTCTTCAAGGGTGCGGAAGCCCGTTCCCTGGATCTCCGTGTAGTGGACAAAAACATCTGCGGAACCGTCTTCAGGGGCAATGAACCCGAACCCCTTCTCCGCGTTGAACCACTTCACAGTTCCCTGTGGCATCTCTCGATCTTTCCTTTTCTTTTGGATGCGGTGCACCGCCTTTCGGTGCCCCGGGCCGAGTACGACCGCCATACCTCGCGTAGTCGCCGGAACTTCACCCGACCGATAACCTCGCAGGAACCGCGGCCGCAACGTTGTTCCTGCGAAAGTTTGACACGAACACAGAAGCTGCGACCGCAATCAGTCAACCATGTTCATCGCGCTGGCGACAGACTTGTGTCCAGTACTGATTCCAGGAGGCGATGAGGTGGCAAGTTTCGGCGCCGACCTGCTCGCCGTCGCGCTCGCCGGGACCCCGGCGCCCGAACGGCCGCTGCGCCACGTCGCCGAGCTGCCGGCGCGCGGCGGCCGCCCGCACGATTGGCCGGAATGGGCCGACCCCGGCGTTGTGCGCGCGTTCGCCGACCGCGGCATCGCCCGCCCCTGGTCGCACCAGGCCGCGGCGGCCGAGTTGGCCCACGCCGGACGTCACGTGGTGATCAGCACCGGCACCGCGTCGGGCAAGTCGCTGGCCTACCAGCTTCCCGTCCTGCACGAGCTGGCCACGGACCCGCGGGCCAGGGTGCTGTACCTGTCGCCGACCAAGGCGCTCGGTCACGACCAGTTGCGCGCCGCGCACGCGCTCACCGCGGCCATCCCGCGGCTGCATGCCGCCGGTTTCGCGGTGGCCCCCACCGCCTACGACGGCGACAGCCCCGCCGAGGTGCGCCGCTTCGCGCGCGAACGCTCGCGGTGGTTGTTCTCCAACCCCGACATGATCCACCTGTCGATGTTGCGCAACCACGCCCGCTGGGCCGTCCTGTTGCGGGGGCTTCGCTACGTCATCGTCGACGAATGCCACTACTACCGCGGGGTCTTCGGCTCGAACGTGGCGATGGTGCTGCGCCGGCTCTTGCGGCTGTGCGAGCGGTACTCCGCTCGACCCGATTGCCACCCGACTTTTGTGTTCGCCAGCGCGACGACGGATTCCCCCGGTACGACGGCCGCCGAGCTTATCGGGCTCCCGGTCGCGGAGGTCACCGAGGACGGCTCACCGCAGGGGGCGCGGACCGTGGCGTTGTGGGAGCCCGCGCTGCGCACCGACCTGGCCGGCGAGAACGGGGCGCCGGTGCGCCGCTCCGCCGGCGCCGAGTCGGCCCGGGTGATGGCGGACCTGATCGCCGAGGGAGCGCAGACCCTGACGTTCGTCCGGTCGCGCCGCGCCGCGGAATTGACCGCGCTGGGCGCGCGGGCCCGGCTCGAGGACGTCGCCCCGCAACTGGCGCAGACGGTGGCGTCGTATCGGGCCGGTTATCTCGCCGAGGACCGCACCGCGCTGGAACGCGCGCTGGCCGAGGGCCGGCTGCGCGGTCTGGCCACCACCAACGCGCTGGAGCTGGGTGTCGACATCGCCGGGCTGGACGCGGTGGTGCTCGCCGGCTTTCCCGGAACGGTCGCCTCGTTCTGGCAACAGGCCGGCCGATCGGGCCGGCGCGGCCAGGGTGCGCTGGTGGTGCTGATCGCGCGCGACGACCCGCTGGACACCTATCTCGTCCACCACCCCGCCGCCCTGCTGGACAAGCCGGTCGAGCGGGTCGTGATCGACCCCGCCAACCCCTACCTCCTGGGCCCCCAACTCCTCTGCGCGGCAACCGAACTCCCGCTCACCGCGACCGAGGTCCGGGATTTCGGCGCCACCGAGGTGGCCGAGGGTCTCGTCGACGACGGGCTGCTGCGGCGGCGTGGCGACAAATACTTTCCCGCGGCCGGGGTGCAACCGCACGGGGCGGTGGACATCCGGGGCTCGGCGGGCGGCCAGATCGTCATCGTCGAGGCCGACACCGGGCGCCTGCTGGGCAGCACCGGGGTCGACCGGGCCCCGGCCACGATCCACCCGGGCGCGGTATATCTGCATCAGGGCGAGACCTACGTGGTCGACTCGCTGGACACCGACGACGCGATCGCGTTCGTCCACGCCGAGGATCCCGGCTACGCGACGTTCGCGCGTGAGATCACCGACATCGTGGTCACCGGGGCCGGCGAACGCTCGGATTTCGGTCCGGTGACGTTGGGCCTGGTGCCGGTCCGCGTCACCCACCGGGTGGTGGGTTACCTGCGCCGCCGGCTGTCCGGGGAGGTCATCGACTTCGTCGAGCTGGAAATGCCCGAGCACGTGCTGCCCACCACGGCCGCCATGTACACCGTCGAGCCGGACACGCTGGCGCGCAACGGCATTGAGCCGCTGCGCATTCCCGGCTCGCTGCACGCCGCCGAACACGCGGCCATCGGCCTGCTGCCGCTGGTGGCCAGCTGCGACCGCGGCGACATCGGTGGCCTGTCCACCGCGATCGGGCCCGACGGGCTGCCCAGCGTGTTCGTCTACGACGGCTACCCGGGCGGCGCGGGGTTCGCCGAACGCGGCTTCCGCCGGGCGCGCACGTGGCTGGGCGCGACGGCCGCGGCGATCGGGGCGTGCGAGTGCCCGAACGGATGCCCGTCGTGCGTGCAATCCCCCAAGTGCGGCAACGGCAACGACCCGCTGGACAAGGCGGGCGCGGTGGCGGTGCTGCGTGCGGTGCTCGCCGAGTTGGGTCTCGAGCAAACCTAAGCAGAATCGGGCACGCAACGTCAGCGAGAACGCCGAAAACTGCCGCGATGGCGACCGACCCCTCAACGGTCGACTTCACGAAACCTCGTGACAGGCGCCATTCCTCACTGCTGAGGAAATGCCAACATACCACCGCGGGGGGTCCCGCGCGGCCGGATCACGCCGATACGTTGTCGCACAAGGCGTTAGGGTTCACGCGCGCGCCCGGATTCGGTCCGGCGGGGTCGGCCCTCGCGACGGCCCCCGGCCGCCGTAAAATCGGCCGCATGGCCCACGACTGGTTGCTCGTGGAGACACTGGGGGGCGAGCCGGCTGTAGTCGCGCAGGGACCGCAGCTTAAAAACCTGGTCCCGATCACGACGTTCATGCGCCGCAGCCCACATCTGGCCGCCGTGCGGACCGCGATCGCCGAGTCGGTGCACACCGGCCAGAGCCTGACGAGCATCACCACCAAGCGCGCCCGCGTGATCCGCACCGAGCCGGTGGTCATGTCCGACGGCCACATCCACGGCGTCCATGTGTGGACCGGCCCCGCCGGCATCGAGCCGTCGGAGCGGCCGATCCCCGGGCCGTTGAAGTGGGACCTGACCCTCGGGGTGGCTACCGATACGCGCGAGTCCCTGGCCAACAGCGGCAAGGATCCCGACGTCGAAGTCACCTTCGGCAGGGCCTTTGCGGAAGACCTGCCGTCGCGGGAACTGAACCCCAACGAAACCAAGATCCTTGCCATGGCCGTGCGCGCCAAGCCCGACCAAACCATCTGCAGCACATGGGATCTCACCGATTGGCAAGGGCGCCCCATCCGGATCGGCTTTGTCGCGCGCACCACGCTGGAGACCGGACCCGACGGCCGGGAGCATTTGGTCGCCCGGGCGATGAACTGGCGCTCGGAACTCAAGGGTCCGGTGGTATCCACCGACGATCTGGCGCAACGGATCCTCAACGGCCTGGCCCAGGCCGGGGTCCACCGGGCCCTGGTCGACCTCGACAGCTGGACCCTGCTGAAATGGCTCGACGAGCCGTGCACGTTTTACGACTGGCGAGGCGCCCAGACGGACCGGCCGAAGGTTCACCCTGATGACGAGGCCCTGAAGTCGTCTATGACAACGGAATTCGCCGACGGCCCCACCAGCCGGGTGCTGCGCATGCGCGGCCACGACGCCGACTGGGTACCGGTGCACATCACGGTCAACAGGGTCGAACTCGAACCGGACACCTTCGCCGGGCTGGTTTCGCTGCGATTGCCCACCGATGAGGAAGTCGCCGCGGCGGGGCTGCGGAACACCTCCGACGGCCCGGCCTAGCTGAACCTAGTTTCCCGTATCAGCCGGCCCCGCCCGCGCGGCGGCGCGTGCCACGCCGGCGAAGGCGGCCGCCACCTGGGCCGTCACCACGACGTCGAGCCCGTCGACCCGGCACCCGATCTCGTCGACCCGCATCTGATGCGCCACCGCCGTCGCGCGGGCGCACGCCGCGGCGGCCCCGGACGGCAGCCCGGCCGCCGCGGCCAGCGCGGCCAGGTCGGCCGCGGCCTGCGCGCGGTGGCGCGCCACCACCGCCGAACCGAGGTAGGCGCCGGCGCCGGTGACCAACAGCAGCGCGGTCACCATGGCGGCCGCGATCACCGTCGCCGCGCCCCGATCATCGGCCAGGCTCGGCCGCCGACACCGCCCCGGCCGCAATGTCCAACGCGGGCAACAGCTTCGAGTGGGCGACGACCGTGGCCACCAGGAAGTCGCCGTCGCGACGCACCCGAATCCGCGACCCCGTGGGCGCGATGCGGCGCGCTGCGGTGAGGGCCGAACCTTCATCGCCGCGCGCGGCCAGCCGGGCGGCCTCGCGGGCCGCGTCGACGCAGCGCACCTGCATCGACACCGCGGTGACACCGGCCAGGCACAGCACCAGCACCACGACCAGCGCCGCGATCGCCAGCGCCGCCTCGACGGTGCTCGCGCCCGCACAGCCGGCTACACCTTGGTGTTGAGCGCGCGGCCGATGATGTTGGTCAGCGCCGAGACGATCGAGTCGCCGGTGACCACGGTGTACAGGATCGCGCCGAACGCGGCCGCGGCGATGGTGCCGATCGCGTACTCGACGGTGGACATGCCCGACTCGTCGGTCGCCAGCATGGCCGCGCGTGCCAGAAATGCCCGAAACATGTTGCTCATCCTGATCTTCCTTTCCCTTCACAGCAGTCCCGACTGCAAGACCTCACCGGCCAGCCCCGCCACCACCGGGACGATGCCGAGGCACACGAACGCCGGCAAGAAGCACAGGCCCAGCGGCCCGGCGATCAGCACCCCGGCCCGCTCGGCCGCCGCGGCGGCCGCGTATGTGGCTTCGTGGCGAGATTCGTCGGCCAATCCGGCGACGCCGGCGGCCAGCGCGGCGCCGGAGGACGCCGAGCGCCGCGCCAGCCGCAGCAGCGCGTCGATGTGGGTATCCGACGGGCCGGGGGGCAGGTCCGGCGGAATCGACCACGCCACAACCGGATCCGCGCCAAGCGTCAGCAGATCGGCGGCCCGGCGCAACACGCGGGCCAGCTTCGGGGGCGCCGACGGGGCGGTAGCGGCGGCGGCCGCCGGCACCGCCATGCCGGCCTGCAGGCATACGGCCAGCACGTCGAGGCTGGACGCGATCGCCAACGGATCGGGGCCGGCTCCCGGCGGCGGCGCACGCCGCAAAGCCCGCGGCGGCCGTCCCGCGCGCGCCCGCACCACCGAGGGACCGGGTCCGATCCACAGCGCCATCGCCAGCAGCACCGCGGTCACGCTCACGCGCCGACCCGATCCGTGATGCGGTCGCACCACAGCAGCCCGGCGCAGGCCAGCATCGATCCGGCGACCAGCAACCAGCCGCCGCCCTGCCCGCTCAGCAGGAACCGCAGTGGCCGGGCCCCGATCAGCTGACCCAGCAGCACGCCGAGGACCGGCAGCACGGCCAGGATCGTCGCGGTGGCGCGCGCCCCGGCCATGCTCGACGACACCCGCGCCGAGAAGCGTTGCCGCTCAGCGATATCACGCTGCGCGGCGCGCATCAGGGTGGCGATGGCCAGCCCCTGATCGCCGGCCAGCTGCCAGCACACCGCGAGTCGATCCCACTGCCCGGGCAGCGCCGACGACCGCGCCGCCGCGCGCAGGCCGGCCGCGACGTCGGCACCCAACCTGGCCCGCGCCGCGACCGCGCGCAAGCACATTCCGACGACACCGTCGGTCTCTGCGGCGGCGACCTCGAACGCGCGCACCGGATGCGCGCCCACGCGCAACTCGCCGACCAGCACGTCGAGCGCGGATTCCAGGGTGTGGCCCTCTGCCGCGGCCCGCCGGACGCGCCGCCGGCGGCGGCAGCGCAGGCTCACCGTCGCACCCACCAGCGCCCCGGCGACGACCGCCGCCGGCGGCAGCAGCACGGCGGCGGCCACCAGCGCACCCGCGGTGGCTGCTGCAGCGGCGGGCACCCCGCTCACGAGCCGCCGGCGGGCGCGCATCCCCGTGATCAGCCGGCGCCGCGGTGACGACGGAAGCGCCAGCAGCGCAAGCGATAACAGCAGGGCCGCGACCGTGAGGCCGGTCATGGCGACAGGCGGCTTCGCAGCAACCGATGCAGTTCGCCGGCATCGTCCGTCAAGCCCCGGTCGGCGTGCCAGGCGGTGACCGCCCGGACCTGCCCGTCCGCGTGGCGCAGCACGGCGATCTCGTCCAGCCGGCGTCGCCCGGCACGGTCGCGGGTGACGTGCAGCAGCACCTGGACAGCCGCGGCGACTTGGCTGTGCAGGGCCGCGCGGGTTAGACCGCCGAGGGCGCCGAGGGCCTCCAGGCGGGCGGGAACCTCGCCGGGACTGTTGGCGTGCACGGTGCCGGCGCCGCCGTCATGGCCGGTGTTCAGCGCCGCCAGCAGGTCGACCACTTCGGCGCCCCTGACCTCGCCGACCACGATGCGATCGGGCCGCATCCGCAGCGCCTGGCGCACGAGATCGCGCACTGAAACCTCGCCGACACCTTCCACGTTGGGGCGCCGCGCGACCAGCTTGACCAGATGGGGATGCCGCGGCGCCAGCTCGGCGGCGTCCTCGACGCACACGATCCGTTCCGCGGGCGGCACAGCGCCCAGCATGGCGGCCAGCAGGGTCGTCTTGCCCGCCCCGGTGCCCCCGCACACGAGAAATGCCAACCGGGCGGCGACGATGTCGGCCACCAGCGCGGCGGCGCGGGAGTCGATCGCACCGGCCGCGGTCAGCGCCGCCAAATCCTGGGTCGCCGGCCGCAACACGCGCAGAGACAGGCAGGTGCCGCCGGCCGCGATCGGGGGCAGCACGGCGTGCAACCGCACCGCGAACCCGCCGGCCCCGACGCCGGTCAGCTGCCCGTCCACCCAGGGCTGGGCGTCGTCGAGACGCCGGCCGGCGACCAACGCCAGCCGCTGCGCCAGCCGGCGCACCGCAGGCTCGTCGGGGAAACGGATTCCGGTGCGCCGCAGGCCGTCTCCATCGTCGACCCAGACCGCGTCCGGTGCGGTTACCAAGACGTCGGTCGTCCCCGCCGCACCCAACAGCGGGTCGAGGACGCCCGCACCGGTCAGCTCGGTTTCCAGCACCCTCAGGTTGGCCAGCACCTCGGTGTCACCGAGCATGCCGCCGGACTCGGCCCTGATCGCGGCGGCGACCACGCTCGGCCGCAGCGGCGCGGACTCGGACGCCAGCCGCTCGCGCACCCGCTCGATCAGCGAGCCGCTCATGCCGCCCTGCCGTTCCGCGGCGGCGCTGCCCGCGGCAGGACGGCGAGCACCCGGCGCGCGGCCAGTGTGAGCGGGCAGCGCCGTCCCACCCGCAGGCCGCCGCGTTCCAGCCGCCGGCCGAGTTGCGGCTGCGCCTTGACGGACGCGAGCAGCGGCAGTCCGGCGATGTCGGCGACCTCCGCGGCCCGCAGTCCCCCGGGCGACGGACCCCGGACCACGAGACCGAGGTGGGGATTGCTTGCGGCCAGCACCGGGGCCAGCGCCGCGGTCGCGGCGCACGCCCGCACGTCGGCTCGGCTGACCACGGCGACCAAGTCGGCGGCATCCAGCGCGGCGTGCGTCGCGTCGGTCAGACGACGGGGAAGATCGCAGACCACGACGACGCCGCCCCGGCGCCCTGCGTCGATGACGGATTCGACCGGCACGCCGCCCAATTCGTACCCGTGGCGCGTGCCGGACAGCACGCTGACTCCGCGGTGCCGCGGCAGTGCGTCGCGCACGGCCGGCCAGTTGAGCCGGCCCCCCTCCAACGCCAGATCGGGCCAGCGCAGGCCCGGGCTGCTCTCGCCGCCGACCAGCAGGTCGATGCCGCCGCCCCACGGATCGAGATCCACCAGGAGGGAGTCGCCGGCGACTTGCGCGATGGCGGCCGCGAGCGACGACGCACCCGCTCCGCCGCAGCCCCCGATGACGGCGACGACGTGCCCGCGGGCGCCGTCGTCGCGGGCCGCTGCCCCGGCTGCCCTGGCTTCCGTGGCTTCGGCGAGCTCGCCGATCAACTCGCCCTCCCGCTCGGGCAGCGTCAACACGCGTTCGGCACCGACGGCGACGGCCGCGGCCCAGGTCGGCGTCGCCGGTTCGGCGGTCGTCAGGACGCTGACGTGGCGGCGCCGCGGCAGCCCGGTCCGCCCGCACCGCACGGCCGCCGCCTCGTCCAACACCACCGCCGCGGCCGCCGACCAGGTCCGCCGGCTCACCGCGGCAGCGCTGCCGGCATGAACCACCCGGACACCGACGGCCGCGGCCACCCGATCGAGTTCGTCGCGCAACTCCGGCTCCGTCAACACCGCCAGCACGCCCACCGAACAGTTCGTCCCCGCCGCGGCTGCCGCGTTGGGGCGGATGGTGCTCCTCACGCATCCACCTTGCGGGGCGCGAATGGTGGCACACCAGTGCCAAAGCCAAATCTGTGGAGAGAGACGCTGGTGTGCACAAATGCGCCTGACCAGCGGTCATCGAAAGCGCGGAAAAACCCGGTCCCGCAACGCGCTGGGGGCCGGGAGCCACCGCCGGCGGCGACGGAAATTTACTCCGGAAAAGGGACGACCCCCGCCAGGGGGGGAGGAGGCGAGGGTCGTCGTGTATCAGCCCCGGGGGGTCGGGCTGATACACCCTCGGCTCAGGCCGAGTAATGCTTACTATACACATGACAGTCCGCATTAACGCAAGTAGCTGTTCTCTCCGAAAAACACCGTGAGCCGCTAAAACACCGGCGGCACCGCCTGTCACACCCGTGTTCAGCCGCCGTTTTGGGCGCAACGCAGCAGCGCGCGCAACCACCGACCTATGCTGGGTCGGTGACCGTCTTCGACCCGGCCGCCCAGGACCTAACCACACCGGAAACGGCTGCTCTCGGCGCTCCTCGCGCCCGCACCGCGGCCTTCTTCGACCTGGATAAGACGATCATCGCGAAGTCCAGCGCACTGGCGTTCAGCAAACCTTTCTTCGCCCAGGGACTGCTCAACCGCCGGGCGGTTCTCAAGTCCAGCTACGCCCAGTTCATCTATCTGCTCTCCGGTGCCGATCATGACCAAATGGACCGGATCCGTGCCCACATGACCAATATGTGCACGGGCTGGGACGTCGAGCAGGTCAAGTCGATCGTCAACGAAACGCTGCACGACATCGTGACGCCGCTGGTGTTCGCCGAAGCCGCGGACCTGATCGCCGACCACAAATTGTGCGGCCGTGACGTCGTGGTGGTCTCGGCGTCCGGGGAGGAGATCGTCGCGCCGATAGCCCGCGCGTTGGGCGCCACCCACGCGATGGCGACGCGGATGGTCGTCGAGGACGGCAGGTACACCGGCGATGTCGCGTTCTACTGCTACGGCGAAGGCAAGGTGCAGGCGATCCGGGAGTTGGCCGCCCGCGAGGGCTACCCGCTGGAACACTGCTACGCCTACTCCGACTCCATCACCGACCTGCCGATGCTCGAGGCCGTCGGCCACCCCAGCGTGGTCAATCCCGACCGCGGGTTGCGCAGGGAGGCCGGCGAGCGCGGCTGGCCCGTGTTGATGTTTTCCCGCCCGGTGTCGCTGCGCGACCGCATCCCGGCCCCCTCCGGCGCCGCGATCGCAACCACCGCGGCGGTGGGGGTAACCGCGCTGGCCGCCGGCGCCGTCACCTACTCATTGCTGCGCCGTTTCGCCTTTTAGCTCCGTCAGCAAACAGGGCACTGGCGCAAGTGAATTTGCTTCGCAATTAGGCCTTGCCGGGCCAGGGGTCTAGTAGTACAAAGGAACCACGGAAGCCCGGCGAGGCCTAGGTCGATCCGGAAGAGAAGGATCGTTCTCCCGAACCCGGGCGCCCAGCATGGAACCCGGCACCCACGCGGAGTCATAGCCGCGATAATGGCAGAAGTGTTGCGGGCCTGCGTAATTGCGAAAAGTGGATGGTACCGACGGCCCTTTGGGTGGGGTTGCAACCGGAAGCGTCGCAAGATCGCCGAGGCCAACCCACGCAGCCCAGAAATGCACGCTTGGTAACCGAGTTCCGTGCTAGCGGGCGGCGGACCGAATATTTCGGAACGTCGCCCGCTTTACATTTGTCAAACACTTTCTTCGGCCCCGGCCCGGCTACCGATTCGGCAGCGACTCGGCGATCGACAAAGCCTCCTGCGCACCGGCCCGCAACGCCCGGCAGCACAGCACCAGCCACGCCCTGACACCGTCGGGTGTGCCGTCGGCGAATCCCCGCGCGGCGTCGCGGTAGTCGGCAGGCTGGCGCATCCAGCTCACCTCGGGCACGCCCAGCCCGTGGGGGTCGAGCCCGCTGGCGATCGTCACCAGCCGCGACACCGCGCGCGCCACCACGCCGTCCGCGCTGCCAAACGGCTTGAGCGTGAGCATTTCTCCGTGCGCGACTGCGGCGACCACCGGCGCCGGCGCGCGCGTGCCCCCGGCCACCAGCCCGGCCAGCAACTCCAGCCGCGGGCCGACGTCGGCGTCGGGCCGCGGGCGGCCCAGCCGGTCGTCGTCGACCTGGTCGGCGGCCGCCAGCATGTGCAGGCGGGCCAGCGCCTGCAGCGGAGCCCGTTGCCAGATTCCGATCAGCGGGCCTACCCCGCCCTCCAGCGCCTGCGCCACCCGCAGCGCCCCGCCGAACACCGGCTCGCTGACCTGGGCGGCCTGCGCCAGGTCGTCCAGTCGCACGGGGCCACCGTCGAGCACCGACGAGGCGCGCGCCGCCCGCAACGCCGCCTCGGCGGCGGTCACCGGCCAGCGCCGGAGGTTGGCGCGGTGGCGGTGGGCGCGACCCAGCGCCTCGCGGGCCCGGTCGCTCGCCTCGGCGACGCCGGGCAGGTCCATCAGGGGTCCCAGGGGGTCGGCGGTCACAGCTTGCCAACCTATCGGGGGTCCGCGAGCGACCTCAAAACGGATTGGGGATTGCCTCCAGCAACCGGCGCGTGTACTCGTGGCGGGGCCGGGCGAACAACTCCTCGGTGGGCGCCTGCTCGACGACCCGGCCCGCGCGCATCACGAGCACGTCGTCGGCGATCTGCCGGACCACCGCCAGGTCGTGGCTGATGAACAGGTAGGTCAGGCCCAGCTCGGCCTGCAGATCGGCCAGCAGGTCCAGGAT
The DNA here is from genome assembly GCF_059812405.1 of Mycobacterium sp. NGS57. Classification (NCBI taxonomy): domain Bacteria; kingdom Bacillati; phylum Actinomycetota; class Actinomycetes; order Mycobacteriales; family Mycobacteriaceae; genus Mycobacterium; species Mycobacterium sp. NGS57. The sequence goes on along the minus strand of NZ_JCALCP010000011.1, from coordinate 89,827 downwards.
CTGCGCCTGCACCAGCACGTCGAGCGCCGAGACCGCCTCGTCGCACACCAGCACCTCGGGCCGCAGCGCCAGCGCCCGGGCGATCGCCACCCGCTGCCGCTGGCCGCCGGACAGTTCACGCGGTAGCCGCCGCAACACCGACGACGGCAGCGCCACGTGGTCGATCAGCTCGCGCACCGCTTGCTCGCGCTGCTTGCGGTCTCCGACGCGATGGATCCGCAGCGGCTCCTCGATGGCGCGAAACACCGAATACATGGGATCCAGGCTGCTGTAGGGGTTTTGGAATACCGGCTGCACGCGCCGGCGAAACGCCATCGCCGCGTCCCGGCCCATCGCGTCGGTGATTTCGGTGCCGTCGAATACCACGGTGCCCGACGTGGGCCGCAGCAGGCCCAGCACCATCCGCGCCACGGTCGATTTGCCCGACCCCGACTCCCCGACGATCGCCAGCGTGCTGGTGCGAAGCAGCCGAAAAGACACGGCGTCGACCGCGCGGAACTCGGCGCGCCGCTTGCCCTGCCAGGGCGACGCCCCGCGCGACTCGCGGTAGACCTTGGTCAGGTCGGCGGCGACGAGGATCTCCTCACCCGGCTGGTCCGGGCCGCGCGGCCGGGCCCGAGATGGTGTCAGCGACGGCGCGGCGGCCACCAATCTCCGGGTGTAGTCCCGTTGCGGCCGCCGCAGGATGTCCTGTGCGGCACCGGATTCCACCACCGTGCCGCGATGGACGACAATCACGGATTCGGCGCGTTCGGCGGCCAGCGCCAGGTCGTGGGTGATCAGCAACAGCGCGGTGCCGAGTTCGTCGGTCAGCCCCTGCAGGTGGTCGAGCACCTGCCGCTGCACGGTGACGTCGAGCGCGGAGGTCGGTTCGTCGGCGATGAGCAGCTTCGGTGAGCCCGCCAGCCCGATGGCGATCAGCGCGCGCTGGCACATCCCGCCGGAAAGCTGATGCGGGTAGGCGCGGGCCTGCCTGGCCGGGTCCGGCAAACCGGCCTCGGCGAGCAACTCCAGGGCCCGGCGTCGCGTCTCGCGGGTATCCGTGTTGGCCCGCAACGCTTCGGAGACCTGAAAACCCACCTTCCACACGGGATTGAGGTTGGTCATCGGGTCCTGCGGCACGTAGCCGATCTCGCGGCCGCGGATCGAGCGCAGCGCCCGGCGGGCGGCGCGCCGATCCGACGGGGCGATGTCGCGCCCGTCGAAAACGATGCGCCCGGCGGTGATTCGCCCGCCGGGCGGGAGCAGCCCGAGGATGGCGGCTGCCGTCGTGGATTTCCCCGATCCGGATTCGCCGACCATCGCGACGGTCTGGCCGGGCAGCACGGTCAGATCCACGCCGCACACGGCGGGGTCCTGGTCGCCGAACCTGACTTCCAGGGCCTCGACCGACAGCAGCGGCTGGGTGCTCATGCGCGCCGCGCCCGTGAGGCCGGGTCCAGGGCGTCGCGCAGCGCGTCCCCCATCATCATGAACGCGAGCACCGTAATCGCCAGCGCGCCGGCCGGATAGAACAGGATCGGCGAGCCCGACCGCAGCCGGCTCTGCGCCAGGTTGATGTCGCCTCCCCAGGACACCACCGAGGCGGGAAGGCCGACGCCGAGGTACGACAGCGACGCCTCGGTGACGATGAACACGCCGAACGCGATCGTCGACACCGCGAACACCGGCCCCAGGGCGTTGGGCAGCACATGGCGGAGCAGGGTGCGGAAGTCGCTCAGCCCCAACGCCTTCGCCGCCAGCACGTAGTCGCCGACCCGCGCCTCGATCACCGCGCCGCGCGCGACCCGGGCTACCTGTGGCCAGCCGAACAGCGCAAGGACGACGACCACCGTCCACACCCGGCGGTGGTGCATGACGCCCATGATCACGATGGCGGCCAGCAGCAGGGGCAGGCCGAAGAACACGTCGGCGATGCGCGAGACCACGGCGTCGACCCAGCGCCCGTAGAAGCCGGCCAGCGCCCCCAGCGCCCCGCCGACCAGGAACACGAGCAGGGTGGCCCCGAGCCCGACGGTGACCGAGGCCCGCGCCCCGTAGATGGTGCGCGCGTAGATGTCGTGGCCCTGCAAGTCGGTTCCGAACCAGTGCGCGACCGACGGGGGAAGCAGGCTCTGGCCGGGATCGGCGTAGGTGGGGTCGATTCCGGTGAACAACGCCGGGAACAGCGCGACGATGACGATGGACGCGATCAGCGCGGCGGCGAGGAGGAATTGCGGGCGTCGGCGCAACTTGCGCCACGTGTCGCGCCAAAAGCTGTGACGGTCCGAATTGCGCTCAGCCATAGCGGATCCGGGGGTCCAGGGCGGCATACAGCAGGTCCACCGCGAGGTTGGCGACCAGATAGATCAGCACCAGCACGGTCACGATGGAGACCACCGTCGGCGCCTCCTGCCGGGTGACGGCTTGATAGAGCACGCCGCCGACGCCGTGGATGTTGAAGATGCCCTCGGTCACGATGGCCCCGCCCATCAGCGACCCGAGGTCGGCGCCGACGAACGTCACGACGGGGATCAGTGAGTTCCGCAGGATGTGCACCGCCACCACCCGCCGCCGTGACAGCCCCTTCGCGGTGGCGGTGCGGACATAGTCGGCGTGCGCGTTGGCGGCCACCGCGGATCTCGTCAACCGCACCACGTACGCGAAAGACACCGAGCCCAAAACGATTCCGGGCAGCAGCAGCCGTGTGAAGCTCGAGCGGTCGCCCACGGTGACGGGCGCGATGCCCAGCCGGACGCCGAACACGAATTGCGCCAGGAAGCCCAGCACGAAAATCGGGATCGCGATGATGACGAGCCCGGCGACGAGCACCGTCGAATCGAAGATCCCACCGGTGCGCAGGCCCGCGGCCACACCGAAGCCGATACCCAGCACCGTTTCCACCGTCACTGCGATCAGCGCAAGCCGCAGCGTGACCGGAAAGGCGTGGGCCAGAACGGCGCTGACCGGTAGACCGGAATACGAGCGGCCCAAATCCCCGTGCAGGATGCCGCCCAGATAGCGCAGGTACTGCACGATGAACGGGTCGTCGAGGTGGTAGCGGGCGCGCAGCGCGGCGGCCACCGCGGGCGTCAGCGGCCGGTCCCCGGCCATGGCAGCGACCGGATCGCCCGGCAACAGGAAGACCATGCCGTAGATCAGCAGCGTGGCGCCGAGGAATACCGGCACCATAACCGCGATTCGCCGCACGACGTATGAGCCCATCTCAGTCCTTCACGATGTTCTCGTAATCGGGCAGACCGTTCCAGGTGACGTGGACGTCGCGCGCCTGCGGCGACCAGCCCACCACGCCGACGTTGTCCCAGAGTTCGACAACGGGCATGTCGTGGAAAAGGATTCGCTGCGCGGCGTTGGCCAAAGCATCCGCTTGCGCGATGGTCGGCGCGGCCTCGGCGGCCGCCAGCGCCGCGTCGAATTCGGGGTTGGTGTAGCCGACGTCGTTGGAACCCGCACCGGTGGCGAACAGCGGCGCGAGGAACTCGATCATGGACGGGTAGTCGCCCTGCCACGCGGCACGGAAAGCGGTCGCGATGGTGTGGTTGGTGATCTGGGTGCGAAATCCGGCAAAGGTGGGTTGCGGCGCGCCGACAGCGTCGATGCCCAGCGTGTTCTTGATGCTGTTGGCCACCGCGTCCACCCATTCCTGGTTGCCGGCGTCGGCGTTGTAGGCGATGGCGTACTGGCCGCTCCATGGCGAGATCGCGTCGGCCTGCGCCCAGAGTTGCCGCGCGCGAACAGGATCGAAGTTCAGCACCTCGTTGCCGGGCAGGTTCGGGTCGAAGCCCGGCAGCGATCGGGCGGTGAAATCGCGCGACGGGGTGCGGGTTCCCATGAAGATCCGCTGACAGATCTGCTCGCGGTTGACCGCGGCGGACAGCGCTAGCCGGCGCAGGCGGCCCTCCTCGCCGCCGAAATGCGCCAGCCGCAACGGGGTGTCGAGGCTGTGCTTGACGGCCACCGGGCCGCTGGTGACGTTGTCGCCCAGGTCGCGCTTGTATACCGGGAGCGCGCTCGGCGGAATCGTGTCCAGGACATCGAGATTGCCCGAGAGCAGGTCGGCGTAGGCGGTGTCGAGATTGGCGTAGAACTCGAACCTCAGCCCCTTGTTGCGGGGCCTGCGATTCCCGTGATAGTCGGGGTTGGGCCGCAGGTCGACCTTGACGTTGTGCTCCCAGGCCGGCCCGTCCGCACTGTCGGCGAGCCGGTACGGGCCGTTGCCAAAAGGGTTGCGGCCGAAGGCCGCCATGTCGCGGAACGCGGCGGCCGGCAGCGGGTAGAAGGCGCTGTGGCCCAACCTCAACACGAAGTCGATGGTCGGCGCCGCCAGGCGCACGGTGAACTCGAGGTCGTTGACTACCCGCAACCCGGACAGGGTGGACTGCCCGTCGCCGTACCCGGCGATGGGGCTGAAAAAGCTCTGTTGCAGTTGGGCATTGGCGCTGAAGGCTCCGTAATTCCACGCGTCGACGAACGAGTGCGCCGTCACCGGCGAGCCGTCGGTGAACCTCCACCCCGGTTTGAGGACGATGCGGTAGTTGACGTTGTCGGCAGTCTCGATCGACTGGGCGACCTCGTTCGTCGGGTTTCCGGCGGCGTCATAGGACACGAGTCCGGCGAACAACCGGTCGATGATCCGGCCGCCGTTGCTGTCGTTGGTGCTGGTCGGGATCAGCGGGTAGGGCGGTTCCCCGCCGTTGACCAGGACGAGGTCGGGGCTCAGGACGCCGCCGCCGCAGCCGGCCAGCGACCCCGCGGCCAGCGTTGCGGCGGCAAGGACGACCAGCGCGACCCGCATCCGACGCATGACAGCGACCCTAGGGCGTGTGCCGGCGCCGTGCCGCAACGGGTCGACGCGCCTAGGATGACGCTGTGACCTCGCACGAAGTCGGCGTCCAGGTGGGTTATCTGGCGGCGGCGATCGTTCTCCCCGCGATCGGATTGATCTGTCTGATGGTCGGGTTGCGCGCGCGCAACCAGTCCCGCCTTCCCCTGGGCGGCGGCCACCCGTACCCGTCGCCTCCCGGACGGTCGGGCACCGCGCTGATCGTCGTCGGTTGCGTCCTGCTGACCCTGGGCGCGCTGGGCATCGCCGGTAACCTCGTGCGGCCGCGGATCGCGAGCCCGTTCGACACCGACAAGTCCATGCGGGTGGGCGAGTGCATCGACCAAAACGCCTTTTTCGTACGGTCTTTCGGCAGACGGCCGCAAAGCGACTGCGGCAACCCGGCGAACACCTATGAACTGGCCTTCAAGGGCGGGGCCGCGGCGACCTGCCCGGACGGCAAACGCGATCACTCCGCCTACGACCGGTTCACCGACGAGTCCACCATCCTGTGCTTCGCGCTCAACCTCAAGCAGGGCCAGTGCTACCAACTGACCAACGGCGACGACAGCCTGACGATGCGGCTCAGCGACTGCACCGAGCCGCGGCCATCACAAGTCAGGGTTGTCCAGCGCATCGACGGCAGCACGGACAAGACCCGATGCCCGCCCGGGGGCAAGGCCATCGGCTACCCCAGCCCGCCGCGCGTCTACTGCCTCAGACCGCAGTAACGGGATGCACCTCCAGCCGGCAGGCGTCGATGGTGGCGGGCACGATGAACACCTGCACGATGGCGGGAGGGCTGACGGCCAGGCCGGTGTAGCGGGGGCACGAGTTGCCGTCGGCGTCGGTGGCCAGGCCCTCGACGACCGACTGCGCCTGCGTCGACAGCGACAGGGTGACGGTCGGCGGCAGGTCGACGCCGGAGGGCAGCCCGCCCATGTATCCGCGCGGCGTGGGCCGGGCCCGGATGGGCGGTTCACCGTTGACCGAGTCGACGCCCGGGTATCCGGTGAGCGTGCACGGTTCCGCGCCGCCGGCCAGGCTGAACGTCAGCGTCAGCCGCCGATGGCCCGCGGCGCCCTGGGTATCCGAAGCGCTGACGGCGACCTGTTCGGACCAGCATGGCGTCGGCTCGTCGACGGTGTCGGCCGGCGTGGCCCCCGCGGGTGACGCCGGCGTGATCGCCGCCGCGAAAGCCATTGCGATCGCCGCTACTCGGCGGTGCGGTCCGGGCACATCGGTGATTATCCGCCGTCGGGGGCCGGCGCGCCCCCGGTTTGACAGGCGGGTTCTCGTCCCGGGCTCTAGGCTCACTGACGGTCGACGAGCCTCGATTCTGACCCCGAACAATGGAGGAGATCCCCAGTGACCGCCGCCCACACCGAGGGCCCTTCGTCGTATCCGCCGTCGGCGGACTTCGCCAAGCAGGCCAACGCCGGTGCGGAGTTGTACCGCGAGGCGGAGGCCGACCGCCTGGCGTTCTGGGCCGAACAGGCCGAGCGGCTTTCCTGGTCCACGCCGTTCACCGAGGTGCTGGACTGGTCGGAGGCTCCGTTTGCCAGGTGGTTCGCCGACGGCAAGCTGAATGTCTCCTACAACTGCGTGGACCGCCACGTGGAGGCCGGGAACGGCGATCGGGTCGCCATCCACTGGGAGGGGGAGCCCGGCGACAGCCGCACCCTGACCTATTCCGAGTTGCGCGCCGAGGTGTGTCGGGCGGCCAACGCGCTGACCGGCCTCGGGCTGGTCGCCGGCGACCGGGTCGCGATCTACCTGCCGCTGATCCCCGAGGCGGTGATCGCGATGCTGGCGTGCGCGCGCCTGGGCATCATGCACAGCGTGGTGTTCGCCGGGTTCACCGCCAAGGCGCTGCGCGCCCGCATCGCCGACGCCCGGGCCAAGCTGGTGATCACCAGCGACGGGCAGTTCCGCCGCGGCAAACCCGCGCCGCTGAAGGACGCCGCCGACGAGGCGGTGTCGGACCCGGACAGCCCCGTCGAGCACGTTGTGGTGGTGCGGCGCACCGGGATTGACGTGTCCTGGACCGAGGGCCGCGACCTGTGGTGGCACGACGTCGTCGGCGCCGCCTCCCCCGACCACACCCCCGAACCGTTCGACGCCGAGCAGCCGTTGTTCTTGCTGTACACCTCGGGGACCACCGGCAGGCCCAAGGGCATCGTGCACACCAGCGGCGGCTACCTGACCCAGACCTCCTACACCCACCACTACGTCTTCGACATCAAGCCCGAGCGCGACGTGTTCTGGTGCACCGCCGACATCGGCTGGGTCACCGGGCACACCTACGGCGTCTACGGACCGCTGTCCAATGGGGTCACTGAGGTTCTCTACGAGGGCACGCCCGATTCGCCCACCCAGCACCGGCATTTCGAGATCATCGAAAAGTACGGCGTGACAATCTATTACACCGCGCCCACGCTCATCCGCACGTTCATGAAGTGGGGGCGCGAGATCCCCGACGCCCACGACCTGTCGAGCCTGCGGCTGCTGGGGTCGGTCGGCGAGCCGATCAATCCCGAGGCGTGGCGCTGGTACCGCAAGGTGATCGGCGCCGACCGGCTCCCGATCGTCGACACCTGGTGGCAGACCGAAACGGGGGCCACGATGATCTCCCCGTTGCCCGGAATCGCTGCGGCCAAACCGGGTTCGGCGATGGCACCGCTGCCGGGGGTCTCGGCCAAGATCGTCGACGACCACGGCGAAGAGTTGCCGCTGGGCGTCGACAAGGGCGAGCACACCACCGGTTACCTGGTCCTGGACGAGCCGTGGCCGTCGATGCTGCGCGGCATCTGGGGCGACCCGGACCGCTACGTCGAGACGTACTGGTCCCGGTTCGCCGAGCAGGGCTGGTACTTCGCCGGCGACAGCGCCTACTACGACGCCGACGGCGACATCTGGGTGGTCGGCCGCATCGACGACGTGATGAACGTGTCGGGCCACCGGCTGTCGACGGCCGAGGTGGAGTCGGCCCTGGTGGGCCACGTCGCGGTGGCCGAGGCGGCCGTGGTGGCCATGACCGACGAAACCACCGGGCAGGCGGTCTGCGCGTTCGTCGTGCTATGCGCCGAGTACGACGTGCAGCGGGGGGATCAGGCAATCCTCGACGAGCTGCGCGGGGAGGTGGCCCGGGAGATCTCCCCGATCGCCAAGCCGCGCGAGGTGCATGTGGTGCCCGAGTTGCCCAAGACCCGCAGCGGCAAGATCATGCGCAGGCTGCTGCGCGATGTCGCCGAAAACCGGGAGCTGGGTGACACGTCGACGCTGCTGGACCCCGGCGTGTTCGACGCGATCAGGGCCGGCAAGTAGCTCAGGCCGCCAGCGGCGTGAATCCCGCGCCGGGCCGGTGCTTGGCGTTGACGTCGGCGAGGATGGCGTTGAACGACATCACGATCGCCGGGGTGTGCAGCGGGATGTATTTGATGATGCACGTCGGGAGGTTGTCGCTGAACGCCCCGTGGATCATCCCGACCAGAAGGTTGTCGACGGTCACCGGCGCCCCCGAGTCACCGGGCTGGCCGCAGACCTGCATGACGATCGTGCCAGGGTCCTGACCCATCCCCCAGGTGACGCCGCACGAGTTACCGGTCGTGCGGCCCTGCTTGCAGGCGATCTGGCCGAACGCCGGGTCCGGGCCGATGCCGTTGATCACGAAGCCGTTGTAGTTGGCCACCGGAGCCACCTTGGCCGGGTCGAACTTGATCTCCGCGTAGTCGAGGTTGTCGTTGCCGGCCACCATGATGCCCAGCGGGCCCCGGGTCTGCGCGGCCTCCGCGGCGACCTGGGCGCCGGGACCGCCGCAGTGCGCGGAGGTGAATCCCATCAGGTCGCCGGCGGCGTCGGGGCCGATCGCGGTCAGCGTGCACATCGTGTCCCCGTTGATGACGATGCCCGCCCCGCCGCCCAGCGGGACCCGGTCGTCGGCGGTCGCGTGGGTGGGGACGGTTGTCAGGGCCACGAGCACGGCCACCAGCGCCGCCTTCGAGCAACGGTTGGCCGTCTGCAATGCAACACTCCCATCGAGCGGTCGGACATCCTGAGCAGCCTGGTCAGTCTAGTCGGAAAGGCCCGCACCACCTCCCCGGCGGCGCAGACGCAGCTGGTCTCGTCTGGCCTCGTCTGCCACAGCACCGCATGGCAACATGAACCGCGACGAGAAAATCGAGAGGACGGTCCGTGAGCAAAGTCGATCGCAAGAACGGTGTGCCCGGCACGCTGACCACGATTCCGTTGGCCGACCCGCACGCCACGCCATCCGAGCCCTCGATCGGTCACCTGATCAAAGACGCCACCGCGCAGATGTCCACCCTGGTGCGCGCCGAGGTCGAATTGGCCCGCGCGGAGATCACCCGGGACGTCAAGAAGGGCCTGACCGGCAGCGTGTTTTTCGTCGCCGCGCTGTTGGTGCTGTTCTATTCGACGTTCTTCTTCTTCTTCTTCGTCGCCGAGCTGCTCGACACCTGGCTGTGGCGCTGGGCGTCGTACCTGATCGTGTTCGGGGTCATGGTGGTCTTCGGCGCGCTGCTGGGGCTGCTGGGCTACCGCAAGGTCCGCCGGATCCGGGGACCGCGGGAGACGATCGAATCGGTCAAGGAGACGCGCACCGCGCTCACGCCCGGCCACGACAAGGCCACCGGCGCGAGCAAGCAGCTCACCGAGACCGGCGGGCGGCACCACAAGCCCGAAGGCGGCGCACCCGCCGATCCCTCGGGCTGGTAGATGCCGCCACCAGATCCGTCGGTCACCCGCATCGACGGGCCGTGGCGCCATCTGGACGTGCATGCCAATGGCATCCGGTTCCACGTCGTCGAGGCTCTACCCACTGGCGCGCCCCCCGCATTAGAACCGGCCACCGCGCGGCCGTTGGTCATGCTGCTGCACGGCTTCGGATCGTTCTGGTGGTCGTGGCGCCACCAGCTGCGCGGGCTGACGGGGGCCCGGGTCGTCGCGGTCGACCTGCGCGGCTACGGCGGCAGCGACAAGCCGCCTCGCGGCTACGACGGCTGGACCCTGGCCGGCGACACGGCCGGCCTCATTCGCGCGCTGGGGCACTCGTCGGCGACGTTGGTCGGCCACGCCGACGGCGGGCTGGCCTGCTGGGCCACCGCGCTGCTGCATTCGCGGCTGGTGCGCGCGATCGCGCTGATCAGCTCGCCGCACCCGGCGGCGCTGCGCCGCTCCACGTTAACGCGGCGCGACCAGGGTTACGCGCTGCTGCCGACCTTGCTGCGGTACCAGCTGCCGATCTGGCCGGAGCGCCTGCTGACCCGGGACAGCGGTGCCGAGATCGAACGCCTGGTTCGCAGCCGCAGTTGCGCCAAATGGCTTGCCTCCGAAGATTTTTCGCAGACGATCGGCCATCTGCGCACGGCGATCCAAATTCCGGCCGCCGCGCACTCGGCGCTGGAGTACCAGCGGTGGGCGGCGCGCAGCCAGTTGCGCGGCGAGGGCAGGCGGTTCATGAGGTCGATGAGCCAGCGGCTGACCATGCCGGTGCTGCACCTGCGCGGCGACGCCGACCCGTACGTGCTGGCCGACCCGGTCGACCACTCCCAGCGCTACGCGCCGCAGGGGCGCTACCTATCCATCAGCGGCGCAGGGCATTTCAGCCACGAAGAGGCGCCAGACGAAGTCAACAGGCACCTGGCGAAGTTCTTCGAGCAGGTGCACCGCGTCAGCTGACGCAGGCCCCCGTGGCGACCTGTTGGGAGCCGCCGATCCTCGACATCTGGCTGGCCACCTCGTCGGCCGTCAGCACGAATCCGGTGTCGGGGTCGTCGACGGCCGCGCCGAACACGACCCCGAGGACGTGGCCGCTCAAGTCGATCAACGGGCCGCCCGAATTGCCTTGCTCCACACTGGCTCTGATGGTGTACACGTCGCGGGTGACCGGCGCCGGGTCGCGGTAGATGTCCGGGCCACTGAGCCGGATGGCCTCGCGGATCCTGGCCGGGGTCGCGGTGAAGTTGCCACCGCCGGGATAACCGAGTACCACCACGCTGGCGCCCGTTTTCGCCTCGTCCTGGGCGAAAGACAACGGTGGCGGCGGCAGGTTGGGGACGGAAAGGATGGCGATGTCGACCGACGGATCGTAGGACACCACGGTGGCGTCGAAAGGGTTGCCGCTGGCGTAGATCTGGACGCTGTTGGACCCGGCCACCACGTGCGCGTTGGTCATCACCCGATCGGGCGCGATCACGAATCCGCTGCCCTCCAACACTTTTTGACAGCTCGGCGCCAGGCTACGCACCTTGACGACGCTGGGCGCGGCGGACGTCACGACCGGATTGGTGGCCAGGGCGGGGTCCGGGGAGGCGACCGGAATCACCGGGGTGCGGCTGAACGGCTCCAGCACCTGCGGCAGGCCGGAGGTGTCCAACAACCCCGACAACCGCTTGGGCACCGTCTTCAGCCAGGGGGGCGCGACCTCGTTGACCCGGGCGAGCACCCGCGAGCCACGGACCGCGGCGGCCAGCTCTGGCTGGTCCTTGGACTGGGTCAGCGGCGTCAGCAGCAACCACGCCGCGGTCAACACCACCACCAGCTGGACGCCCACGCCGATGCCCGAGTCGACGGATCGTATTGTGCGACTGCGGATCGCGCCCCGCACGGCCCGCCCCAACACCACGCCTGCGACTTCACCGACGACGACCAGCGCGAGGATCAGGAACAACGCGGCGAACAGCTTGGCGCGCGGCGCGGCGATGTGGCTGACGATATGCGGCGCCAACAGCACGCCCGCGATGGCGCCGAGCAGCACCCCGACGAACGACAGCAAAGAGCCCAGCGCGCCGGAGCGCCAGCCCGAGATGGCCGCGATGAACGCGATCGCCAGCACGGCGATGTCCAGCCACTGCGACGGGTTCATCGAATTGATGTTCACTGCTGCGACCCGCCTCCGCCGACCAGCACCATCGCCTCGTCCAGCTCGCGGATCTCGGTGGTGTCCCAGGGCCTGGCCCAGCCCGCGACGTCGAGCACGGCGGAGATCACCTGGCCGGTGAAGCCCCACACCAGCATCTGGTTCAGTAGGAATGCCGGGCCGGCCCAGCGGCGCCCGAGGTTGCCGCGGTAGACCATCAGCCGATTTTCCGGATTGACGAAGGCGCGCACCGGAACTCGCGACACGATGGCCGTTTCGGTCTCGTCGACGACGGCCACCGGCCCGGGGTCCGGCGAGTAGGCCAGCACGGGGACGACGTGAAACCGCGACGGCGCGATGAACGTCCGCTCCATGGTGGCCAGCGGATGCAGCCGCCCGACGTCGATCCCGGTTTCCTCGCGGGCCTCGCGCAGCGCGGTGGCCACCGGACCGGCGTCGGTGGGATCGGACGCCCCGCCGGGGAATGCCGCCTGGCCGGCGTGATGGCGAAGCGTCGAGGCCCGCACGGTCAACAACAGGTCGGCGTCGTCGGGGACGCCGCCGTCCGCCGGGCCGGACCGCGGCCCCGAGAACAACACCAAAACGGCGGCCTCACGGTCCTTGTCGTTGGGGCCGAGCAACGCCGCCATGGATGACGCGGCCCTGGCTGCGGTGACCATCGCCAGCACGCCGGCCGGCAGCCGGTGGCGGTAGGCCTCGGGGATCTGGCCGACGTTGTCGACCAGCGGACGCAACCACGACGGCGACTTGTCGGGCGTGAGCGGAACGGTCTCCCGCCCGTGGGTGGGGTCCCCGTTAGGCGGGGGCGCACCCCCAGCACTCACCGGCATCTCCCTCGGCCTCAACCCGCGTCGTTTCCGATCGCAGCCGCGACCTCGTCGGCATTGGCAAAAGGCCGCGGCAGCATCTGGGCAACGCTACCGTCCGGCCGCAGGACGACCGTCGCGGGCATCACATTTACCACCCGCAGCGCGGCTGCAACCCGACGGCGGCCGTCCTGCAGCGTCGGCAGCCGAACGCCCAACTCCGCCAACCGCAGTAACCCCGCGGTCTCGTTCTCGTCCTGGTGCACCGTCACCACCGTCACGCCCGGGCCGGCCCGCCGTTGATACTCGGCCATCGCGGGGAGTTCGGCCGCGCACGGCGCGCACCAATACGCCCACAGGTTGAGGACCACCCGGTGCCCGGCCAGGGCGCGGCCGACGTCGACCGTCGACCCGTCGGCGGCGCACTCCACGGTCACCCCCCGCAGTGCCGCCGGCCCGGGATCGGGCCCCGCGGACGGGCACGGCGGCAGGTCGGCGCGCCGGCGCGGACCGGCCAGCGCGGCCGCGGAATCGGCGTCACGGTGTTCCCGCGGGGCGGAGCTCTGAGTCGGCGCGGTCGGTGCGGCGCCGTCGTGCAGCTGGGCCACCAGCGCCGCGATCAGCGCCACGACCACCGCCAGGATCGCGATGGTCCAGCGGGTCGTGCGGGTCAAGGTCCCCTGCCCCGGTTTTAGAGCCCGGCCAGGGCCAGCAAGTGCTCGGTTTCGGGGCCCTGCACCAGGGCCGCGGCGAGCAGCGGTTCGGTCGGGCCGAGACCGAAGGAGGGGCAGTCCTTGGCGAGAATGCACACGCCGCACGCCGGTTTGCGGGCGTGGCAGACCCTGCGGCCGTGGAAGATCACGCGGTGGCTGAGCATCGTCCATTCCCGCCGCTCGATCAGCTCGCCGACCGCGTGCTCGATCTTGACCGGGTCCTTCTCGGCGGTCCAGCGCCACCGCTGCACCAGCCGCGAGAAGTGGGTGTCGACGGTGATTCCCGGGACGCCGAAAGCGTTGCCCAGGATGACGTTGGCGGTCTTGCGCCCCACCCCGGGCAGCGTGACGAGCTCGGCAAGGGTCGCCGGCACCTCGCCCTCGAAGCGCTCGACCAGGGCCTGACCGAGCCCGATCAACGACGTCGTCTTGTTGCGGAAGAAGCCGGTGGGACGGATGAGGTTCTCCAGCTCGGCGCGGTCGGCCTGCGCGTAGTCGAGGGCCGAGCGGTAGCGCTTGAACAATGCGGGCGTCGTCAGGTTGACCCGCTTGTCGGTGCTCTGCGCCGAGAGGATGGTGGCCACGGTCAGTTCCAGCGGCGTGGTGAAATCCAGCTCGCAGTGCGCGTCCGGAAACGCTTGTGCCAGTGCCCGATTCATGCGCCGCGCCCGGCGCACCAGTCCGGCGCGGGTCTCTGCGCCCCAGCGCTTGTCCGGCGTGGCCTGCGCGGGCTTGGGGCGCTCGGACGACTTCGCCGCAGTCACCTACGACAGAGTACTGATTTCGTGATCTCACTGAGACCTAAGCCATGTTTACTCTCCTTGTGTCATGGTTGCTGGTGGCGTGCGTGCCGGGGCTGCTGATGCTGGTCACGCTAGGTTTGGGGCGGCTGGAGGCCGAACTCGCCGACGACGCCGTCACGGCGACCGACGTCGACGACTTTCTCGAGCACGCCGAAGCCGTCGACGTGCACACACTGGCCCGCGAAGGCATGCCCGAGGCGCTGGACTACCTGCACCGGCGCCAGGCCCTGCGGCTGGCCGAATCGCCGCCGCCCGGCCCGCGTCACGCCGCGCCGGAGTTCGCCACCGCCCTGGGGGAGCGCGACGAGGCCGGATTGCCGACGCGACTGGGCGCCGATCCGCACGTCAATCCGCAATTTAGGGGGGCTAGATACGCCGATCGTGTGTAGCGTGGCACGTTGGACATAATTGCTCTAGCTCTAGACTCATCACGCGGGCAAGGGGTTAGCTTGCGCACAAACACATCGTTGGAAAGCTGAAGAGGCAACGTGGACGAGATCCTGGCAAGGGCCGGTATCTTCCAAGGGGTTGAGCCCGGCGCGGTCACCGCGCTGACCAAGCAATTGCAACCGGTCGACTTCCCGCGCGGACACACGGTTTTCGCCGAGGGGGAGCCGGGCGACCGCCTCTACATCATCGTCGCGGGGAAGGTCAAAATCGGGCGTCGTTCTCCCGACGGCCGGGAGAACCTGCTGACGATCATGGGCCCGTCGGACATGTTCGGCGAATTGTCGATCTTCGACCCGGGGCCGCGGACCTCCAGCGCTACCACGATCACCGAGGTGCGGGCGGTGTCGATGGACCGCGACGCCCTGCGGGCGTGGATCGCGGATCGCCCCGAGATCGCCGAGCAGTTGCTGCGCGTGCTCGCCCGGCGGCTGCGCCGCACCAACAACAACCTGGCCGACCTCATCTTCACCGACGTGCCCGGCCGGGTGGCCAAGCAGCTGCTGCAGCTCGCCCAGCGCTTCGGCACCCAGGAGGGCGGCGCGATGCGGGTCACCCACGACCTGACGCAGGAGGAGATCGCGCAGCTGGTGGGCGCGTCCCGGGAGACCGTGAACAAGGCTCTGGCCGATTTCGCCCACCGCGGCTGGATCCGCCTGGAGGGCAAGAGTGTGCTGATCTCGGACTCCGAGAGGCTGGCGCGCCGAGCGAGATAGCTTTCCGCCTTGATCTCCGCGAGCCGAACCTGGCTGCGATTTCCGGCCCTGATATTCGCAGGGTGGTTTGGCTCGCGGACCGCAAAGTGGCGGTCCTACCTCCGCAGGTAATCCAGCTGGGCCTGAACCGACCATTCGGCGGCGTCCCAGAGCTTCTCGTCGACGTCGGCATAGACGTATTCGACGATCTCGCGGAGGGTGGCGTCGTCGCCGAGGTCCCACAGCGCCGCGCGCACCTGCTCCAGACGTTCGTGGCGGTGTGTCAGGTAACCCTCCGCGACGGTTTCCAGATCGATCAGCTGCGGGCCGTGCCCGGGCAGCACCGTGCGACAGCCCAAACCGCGCAGCCGCCGCAGGGATTCCAGGTAGTCGGCGAGGTTGCCGTCCTCCTTGTCGATGACGGTGGTGCCGCGCCCCAGCACGGTGTCCGCGGTGAGCACCGCGTCGGGGAGCACGAACGACAGCGAGTCGGCCGTGTGCCCGGGCGTCGCCATCACTTTGATCTTCAGGCCGGCGGCGTCGATCACCTCGCCGTCGACCAGATGACCGCCCATGCCGCGCAAGAAACCACTGCCCGCCGAGCGGACCGTCGCCCCGGTGCGCTCGACCAGCTTGTCGATGCCGTCGGTGTGGTCGGGATGCCGGTGGCTGATCAGGACCAGCGCGATGCGGCCGACGCCGGCGAGCCGGGCGATGTGCTCGTCGTCGTCCGGACCGGGATCGACGATCACCACCTCGTCGCTGCGCTCCCCGCGCAGCACCCAGGTGTTGGTGCCCTCCAGCGTCAGCAGCCCGGGGTTGCCGGCCAACAGCACCGAGGCCGTGTCGGTGACCGCCCGCAACCTGCCGTATGCGGGGTGGGTCAGCGACTCGGCGTTCTCGGTCACGGCCGTCAGCCAACCTCCACGATCAGCTCCACCTCCACCGGCGCGTTCAACGGCAGCTCGGAGACGCCGACCGCCGAACGCGCATGCGCGCCTTGCTCGCCGAACACCTCGGCGAGCAGATCGGAGGCCCCGTTGACGACACCCGGCTGGCCATTGAAACCCGGGGCCGACGCGACGAAGCCGACGACCTTGACCACCCGCGTGACCGCGTCGATGCCCACCAGCGAATCCACCGCCGCCAGGGCGTTGAGCGCGCAGATCCGCGCCATCGCCCGGCCCTCTTCGGGACCGACCTCGGCGCCGACCTTGCCGGTTCCGGCCAGCGCTCCCGCCTGCATGGGTAACTGGCCCGCAGTATAGACGAGGTTGCCGGTTCGCACCGCGGGCACGTAGGACGCCAGCGGCGCGACCACCTCGGGAAGTGCGACACCAAGCTGCCCGAGCCGGGCGGAGGCGCTCATCGAATTGCCGCGCTACTTGGCGCGCTTCAGGTACGCGACGTGCTGCTCGCCGGTGGGCCCGGGCAGCACGGACACCAGCTCCCAGCCGTCGGCACCCCACTGGTCGAGAATCTGTTTGGTGGCGTGCGTCAGCAGCGGCACAGTGACGTATTCCCATGCGGTGGGTTGGCTCATGACGCGAGCTTATCGGTCGCGTTGGCGCGGCTCCGGGCCCGGTGGCCGGACACCCTCGGGCTAGCATGCGATGGTGGCAACCACTTCTAGCGGCGGTAATTCCGTCGGCTGGCCGGCGCGCCTGTCGAAGGCCCGCTTGCATTTCGTGACCGGCAAAGGCGGGACGGGTAAGTCGACGGTAGCGGCCGCGCTGGCGCTGACGCTGGCGGCGGGCGGGCGCAGCGTCCTCCTCGTCGAAGTCGAAGGGCGCCAAGGCATTGCGCAACTTTTCGACGTCCCGCCGCTGCCCTACCAGGAGGTCAAGATCGCCACGGC
Source organism: Mycobacterium sp. NGS57 (assembly GCF_059812405.1). NCBI lineage: Bacteria > Bacillati > Actinomycetota > Actinomycetes > Mycobacteriales > Mycobacteriaceae > Mycobacterium > Mycobacterium sp. NGS57. The sequence goes on along the minus strand of NZ_JCALCP010000011.1, from coordinate 72,782 downwards.
CGAGCGCGGCGGGCAGGTCAACGCCCTGGCGATCGACATCGAGGCCGCGTTCCTGGAATACCTGGACATGTTCTACAACCTCGGCATCGCCGGCCGGGCGATGCGCCGCATCGGTGCCATCGAGTTCGCGACGACGATCGCGCCGGGCCTGCGCGACGTCCTGCTCACCGGCAAGATCAAGGAGTCGGTGGTGCGCCAGAAGAAGGGCTCCAAGGACCCGGTCTATGACGCGGTCGTCGTCGACGCGCCACCGACGGGCCGGATCGCGCGCTTTCTCGATGTCACCAAGGCGGTGTCAGAGCTGGCCAGGGGCGGGCCCGTGTTCGCGCAGGCCGAGGGCGTGGTGAAGCTGCTGCACTCCGACCAGACCGCCATCCACCTGGTCACGCTGCTAGAAGCGCTGCCGGTGCAGGAAACGCTCGAGGCCATCGACGAACTCGCGGACATGAAACTGCCGATCGGCAGCGTGATCGTGAACCGCAACATCCCGTCGTTCCTGGAGCCGCGCGACCTCGCGAAGGCGGCCGAGGGGGACGTGGACGCCGACTCGGTGCGCGCCGGCCTGGAGATGGCCGGAATCAAGCTCGACGACGCCGACTTCGCCGGCCTGCTGACCGAGACGATCCAGCACGCCACCCGGATCACCGCGCGCGCCGAGACCGCGCAGCAACTCGACGCGCTGAAGGTGCCGCGCCTGGAGCTGCCGGCGATTTCCGACGGTGTCGATCTCGGGAGCCTCTATGAGCTTTCCGAATCGCTTGCACAGCAGGGAGTTCGATGAGTACAGCACCGAAAACCCTTGACATGGCGGCGATCCTGGCCGACACATCCAACCGGGTGGTCGTCTGCTGCGGCGCCGGCGGCGTGGGCAAGACCACCACGGCGGCCGCGATCGCGATGCGCGCGGCCGAATACGGCCGCACCGTATGCGTTTTGACGATCGACCCGGCCAAGAGGCTGGCACAGGCCCTGGGCGTCGACGACCTCGGCAACACCCCGCAGCGGGTACCGCTGGCCCCCGAGGTCTCCGGCGAGTTGCACGCGATGATGCTCGACATGCGCCGCACGTTCGACGAGATGGTGATTCAATATTCGGGAGCCGGTCGGGCACAAGCGATTTTGGAGAACCAGTTCTATCAGACCGTGGCCACGTCGCTGGCGGGCACGCAGGAGTACATGGCGATGGAAAAGCTCGGCCAGCTGCTGAGCGAGGACCGCTGGGACCTGGTGGTGGTGGACACTCCCCCATCTCGCAACGCGCTGGATTTCCTGGACGCACCGCAGCGACTGGGCAGCTTCATGGATAGCCGGCTGTGGCGGATGCTGCTCGCGCCGGGCCGGGGAATCGGCCGATTGGTCACCGGCGCAATGGGTTTGGCGATGAAGGCGCTGTCGACGGTGCTCGGTTCGCAGATGCTCGGCGACGCGGCGGCGTTCGTGCAGTCGCTGGACGCCACCTTCGGTGGCTTCCGTGAGAAGGCCGACCGCACCTACTCGCTGCTCAAGCGGCGCGGCACGCAGTTCGTCGTGGTGTCGGCCGCCGAACCCGACGCGCTGCGGGAGGCGGCGTTCTTCGTCGACCGGCTTTCGCAGGAAGGGATGCCGCTGGCGGGGCTCGTGCTGAACCGCACGCACCCGACGTTGTGTTCCCTGCCGGTCGAGCGGGCGATCGACGGCAGCGAAACCCTGGAGTCCGCGGATTCCGAGTCCGCGGAGTTGGCCGCCGCCGTGCTGAGGATTCATGCCGACCGCGCTCAAACCGCGAAACGTGAGGTCAGGCTGCTTTCCCGGTTCACCGGGGCCCACCCGCACGTCCCGGTCGTCGGGGTCCCTTCGCTGCCGTTCGACGTGTCGGACCTGGACGCGCTGCGCGCGCTGGCCGACCAGATCACCGCCGTCGGCGACGATGCCGCCCGCGTAGCGCGGGGCTGAGCTTCCCGTCGCGCAGACCTTGAGCTAGGCCGGACGCACGCTCATCCTATTGCGCACGCGCCAGTTAATGCCTCGTGAAATCTATTCGACATCGGCCGGCCCGCTCTGGTGTTAATCGCCTCGTTGCTGTTGAATTCCTATTAGGCACAAGCCAGCTCGTATTCGACACGAGCCAGCCGACTATTCGACAAAGTCCAATTAGAGGGGATTGGACCGGCGCTGTAACAGAAACGTAATTATGAAAACCGGGGTTTTCAAAACCGTTGGACGGCTTCTGCGGGACGCAGCGTTATCCGCGCCTCGCCCACCGGGGTCAGCTGACGGTGCGGCCGCGGCGCTTTTCGAAGAAATCCGACCAGGAAACGACCTCGGGGTGCTGCTTGAGCAGGGCCCGGCGCTGCCGCTCGGTCATGCCCCCCCAGACCCCGAACTCGACCTTGTTGTCCAGCGCGTCCGCCCCGCATTCCTGCATCACCGGGCAGTGACGGCAGATGACCGCCGCCTTGCGCTGGGCGGCGCCCCGAACGAACAGTTCGTCGGGGTCAGTGGTGCGGCACAACGCTTTTGAGACCCACGCGATTCGTTCTTCGGCGTCGACGCTACGCAGTACGCCTTGTGCAGCCGCGATATTCGTCCTGCGCGCGGCCGGCCGTGTTCCTGACACGAGCTGTTCCCTTCCTCCCGACCGCCCTCCGCGGCCGCCCTCCTCGGGTGCAGACCCCTGCTGCGATCTACGCCACACCATGCAAATCGGTGTTATCTGAATCTCACCGTGTGTCTAAGTTAGGTGGTCAGGTGGCAATTGCGCAACAGTCTGATAACGCTTTTTTTGGGACGCGCGTGCAGTCTTGCCCGGAACCATACGACCGACCGGCCGGCCATGCACCCCGTCACGGCGAACGCGGGGTGACGGACGCGCAAATTTTGTAACGCCGCCCATCGTAAGTTCGCTGGTCACGGGATGGGAGGGTCTTCGGTCAACTCCTGGTCAACGCTTCGCGTGGCCGCCTGACCAGCGGCCGCTACCCTGGTACGCATGCCAGAACGCCCCCCGGCCGCTCTCACGATTCTCAAGCTCGCGGGGTGCTGTTTATTGGCCGGCGTGGTGGCCACGGCGCTGATGTTTCCGTTGGCGGGCGGGATCGGCCTGATGTCCAATCGGGCCTCTGAGGTCGTCGCCAACGGGTCGGCCCAACTGTTACAGGGCGAGGTGCCCGCCGTGTCGACGATGGTCGACAAGAAGGGCAACGTGATCGCCTGGCTGTACGCACAGCGCCGGTTCGAGGTGCCCACCGACAAGATCGCCAACACCATGAAGCTGGCGATCGTCTCGATCGAGGACAAGCGGTTCGCCGATCACAACGGAGTGGACTGGAAGGGCACCCTGACGGGGCTGGCCGGATACGCGTCCGGCGACGTCGACACCCGCGGCGGCTCGACCATCGAACAGCAGTACGTGAAGAACTACCAGCTGCTGGTCACGGCGCAGACCGACGCCGAGAAGCGCGCCGCGGTGGAAACCACCCCCGCGCGCAAGCTGCGCGAGATTCGCATGGCCCTCACGCTCGACAAGACGTTCACCAAGCCCGAGATCTTGACCCGGTACCTGAACCTGGTCTCGTTCGGCAACAACTCCTTCGGGGTGCAGGACGCCGCCCAGACCTACTTCGGCATCAACGCGTCCGACCTGAACTGGCAGCAGGCCGCGCTGCTGGCCGGCATGGTGCAGTCGACCAGCGCGCTCAACCCGTACACGAACCCCGACGGCGCCCTGGCCCGGCGCAACCTGGTCCTGGACACCATGATCGAGAACCTGCCGCAGGAGGCCGACGCCCTGCGCGCCGCCAAGGCCACGCCGCTGGGCGTCCTGCCACAGCCCAACGAGCTGCCGCGCGGCTGCATCGCCGCGGGCGACCGCGCCTTTTTCTGCGACTACGTGCAGGAGTACCTGTCGCGCGCGGGGATCAGTAAGGAACAGGTGGCCCGGGGTGGCTACCTGATCCGCACCACCTTGGACCCCGACGTGCAGATCCCGGTCAAGACGGCCATCGACAAGTACGCCAGCCCCACCTTGCCCGGCATCTCGAGCGTGATGAGCGTGATCGAGCCGGGCAAGACCGCCCACCACGTGATGGCGATGGCCAGCAACCGCACCTACGGCCTGGACCTCGACGCGGGCCAGACCATGCGCCCGCAGCCGTTCTCCCTCGTCGGCGACGGGGCGGGGTCGGTCTTCAAGATCTTCACCACGGCCGCCGCGCTGGACATGGGCATGGGCATCAACGCCACGCTCGACGTGCCGGGCAGGTTCCAGGCCAAGGGTATGGGCAGCGGCGGGGCCAAGGGCTGCCCCAAGGACACCTGGTGCGTGATCAACGCCGGCAACTACCGGGGCTCCATGAACGTCACCGACGCGCTGGCCACCTCGCCCAACACCGCGTTCGCCAAGCTGATCCAGCAGGTCGGCGTCACCCGCACGGTGGACATGGCGATCAAACTCGGGTTGCGGTCCTACGCCGACCCCGGCACCGCGCGCGACTACAACCGCGACAGCAACGAGAGCCTGGCCGACTTCGTCAAACGGCAGAACATCGGCTCGTTCACCCTCGGGCCCATCGAGGTGAACGCGCTGGAGCTGTCCAACGTCGCGGCCACGCTGGCGTCCGGCGGCGTGTGGTGCCCGGCGAACCCGATCGACAAGCTGATCGACCGTAACGGCAACGAGGTCTCGGTAACCACCGAGACCTGCGACCAGGTCGTTCCCGAAGGTCTGGCCAACACCCTGGCCAACGCGATGAGCAAGGACGCGGTGGGCGGGGGCACGGCGTCGGGTTCGGCCGGCGCGGCGGGCTGGAACCTGCCGATGTCGGGCAAGACCGGCACCACCGAGGCCCACCGCTCGTCGGGCTTCGTCGGCTTCACCAACCACTACGCGGCCGCGAACTACATCTACGACGACTCGCCCAACCCGACCGATCTGTGCTCCGCCCCGCTGCGCCACTGCGGCGAGGGGGACCTGTATGGCGGCAACGAGCCGGCGCGCACCTGGTTCACCGCCATGAAACCCATCGCCGACCACTTCGGGCCGGTCGCATTGCCGCCGACCGATCCCCGCTACGTCGACGGCTCGCCCGGGTCCCGCGTGCCGGCCGTCACCGGCCTGGACGTCGACATGGCCCGCCAGCGCCTCAAGGACGCGGGTTTCCAGGTCGCCGACCAGACCAACTCCGTCAACAGCAGCGCCAAGGCCGGCGAGGTGGTCGGGACGACGCCCAGCGGCCAGACGATCCCGGGGTCGATCATCACAATCCAGGTGAGCAACGGCATCCCGCCGCCACCGCCCCCGCCGCCGGAGGGCGCGCCGGTGCCGATCGGGTCGCAGGTGGTCGAGATCCCCGGCCTGCCACCGATCACGATCCCGCTGCTGGCCCCGCCGCCGCCTCCCGGGGCCCCACCGCCGCCTCCGTAGGCGCGATCACAGTTAGGGCACTGTGGCGCAAGCTATAGGTGGCCAGAACCCAACCGGCAGTACGCTTGCCAGCATGGCTGACGTTTTGCCCGTCCTGATGCGCACCGGCGCGGTCGCGGTCGGTTCCACCCTGGCCGGCATCGGCTATGCCGCGGTCGTCGAGCGCAACGCGTTCGTCCTGCGCGAGATCACCATGCCGGTCCTGTCGCCCGGGTCCACACCGCTGCGGGTGCTGCACCTCAGCGATCTGCACATGCTGCCCAACCAGCGCCGCAAGCAGGCCTGGCTGCGCGAACTGGCCGCGTGGGAGCCAGACCTGGTCGTCAACACCGGCGACAACCTCGCCCACCCCAAGGCGGTCCCCGCGGTCGTCCAGACTCTGGGCGACCTGCTGTCGCGCCCGGGCGTCTTCGTCTTCGGCAGCAACGACTACTTCGGGCCGCGGCTGAAGAACCCGATGAACTACCTGACCAACCCGTCGCACCGGGTCCGCGGCGAGCCGCTGCCCTGGCAGGACCTGCGGGCGGCGTTCACCGAGCGCGGCTGGCTCGACCTCACCCACACCCGGCGCGAGTTCGAGGTGGCCGGCCTGCACATCGCCGCCGCCGGCGTCGACGACCCGCACATCGACCGGGACCGCTACGACGCGATCGCGGGCCCGGCCAGCCCCGCGGCAAACCTGCGGCTGGGGCTGACCCATTCCCCCGAGCCGCGGGTGCTCGACCGCTTCGCCGCCGACGGCTACCAGTTGGTGATGGCCGGGCACACCCACGGCGGGCAGCTGTGTTTGCCGTTCTACGGCGCCCTGGTGACCAACTGCGGGCTGGACCGGTCCCGGGCCAAGGGCCCGTCGCGGTGGGGCGCGAACATGCAGTTGCACGTCTCCGCGGGCATCGGCACCTCGCCGTTCGCGCCCGTGCGCTTCTGCTGCCGGCCCGAGGCCACGCTGCTCACGCTGATCGCCACCCCGATGGGCGACCGGGACTCGGCCAGCGACCTGAGCCGGTCGCAGCCCACCGCCTCGGTGCGGTGAGCGATCGGACCCGGATCGCGGTCCACACCCGCTCGCGTGACTGGACGGACAACGCGATCCGGCTGATCCACGCCGACGCCCGCCGCAGCGCCGACACCCACCTGCTGCGCTATCCCCTGCCCGCGGCGTGGCGCGGTGACGTCGACTTGGCGCTGTATCTCAAGGACGAGTCGACCCACATCACCGGCAGCCTCAAGCACCGGCTGGCGCGCTCGCTGTTCCTCTACGCGCTGTGCAACGGGTGGATCGGCGAGGACACCACCGTCGTCGAGGCATCCTCGGGTTCGACGGCGGTGTCGGAGGCCTACTTCGCGGCGCTGCTGGGGCTTCCGTTCGTCGCGGTGATGCCGTCGTCGACCAGCGCGGCCAAGGTGGCGCTGATCGAATCCCAGGGCGGCCGTTGCCATTTCGTGGCGGACGCCGGCGAGGTGTACGCGGAGGCCGAGCGCGTCGCCCGGGATACCGGCGGGCACTACCTGGACCAGTTCACCAACGCCGAGCGCGCCACCGACTGGCGCGGCAACAACAACATCGCCGAGTCGATCTTCGAGCAGATGCGCGACGAGCGACACCCCGTCCCGGAGTGGATCGTGGTCGGGGCGGGCACCGGCGGAACGAGCGCGACGATCGGCCGCTACATCCGCTACCGGCGGCACGCGACCCGATTGTGCGTCGTCGACCCCGAGAACTCCGCGTTCTTTCCGGCCTACGCCGAGGACCGCTACGACGTCCTGATGCCGGCCTCCTCCCGCATCGAGGGCATCGGCCGGCCGCGGGTCGAGCCGTCGTTCGTGCCCGGCGTGGTCGACCGCATGGTCGCCGTCCCCGACGCGGCGTCCATCGCCGCCGCCCGCCACGTCAGCGCCGTCCTGGGGCGCCGGGTGGGGCCGTCGACGGGCACCAACCTGTGGGGCGTCTTCGGTCTGCTCGCCGAGATGGTCGCCGACGGGCGCAGCGGGTCGGTGGTCACCCTGCTCGCCGACAGCGGCGACCGCTACGCCGACACCTATTTCAGCGACGAGTGGGTGCGCGCGCAGGGACTCGATCCGACGGGCCCGGCCGCGGCGCTGGCCGAATTCGAGCGCAGCTGCGCGTGGGCCTAGCCCGGCAGCCAGCGGTTTGGTCAGGCAACCGACGGGTGCGATAGGCTGTCGAAGCTTCAAGCGGGGTGTGGCGCAGCTTGGTAGCGCGCTTCGTTCGGGACGAAGAGGCCGTGGGTTCGAATCCCGCCACCCCGACTCGAGAATCGACTGCTTAGACCGTCGCTGCGATTCGAGTAGCCGATTACGCTAACGCGCTTTCCCTCTCGCGGGATAAATCTTTCCCAGGCAACGAAGTATGGGGCCTCGATGCCGGATTGCCACGATGAGGAGGAGTCATGTCGGACTTGAGTGTGGCGGCGCGGCTGCCGAAGACGCTGGTTGCTCGGTTGAAAGAATTCGAGAAGCGGCCCGGTGTGCGGGTGAACCGCGTCCCCGTGCTGGCGACACCGGCCAGCCCACGCGAAATCCTCGACACCGCGCCGGGCCGGCTGCGGGCGCTGGATCCGGCAAAGCTCGCGATCCTCGCCACGCTCGACCCGCGCCGCCCCGCGGTGGACGGCGTCGCGTGGCTCGATTTCGAGACCGTCGCCTACTACACCGCCGGGAGCGACCCGTTCGCCTCGATCGGGAGCTTCTCGGGTAACGCGGAGTTCGCGCCGTACCTGCGCCTCACCCTGGAGCAACCGCCGACGGGGGCCGGAGTCCTGGTCACCTGCCGGGCCACCAGCATCGCCGTCGGGCCGCACTACCCGGGCTACTTCCGTGTGGAAGGGCCTGGCGTGGCGGCGGGCTTCGAGGACAACGCCAGGCCCACTACGTTCACGTTCGTGGTTCCTTCCGGTGGCAGCGGCCCGGTGGAGATCAAGATCCACACCGATCCCGACCGCATTCAACTGTGGGCCTTCCACGACTGCACGATCACGCAGATCTAGGCTCGGACAACCACTTTCGCGACCGCCTACGCTGGCTTTCCACCAACGCCCAGATGTGCAGTTGCTCGCGCCCGACCAGGCGGCAGCGGTGGGTCGTGGCCAGCTGGCGAGCCGCCTTCGTGAACGCCTGATTGGTCACCACGACCGTCTGATCGCAGCGGTGGTGCAGCGCGCCGGAGACCACCTGCTGCACGGCGGCGACGCCGACGGCCTTGGCCTGCCGCTTGCATTGGACCGCCACGCACGCGCCGTCTTTCCTGGCGATCAGATCGACCCCGTAGTCACCGCTGCCCGCGGTGTGGGTGACGCTGAAACCCACGGTGCGCAGCTGTGCCGCAACGAATTCTTCGAACTCGACACCCGACATTTCGTCGATGGTCGCCAGGCTCGTCCTCGCGTGGCGAAGATCGCGCCGTCGCCGCCGCCCGGCCCGGAAACGGTCCCGCTGCGCGGCAAGCCACCACAGCGCGGCCACCGTGAGGGCCAGTCGCCCAGCCCGGCGCAGAACCCCGCCGACACGCTTCCCGTCGCCCGCTGGGTGAAATACCAAGGGAGAACTAGCCCGACGACGAGGAGGGACCCGAACAGCTTGTCCATGATGCGATGAACCTAGCCGACGGGACCGACAATTCAGCGCAGGCAAAACCGCGGCGCTGTGACTTTCGCTGTCGGACAGCCGTTCCCGTTGTTACGCGCAGTCGGCGCAGACCGGAAGCCCCGAGGTCGTCTTGCGCAGCCGGCTGCGGTGCTGCACGAGAAAGCAACTCGAACACGTGAACTCGTCGGATTGCTGGGGCACCACCGTCACCGACAGCTCCTCGCTGGACAGGTCCGCGCCGGGCAGCTCGTAGAAGAGCATGTCGTTGGGGTCCTCGTCGACCACCGTGGTCGTCGTGGCGGGCAGTGGGGCGAGCTCGCGCAGGGCCGTGCCGTCCTGGGACTCGGCGTCCGATACGCGGCGTGCGTCGTAATCGCTTGCGGTCGCCATGGTGTTCCTCCTCCATGAATGCCGGGCTGACGCACTTGCTTGTACTCACCCGTGGCAGAGTCGGTACCCCGTTCAGCTGCGAGTTACACCTGTTTTTCGACTTCACCCGAGAAATTCGTCGGCGAAAACGACCCTTTCGGGTCAACTGGTCGGCGGCGGCGGGACTTTGTCGGAATTGATTGCTTCCCAGCGCAGTTCGGCGTCGCGGACTTTGCGGTGGGCCCGCACCACCCACGCGGCTCCCGCCGCGGCGAGGACGGCGGCCACGATCACGGCCACCCAGCCGGCGACGGCGTGCCCGGTCGCGAACCCAGACAGGCCCACGATCAGGGCGATCACCCCGAATGCCACGCCGGCCAGGCCGGGCGCATTGGCGCCATGTATGAACGATTCGCCGGCGTGCCGGCGGGTGGTACGTGCGTGATCGACCGGGTCCCTTTTCAGGCGATCCAACTGTGCTCCCCACGAGAACGTTTGTGCACCACGGGCTTCGCGCGGCGAAACCGTCCGCCGACCCGGTCAGGCGTACCCGCCGGCCGTAGCGGGCAAACCGCGCGGTGTCAGGCGGCGCCCGCGTGGGTATGCCGCGCAGATGACCGGCCGTGGCGCGCCCGCCGTCCTGTTCGACGTGGACGGAACCTTGGTTGATTCGAACTATCTGCACGTCTATGCCTGGCAGCGCGCCTTCCACGACGAGGGCATGCCCGTGGCGGCCTGGAAGATCCACCGCTGCATCGGGATGGACGGCTCCCGGCTGGTGCGCGCGTTGTCGGATGACGCCCCGGACGACGTGCGCGAGCGGCTCAGCGACGCGCACAGCGACCACTACCGGGACACCACGTCGCTGCTCGCGCCGCTGCCCGGCGCCCGCGCGTTGCTGCACCGCGTCGCGGAGCTCGGGTTGCAGGTCGTGCTGGCAAGTTCGGCGCCCGAGGACGAACTGCAGACCCTGCTCAAGGCGCTGGACTGCGACGACGACATCGCGGCGACGACGTCGTCACGTGACGTGGACACGGCCAAGCCGGAACCGGGCATCGTGCAGGTCGCTATGGACCGGGCCGGTGTGAACGCCGACCGTGCCGTGTTCGTCGGCGACGCCGTGTGGGACGCCCAGGCAGCCGCGGCCGCGGGACTGCCGTGCATCGGCGTGCTCAGCGGCGGCATCTCCCGCGAGGAATTGCGGGCGGCCGGCGCGGCGCCGATCTTCGCGGATCCGCAGGACCTTCTCGATCAGCTGGAATCCACCCGCATCGCCGAGCTGGCGCGCGGCGGCTGACTACATCCCGCGGGTGCGCAGCGTCAGGGGCAACGCCCCCCAGAAGAAGGTGAACAACGCCAGCGCGCACGCTCCGGCCGCCAAACCCGCGACCGGCCCGGCCACCGCGACGAAAACGATGATCACCACCCCGGTCAGCGCCGCGCCGAGCAACGCCAGCCCGGCATAGGCGCACCGGTGCGCGGCCGACACCAGCGCCTGCAGGCGATGCCGCCGGAACAGCAGCCGGTGGATGGCCACGGGGGCGATCAGCAGCACCGTCGCGGCCACCGAACACCCCACCGTCGCCAGATACGCGATCCGCATCTGGCCGCTGAGGATGTCGAAGCGCTGCTGGAACGGCAGCGTCAGCAAAAACCCGGTGAGCAGCTGCACCCCGGTCTGCACCACCCGAAGCTCCTGCAGCAGGCTGTTCCAATTGCGGTCCAGCCGTTCGATTTCGGTCTCATCGCGCTGACTGCGATCCCATTGCTGGTCGTCTTCCGGATGATCGACGTCCATGCCGGTGCCCGGGACGTCAGCGGTTGAGGTTGCCGTCCCGCACCGCGGTCAACGCGTCGTCCAGGGTCGGGTACAGAGGGAAGGTCTTGTCCAGACCGGTCAGGTGAATCGGTCTGCGAGTCGCCGGGCCGCGCGCCACCACGCCGAACTCGGTGGACTTACCGAGTTTCTCGTACGTGGCGGCCAGGATCTTCAACCCGACCGAGCCGAGGAACTCCACCGCCGAAAGGTCGATGACCAGTGCCTTTGGCCCGTCCGCGACCACCGCGCCGATCGCCTGCTCGAGCGCGGGGGCGGTGACCAGATCGATTTCGCCGCTGACACTGACCACCGACACGCCGTCGTGGTCCTCAACCAACGTGGTAATCGAGTCAGGAGCTGACAATGGCGATCCTTTGTCCAGGCCGTAAATGTGGTGCAAGCGTAACCTGCCGCGCGAACTGCGAGAAGAATATGCCCTCGACGCCCGCACCGCGATAACCCAGGCTAGTCTCCAATGGCAGTGCGCACTGCGGAGCGCGACGTGGCACGGGAGGCCAGATGTCAGATTCGGCGTCGGATTTCGGAACGACCAGCACCGCCGCGCAGACGGTCAGCGAGGGGCTGCTGCCCCAGCTGGTCCAGCACCTGCGGCAGAACCGCACGGTTCTGCGGGAGGAGTGGGCGCGCCGGATCACCGAGGCCGAGCTGCTGACCGCGATGACGCCGGAGGAGCTGTTCTCCGAGGCGACCGCCGTCTACGACAACTATGTCGAGGTCCTCGAGACCGGTAGCGTCGAGGCGCTGCAGGCTTACGCGCGAGACCTGTCTGAACGCATCATCCCCCGGGGCGTGGAGACCGACGAGGTGCTCGGCATCGTGCTGCTGCTGCGCGACGTGCTGGCGCGGTCGCTGTTCGAGAAGTACCAGACCGAGTTCGAGATGCTCAACCGGGTGCTGGACGCCTACGAGCCGGCGGCCAACCGCATCGCCAACACCGTGGGCGTGAGCTTCGTGCAGGAACGCGAGCGCATCATCCGCCAGCAGCAGGAGGCCATCCGCGAGCTGTCGACGCCCGTGCTGCAGGTGCGCGAGCAACTGCTGATCTTGCCGATCATCGGCGTGCTCGATTCGCAGCGCGCCCGCCAGGTCACCGAGCAGCTGCTGCGGGCCATCCGCGCGAACCGCGCCAAGGTCGTAGTCATCGATATCACCGGTGTGCCCACCATCGACTCGACGGTGGCCAACCACCTGGTGCAGACCGTCGACGCGTCGGGCTTGATGGGCGCCAGCGTGATCATCACCGGCCTGTCCTCGGAGATCGCGCTGACGCTGGTGACCATCGGCCTGGACCTGTCCAAGATGAACGCCGTCGGCGACCTGCAGGGTGGCATCGAGGAAGCCGAGCGCCTACTCGGCTACGAAGTCACGCGCACCGGCGAACAGACCGGCTAACCACCATCGACACGAGCGTCCCATGCCAGTCCCCATCCTGAAACAGGGCTCGATCCTCATCGCCTCGGTGCAGGCCGCGCTGTCCGACTCCGACGCCGAACGGCTCCGGTACGACCTCATGGAGCGAGTCAGCCAATTCCGCGCGCAGGGCATCATCGTCGACGTCACCGCGATCGACGTGATGGATTCGTTCGCGGCCCGGTCGCTGCGCACCATCGCGCACATGACCCGGCTGCGCGGCGCGGACACCGTGATCGTGGGCCTGCAGCCGGAGGTGGCCTTCGCGATGGTGCAGCTGGGGCTGGCGTTCGACGACATGAACACCGCGCTAGATCTCGAAGAGGGCCTCGCGTTGCTGAATCGCGAAGGCGGAGTGGGGAAATCGACGATCGGACGCGACGGTGGCGGATGACCCGCAGGTTCTGGTCGTCGACATCTTCAAACCCGATGACATCGTTGCCGCTCGCAAAGCCGGACACCAGCTCGCACTCGATCTCGGATTCTCGCTGACCGACGTCACCATGATCGCCACGGCGATCTCCGAAATCGCCCGCAATATCACCAGCTACGCGGGACGCGGCGCGGTCCAGGTCACCGTCGCCGAGCGGGACGGCCGCAAGGCCCTCGTGGTGCGCGCCGAGGACGAGGGCCCCGGCATCGCCGACATCGAACGGGCGATGGAGGACGGCTACTCGACCGGTCGTGGCCTGGGCATGGGACTGCCCGGGGCCCGACGCCTGATGGATCGGTTGGTCGTGGACTCGACACCCGGCCGCGGGACGACCATCGAGATGTGGAAATGGGTTCCCGCCCGTGCATGAGAATGGGCGGCTGGGTCCGATCGAGTGGGCGGCCGCCGGTCGCCCGCTGCCCGGCGAGCAGGTCTCCGGCGACCAGCGGATCGCGATCGGCATCGACGACGACGCCGCCCTGTTCGGCGTGATCGACGGCCTGGGCCACGGTCCGGCCGCCGCGACGGCCGCCCTGCGCGCGGTCGACACGCTCACGAAGGCCCCCGACGAGCGGCTCGAGGTCCTGGTTCAGCTGTGCCACCGGGTGCTGGAGGGCACCAGGGGCGTGGCGATGACGCTGGCGCGCGTGGACTTCGGGGCGGGCCTTTTGGCGTGGACCGGGGTCGGGAACGTCGCCGCCGACTTGGTCGCCAAGGCGGCGATGGGCACCCAGGTCCGGGCCAGCGCGCGCCTCATCGCCGGCATCGTCGGCTACCGCATCCCGGAAATCAGGCCCGCGCAGGTGGTTTCGATCCGCGCCGGAGATCTGATCTTGATCACCTCCGACGGCATCGGCGACGACCGCCTGGAGCACATCGACTTCGCCGCGCCGGCCTCGGTCATCGCCGACCATATGCTGACCAAGCACGGCAAGGAAACCGACGACGCGATGGTGCTGGCCGCGCGTCATCGGGGGGCCTCAACATGAGCAAGATACGAGCGGGACATGAGCGGTAATCACGCCTTCCACGCCCAATACGGCGCGGCCTTGAAAAGCTACTTGACCAAGCGCGACGAGGACGCCCTGTCCGTCGGCCATGAACTCGGACGCCGCGCCCTGGAAGAACAGATCAGCATGCTCGAAATCATCGAGCATCATTTCAAATTCGTCCAAGAGCTGGCCGAGGCCGGGTCGATCGACCGGCCGGCCGCACTGGAATTCCTGTTGCAGACGCTGGCCCCGCTGGACGTCGCGACCCGCGGGTTCCTCGACGGCACCCGCCGTTACGCACAAGAGCGCGCCCGGGCCGAGGGCCTGGCCGACCGGGATAAATTCCGCACCGCCCTGGTGAATTCGCTGCAGGAGGGATTCTTCGTCGCCGACAACGAGGGCTCGGTGATCGAAATGAACCACGCCTTCGTCGACATCCTCGGCTATCCCGCCTCGGGCCTACCCTACCGGTGGCCCCACCCGTGGCTGGTCGACAAGAAGACCGCACGCGAACAGATATCGGTGGTCCGCAACGGCGGCAGCGCCGAGTACGAAACGCCGATCCGGCACCGGGACGGCCATCTGGCGTGGGTGATGGTGAGCATCAACGCCGTCAAGGAGGCCGGCAGCGACCGGGACGTCTACGTGGGGACCATCCGAGATATCACCGTGGAGCGGGCATTCGCCGCCCGGGAGAGCGCGGTCTTGCGCCTGGCCACGGCGGTTGCCGTCGCCAAGAGCGTTGCCGAGCTGCTGTCGATCACGCTCGACGAGTGCCGTGCAACGATCGACGTCAAACAAGTGATCGCCGTCTCCTGGCCCGCCGCCGGCGGCGAGCCCACCGTCCAGGTTGCGGGCGATCCCTCCGAAATATCTTGGCGCAGGCTGGATCCGTGGTTGCAGCACACCTTCTCCGATGCGCGTCATCAACTGCCACTGACGGCCAAGACGGTCGATAGTCCCGAAAACCCGGGCAAGGCACGGGGATTGGTAGCGGTGCTGTCCAACACCGGGGACCTCGCGTTGTGGCTGGAACTGCGTACCCCGCGCTGGGTCAGCGCCGAGGACCGCCTTTTGATCACGGTGCTCATCGGCCACCTCAGCCTGGCCATGCAGCACGTGCGCCAGTTCGAGAGCGCCCGCGAGACGTCGCTGACGCTTCAGCGCACCATGCTGCCTCCGCTGCAGCCGCCTCCCGGCTTCGCCGTGTGCTACGAACCCGCGGTCCCGCCGCTGGAGATCGGGGGCGACTGGTATGACGTGCTGCCGATCGGCGAAAGCCGCATCGGCATCGTCGTCGGCGACTGCGTGGGCCGCGGCCTGCCGGCCGCCGCGATCATGGGCCAGCTGCGTAGCTCGGCACGGGCGCTGTTGATCAACGGCGCGCAGCCCGCGTTGTTGCTCGAGCAACTCGACTCGGCGGCCTCGCTCATCCCGAATGCATACTGCACCACCGTGTTTCTCGCGGTCCTGGACACCAAAACCGGATTGCTGGAATACAGCAACGCCGGCCATATGCCCGCCGTGCTGGCCGGGCCGGAGGCCGGTCGGACGACCGTGCTGACCGACGCCGCTTCGGTGCCGCTCGCGGTCCGCCGCAAGGAACCGCGACCACAAGCCTCCCTGGCGCTCCCGCCGGGCTCGACGCTGATGGTGTTCACCGACGGGCTGGTCGAACGCAAGCACGAATCGATCGACGACGGAATCGCCCGCGCGGCAAACCTTCTGGCGAAGACGATGGCCTCACCGCTGGAGGAGGTCCCGGAAGCCGTTGTTCGGGCCCTCGCCCCGGCGTCGGGATACGACGACGACGTCGCGATGGTGATCTACCGCCACTGGCCAGCGCAGCTGCGCATCGAAAGCACGGCCGCGGCAGAGCAATTGGTGATGGTCCGGCACCGGCTCGCGGCGTGGCTGCGGACCGCCGGCGTGCCGGATGAGTTGGCCGCCGACATCGTGCTGGTCGTCAACGAGGCGTGCACGAACTGTGTCGAGCACGCCTATCGCGGACACCAGGTGGGGACGATGCTGTTCGAAGCCGACCTCGTCGACGCCCAGGTCCGGACGCGGGTCACCGACGCCGGTTCGTGGAAGCCGCCGGCCGCCGACCCGGGCAACAGCGGTCGCGGCCTGGTGTTGATGAGGGCGCTCAGCGACGTCATGGAGATTTATCACACCGCGACCGGGACCACGGTCGAAATCAGCTTCCGCGTGCCGGTGAAGGCCGAGTGAGCGTCGCGGCGAGCGGCAATCGTTTGCCCGGTCCGATTGGAGGGTAGTCATCGGCGTGACCCGCGCATCAATCACCGTCGAGCCCGCCCTGCCCGCGGCGCATGGGCCGCTGTCGACCGCCGTCCGGCGCGCGCTGTCCGGGCCCACGTCGTACGACTCGCTGAACCGCATCGGTGCCCCCGTGCGGGACTCCGATCCGTACGGCCTGGACCTCCAGCTCGCCCTGACCATGTGCTACGAGCTGCACTACCGCGGTTTCGCGGGCGTCGACCCCGGTTGGGAATGGAATCCCGCCCTGCTGCAACTGCGTGCCGAACTCGAGCGCGCCTTTTTGGCGGGCGTGCGACGCGACGTCGGCCCGATCGACCCCGGCCGCACCGCGGCCGATGAAATGGAGGCGATCTCCATCGAGCCGGCCGACGGCACCGGCCCGTCGTATTACTTGCGCGACACGGGAAGCTGGGAGCAGATGCGCGAATACTTCGTGCATCGGTCGGTGTACCACCTGAAAGAGGGCGACCCGCACGCGTGGGCGATTCCGCGGCTGATGGGCACCGCCAAGGCGGCGTTCGTGGCCGTCGAGTTCGACGAGTACGGCGCCGGCCGGGGTCCGCGGCTGCACCAGCAGCTTTTCGCCGACCTGCTGGACGCGGCCGGTCTGGATTCGACCTACCTCGGCTACCTCGAGGCCGTCCCGGCCGAGGCGTTGGCGGCGGTGAATCTGATGTCGCTGTTCGGGCTGCATCGCTCGTTACGCGGCGCCGCCGTAGGGCACTTCGCGTCGACGGAGATCACCTCGCCTCCGGGCTCCCGGCGGATGGTCCGGGCCCTGCAGAGGATGGCGGCGCCGCCGGCCTGTATCGGGTTCTACAGCGAGCACGTCGAGGCCGACGCGGTGCACGAACACGTCGTGCGCATCGACGTCGTCGGTGATCTCGTCGCGCGGGAACCGCACCTCGACGCCGATGTCGTGTTCGGGATGCGCGCACATGCCGCGGTCGAAAACCGCCTGGCAGAGTGGATTATGGAGTCGTGGAAGCAGGATCGGACGTCGTTGCGGCGGCCGCTCGATTAGTTTTCTTGATACCCCGGCAGCGCCGATGGCTGGTGTCGCACAAGGGATATGCGTCGCTGCGCCGACACGTGCAGATGGCGACCATGAACCGGTCGGACTCGACGACGTCGCCGCCGGGCATCTCGATGCGCACCGGCCCGGACACCAGCACCGGCCCGTTGGGCACCACCTGGACCCGGGTGGTGGTCATCGCTTGTCCGCGCGGATCACGACGAGCTCCTCTTCCCGGCGCCCCGGCGGGATCCGGCCGGTTTCCTCGAGCCACGTCGCCCGCGCCGTCATCACCGGACCGAACGGAATCCACTTCGAGGCAATGATTTCGGCCTGCATGCCGGCCCAACTCAACCGATCCAGCGATTGTTGAGCGCCGGCGATCGCCGAGTGTACGAGCAGCAGAGATCCGCCGTCGCACAGCAGTTTCGGTGCCGCTTCGCACAGCGGATCGAGCACCAGCCGGCCATCGCCGCCGGCGTTCCAGGCCCATGACGGGCCGGCGCTCGGAGAGATCTGGTCGGAGTCGTCCCGTGGCGGGGCCGGCACATAGGGCGGATTCGCCACCACCACGTCGAACGGCGCACAGTCGATAGCGTCCGGCCACGATCCCTCGCGCACATCGACATGCCGGCCCGCGAGGGCGGCGTTGTCGCGGGAGCAGCGCACCGCGCGCGGGCAGATGTCGAAGGCGGTCACCTCGGCACACCCCATCTCGGCTGCGGCGATCGCGACGAACCCGCTACCCGTGCAAATGTCGAGGACCCGCCGACCCGGCATCAGCGCGCTCCGGTGCATCGCGTCGACCAGCAACCGGGAATCTTCCTGCGGCTGGTAGACGTTGTGCGCAACCGAGATGGCGGGTTCGGGATAGGTGGTTGTCAAGGTGGGCCTTTCACCAGATCCGTCAAATCGCCGTGGCGGTCACGGCTTCGGCTGTATATGCCCGCAAATTCCGCGGTTAAAACGGTCCAATCAACGGATGACTAACCCGTGGGTGCGTGCGCGAATTGCTTGACGACGGTCTCGCAAAAGGCCGGCAGATCCCTGGGTGAGCGGCTGGTGATCAAATTGCCGTCGACCACCACTTCTTCGTCCACGACGTGGGCGCCCGCGTTGCGAAGGTCGGTGCGGATGCTCGGGTAGGAGGTCAGCGTTCGCCCCACGACCACTCCGGCCTCCACCAGAGTCCAGGGACCGTGACAGATTGCGGCGACCGGCTTTCCGGAGACGACGAAATCGCGCACAAAGGACACTGCGGCATCGTCGAGCCGCAGCTTGTCCGGGTTCACCGTGCCGCCGGGCAGGACCAGGCCGGCGAATTCGCCCACCGACGCGTCCGATACCGCGCGGTCCACGTCGAAGGTTCCCGCGGGCTCGAGGTCGTGGTTGCGGGCCTGAATCTCGCCGGATTTCACCGACAACAACTCGACCACAGCGCCGGCTTGCTCGAGGGCCGCGCGCGGCTGCTCGAGTTCGACCTTCTCCACGCCGTCGGCCGCCAGGATCGCAACTTTCATGCCTTGCAACTCATTTGACATCGCGGCGACCTCCCTTTCCTTCGCTGAATTTCATGTGGTTGTGTTCACCGTCACGAGTAGCGCATCGACGCATACAGGTCGGCGGCGCCGATTCCGCCGAGGGCTGCGGCCGAGATCATGCCCCGCCGCCGGCGACCGCGGCCGCGCGCGGCCACCCCGGCCAGCAGCAGTGTCACGTCCAGGACGTCGCCCGCCACCCGCGTCCAGACCAGCCTGTCGGGACCGGCCAACAACGCCGCCCCGTGGCCACATTCGCGGGCACCGAGTGCGCGGATCACTCGGCGCGATCGGCGCGTGTCGTCCACTCCGGCGAGCGTAGCAACCTTCCCGGGCGCGACCAGCTCGCTCAAACCCAAGCCGAAGCTGGCGCCGGCGAGCGCCTTCACCAGGGGTGCTGTGGTGTTGCCGGATCGATCACTCAACGTCGACTCCTTGCCGTACCGGGCACGGGCTGGCGCAATTTCGCTGTCGCGCAACCAACGTCGGCAGCCGCCAAACTTTTCGGCCTTGCCAGCGGGAGCGCCCGATGCCCACAGTGGCGTTCGGGTACCCCGGCAGGCACCGCCCAAACGTGAAATCAGCCGGACGCGTCGCGCAGCGCCTCCAGCAAAGGTTGCGCGGCCTCCTTGAGGAAGAGATCCTGCGCCTCACCGCCGATCTGGACCAGCGCGATATCGGTGAATCCGGCTTCCCAGTACGGGCGGACAGCGTCGACGATCGCGTCGAGGTCCGGGCCGCAGGGCATGGCGTCGGCGACGTCGTCGGGTCGCACGAATTGGGTCGCGCCGGCGAAGCCGGCCGGGGTGGGCAGGTCGGCGTTGACCTTCCAGCCGCCGGCGAACCAGCGGAATTGGTCGTGGGCACGCTGCACGGCGGTGTCGCGGTCGGGATCCCAGGACACCGGGATCTGGCCCACCACCCGTCCGCCCCCGGCGAGATTGGCGGCCTGACGGGCGGCGTGCCAGGCGTCGACGAGCTCCCCGTCAGGTTCCACCGCCACGAAGTGGTCGGCCAGCCTGGCCAACTTGTCGACCGCCTTGGTGCCCGCCATCGCGACCGCGATGCCGACGGGGAAATCGGGCACGTCCCACAGCCGCGCGGAATCGACCTGGAAGTAGTCGCCGCGCCAACTGACCAGGTGGCCGCCGAACAGCTCGCGGATGATCTTGATCGCTTCGCGCAGCATGTCCTGCCGGCGTTCGACGGCCGGCCAGCCTTTGCCGACGACGTGTTCGTTGAGGTTCTCGCCACTGCCCAAGCCGAGGGTGAACCGGCCGTCGGACAGGATCTGCACGGTGGCGGCCTGTTGCGCGACGATCGCGGGGTGGTACCGCATCGTCGGGCAGGTCACGTAGGAGTACAGGTCCACCCGCTCGGTGGCGTGTGCCACGGCGCCCAGCACCGCCCACGCGTTGGGCGCATGCCCCTGCGAGGCCAGCCAGGGGGAGAAGTGGTCGCTGCACACCTCGAAGTCGAAGCCGCGCTCTTCGGCCGAAATAGCATGTCGCACAAGGTCTTTGGGGCCACTCTGTTCGGTCATCAGAGTGTAGCCGAAATTCGTCATGCCGGCAGGGTTACCCGGGCGCTTGCCGCGCAAACCGGAGCTTGAGGTGCGCCGCTAGAGGCGTTCTTTGACCGCCGCCGACAGCCGGGCGCCGTCGGCCTTTCCGGCGGCGATCGCGGTGGCCGCCTTCATCACCAGGCCCATCTGCTTCATCCCCGGGCGTTCCCCGATTTCCTCGGCGACCTGGGCGATCGCGGTGTCGGCGACGTCGGCCACCTCCGCCTCGGTAAGGGGGGTGGGCAGGTACTCGTCGATGACCCGCGCCTCGGCGTGCTCGTTGGCGGCCAGCTCGCCGCGCCCGTTCTGGGTGTAGATCTCGGCGGCCTCCCCGCGCTTGCGCGACTCTTTGGCCAGCACCTTGAGGACCTCCTCGTCGGAGAGCTCGCGCGCCTGCTTGCCGGCGACCTCCTCGCTCTGAATTGCCGCGAGCAGCATCCGCAGGGTCGCCGTTCGCAGCTTGTCCCGGGCCTTCATCGCCTTGGTGAGGTCGGCCCGCAACCGGGATTTGAGTTCCGCCATGCCTGAGACGCTACGCGACCGAACCCCGGTGAAGGCCGGTGCAGATTGTGAAATGCCCGGCCCGCCGACAGGATGGAGCCCATGACGAACGCCTGGCCGCCGGGTGGGCACGCGCCGGCCGGTTATCCGCCACCGGGATATGGTGCCCCGCCGCCCGGGTACTACGCCCCGCCGCCGGGCTACTATCCCCCGCCGCCGGGGTACGCGCCCCCGCCGCCCGGGTACGGTCCGCCGCACTACGTCCCCGGGGCCGCCAAGCCCGGCATCATCCCGCTGCGACCGCTGACCCTCAGCGACATCTTCAACGGCGCGGTCGGCTACATCCGCACCAACCCCAGGGCGACGCTCGGGCTGACCGCGATCCTGGTCGTGCTCATGCAGATCGTCTCGTTGGCCGCGACGGTCGGTCCGTTGGCCGCCTACGGCCGGATCACGGTGGCGCGTTCCGACGAGCTCAGCGGCGGGATCGCGGGTGCCTGGATGGGGTCGATGGCGGCCGGTCTGCTTGTCACCTGGCTCGGCGGCACCCTGCTGTCCGGCATGCTCACCGTCATCGTCGGGCGGGCGGTGTTCGGATCGCCGATCACCATCGGCGAAACCTGGGCCAAGATCCGGGGCCGGCTGCTGCCGTTGCTGGGCCTGGCGCTGCTGGAAGCCGCCGCGCTGGCGACCATCCTCGCGCTGGCCGTGGGGATCATCGCGCTGTTGGCGGCGGTCGGCGGCGCGGTGCCCGCGGTCCTGATGGGCCTGCCGTTGGTGCTCGCGGTGCTCGCGGCGATCGTCTACCTGTACACCGTGGTGCTGTTCGCGCCGGTGCTGATCGTCTTGGAAAGGCTGCCCGTCACCGACGCGATCGCCCGGTCATTCGCGCTGGTGCGCAACGGCTTCTGGCGGGTGCTGGGGATCCGGGCGCTGACGTTCATCGTGGCGTCCTTCATCGGCAATGCCGTCGCGTTGCCGTTCAGCATCGCCGGCCAGGTCGTGATCGCCGGGGGGACCCCGTCCACCGCGGCGCTGCTGCTGAGCGCCGCGATCGCCGCCGTCGGGTCGGCGATCGGCCAGATCATCACCGCGCCGTTCAACGCCGGCGTCATCGTGCTGCTCTACACCGATCGCCGGATGCGCGCCGAGGCGTTCGACCTGGTGCTGCAGAGCGGCGCCGCCGGCGGCCCCTACGCCGTCGCGTCAACCGACGGCCTCTGGCTGACCCGCCCGGTTTAAGGACCCGCTGACCGTGCCTTCCATCGACATCGACCGCGATGCCGCCCGCCAGGCCGCGGAGATAGAGCTGGGCAAGCCGATCTACTCCAAGGGTTCCGCGACCCAGCAGTTCGCCGAGTGGGTCAATGAACAGGTCTACCGGCTGCTGATCAAGCTCTCCTCGGTTCCCGGCGGATGGTTGACCACCACCGTGCTGCTGATCCTGCTGGCCATCGCGCTGGTGGTCGCCGTCCATGTCGTCAGGCGCACCATGCGCACCGACCGCGGCGGCGACTACCTGTTGTTTGAGGCCGCCCAGCTCACCGCCGCCCAGCACCGTGCCGCCGCCGAAAACTATGCCGCGCAAGAAGATTGGTCGGCCGCAATTCGCCACCGGCTGCGTGCCGTCGCGCGTCACCTCGAGGAGACCGGCGTCGTGGAGCCCGCGCCCGGCCGCACCGCCAACGAGCTGGCCACCGACGCCGGCGCGGCGCTTCCCCACCTGGCAGACGAATTGTCCGAGGCGGCAACGGCATTCAACGACGTGACCTACGGCGAACAGCCCGGAACCGAGGCCGCCTACCGGATGATCGTCGCCCTCGACGACCGTCTGCGGTCACGGTCACCGGCCCTCTCGCCGGCGGCCGGTCTGACCGCGGCCAGCGAATCCTGGGCGCGGGTCCGGTGAGCACCGTCGGCGCGCGGTGGCGATCGTGGCGGTGGGCGATCCTCGCCGTCGTCGCGCTGGTCGTCGTCGCCGCCGCCGGCGCCTACCTGACCGCCCCGCGCCCCGGCGCCCGGATGGATCCCCAATCGACCGATCCCGGCGGGGCGCACGCGCTGGTGGCGTTGCTGCGCGACGGCGGCGTCGAGGTGGTGGTGGCCGACACCGTCGCCGACGTCGAACGGGCGGCACGGCCCGACACGCAGATCCTGGTGGCGCAGACGCAATATCTGACCCTCTCGGTGCTGGACCGGCTGGCCCAAGTCCCCGGCGATCTCCTGTTGATGGAGCCGACGGCGCGCGCCCGCGAGGCGCTGCTGCCCGACGTCCGCAGGTCGAGCGCCACCGCCACCTTCGACAGCAGCCCGAATTGCACGCTGCGCGAGGCCAATCGGGCGGGAACGGTGCGTTTCGGGCGCAGCGACACCTACCACGCCGGGGACCGCCGGGACGTCACCAGCTGCTACGACGGCACCCTGATCCGCTACCGCGAGCACGGCCGCACCGTCACGGTCGTCGGCAGCACCGACTTCATGACCAACGGAAGCCTGATGCAGGCCGGCAACGCCGCGCTGGCGATGAACCTCGCGGGCGATCGGCCCCGGCTCGTCTGGTACGCGCCCCACCACACCGAGGGTGAAACATGGGCCCCCGCTTCGATTTCCGACCTGATCCCGGAGAACGTCAGCTGGATCGTGTGGCAGCTGTGCATGGTCGTGGTGCTGCTCGCAGTGTGGAAGGGCCGCCGGCCGGGCCCGCTGGTGGCCGAGGAGCTGCCCGTCGTGGTGCGCGCCTCGGAGACCGTCGAGGGCCGCGGCCGGCTCTACCGGTCCCGCCGCGCCCGGGATCGCGCCGCAGCCGCGTTGCGCACCGCGACCGTGCAGCGGCTGCTGCCCCGGCTGGGCCTCGGGCCGGGCGCGCCGGCGCCGGCGGTAGTGAGCACCGTGGCCCAACGGAGCGGCGCCGACCCGGGATTCGTTTCCTACCATCTGTTCGGGCCACCGCCGGCGACCGACGCTGACCTGTTACACCTCGCCCGTGCGCTCGACGACATCGAAAGGCAGGCCACGCACACGTGACGCAACCATCCCCCACCGAGACCACTGGTGCCGAATCCGCGCGAGAAGCGCTGCTGGCGTTGCGCGGCGAGCTCGCCAAGGCCGTCGTCGGGCAGGAGGGCGTCGTCAGCGGCCTGGTGATCGCGCTGCTTTGCCGCGGCCACGTGCTGCTGGAAGGCGTTCCGGGAGTGGCGAAGACGCTGCTGGTGCGGGCGCTGGCCGCGGCCCTGCAGCTGGAGTTCAAACGGGTCCAGTTCACCCCCGACCTGATGCCGGGCGACGTGACGGGCTCGTTGGTGTACGACGCGCGCACCGCCGCGTTCGTGTTCCGGCCGGGACCGGTGTTCACCAACCTGCTGCTGGCCGACGAGATCAACCGCACGCCGCCCAAGACCCAGGCCGCCCTGCTCGAGGCGATGGAGGAGCGTCAGGTCAGCGTCGAGGGCGAGGCCAAGCCGCTGCCCGACCCGTTCATCGTCGCCGCGACCCAGAACCCGATCGAGTACGAGGGCACCTACCAGCTGCCCGAGGCACAACTGGACCGGTTCCTGCTCAAGCTGAACGTGGCGCTGCCGTCGCGCGACGCCGAGATCGCCATTCTGGGCCGGCACGCGCACGGCTTCGATCCCCGCGACCTGTCGGCGATCAAGCCGGTCGCCGGGGCCGCCGAGCTCGCGGCGGGACGCCAAGCGGTGCAACAGGTGCTGATCGCCGACGAGGTGCTGGGCTACATCGTCGACATCGTGGGGGCCACCCGCTCGTCCCCGGCGCTGCAGCTGGGAGTGTCGCCGCGCGGGGCGACGGCGCTGCTGGGCACCGCGCGGTCCTGGGCATGGCTGTCCGGGCGCAACTACGTCACCCCCGACGACGTGAAGGCCATGGCCCGCCCGACGCTGCGGCACCGCGTGCTGCTGCGCCCGGAGGCCGAGCTCGAAGGGGCAACCCCCGACGGCGTGCTCGACGGGATCCTGGCCTCGGTTGCGGTGCCCCGCTAGTGATCCTCACCGGACGCGCCGGGCTGCTGGCGCTCATCTGCGTCCTGCCCATCGCGGTATCACCATGGCCGGCAATGACTTTCGTGCTCTTGCTGGTGGCACTGTCGATGCTGGTGGCCGTCGACGCCGCGTTGGCGGCCAGCACCCGCGGGTTGCGCTATGTCCGGTCACCGGACTGCTCGGCGCGGCTGGCCCAGCCGGTGGACGTCGGCCTGCTGATTCACAACGACGGCGCCCGCCGGTTTCGCGGCCGCGTCCGCGACGCCTGGCCGCCCAGCGCGCGCGCCGAGCCGCGCAGCCACGACGTCACGATCGGCGCGCGGCAGCACCAGCACATCCAGACCCGGCTGCGGCCGGTGCGTCGCGGGGATCAGCGCGCGGCCACGGTCACCGCCCGGTCGATCGGGCCGCTGGGGTTGGCCGGGCGGCAGGGTTCCCAGGCGGTGCCGGGTCAGGTCCGGGTGCTGCCGCCGTTTCTGTCGCGCAAGCACCTGCCGTCGCGGCTCGCCAAGCTGCGGGAGATCGACGGCCTGCTGCCGACGCTGATCCGCGGGCAGGGAACCGAATTCGATTCGCTGCGCGAGTATGTCGTCGGCGACGACGTGCGGTCGATCGACTGGCGCGCATCGGCGCGCCGCGCCGATGTCGTGGTCCGCACCTGGCGGCCCGAACGCGACCGGCGCGTGGTGATCGTGCTCGACACCGGGCGCACGGCGGCGGGCCGCGTGGGCGTCGACCCTACCGCCGCCGATCCGACGGGCTGGCCCCGGCTGGACTGGGCGATGGACGCCGCGCTGCTGCTGGCCGCGCTCGCGTCGCGGGCCGGTGACCACGTCGACTTTCTCGCCCATGATCGGGTGAGCCACGCCGCTGTCTTCGGCGCGTCTCGCACCGAGATCCTCGCCCAGCTGGTCGGTGCCATGGCCCCGCTGCAACCCGCGCTCATCGAATCCGACTGGCGCGCAATGGTTGCCGCCATCGCGCGGCGGACCCGGCGGCGGTCGCTGGTGGTGCTGCTGACCGACCTCAACGCGGCCGCGCTGGAGGAGGGCCTGCTGCCGGTGCTGCCGCAGCTGTCGGCCAAGCACCACGTGATGATCGGCGCCGTCGGCGACCCCCGCGTCGACCACATGGCCGCCGGGCGCTCGGACGCCGCGGCCGTCTACGACGCGGCGGCCGCCGAACGATCCCGCAACGACCGGCGCGCGATTGCGGCGCGGCTGCGCCGCAACGGGGTCGAAGTCGTCGACGCCCCGCCCGGCGACGTCGCGCCCGCCCTCGCCGACCACTACCTTGCGATGAAAGCCAGCGGGCGGCTGTGACTTTCGCTCATCCCGTCGGAACCACGTCGGGCGCGTCGTCGATGTCGCCGGTCTCGCCGGCCTTCGCCGCGCGGCGACCGAAGTACACGACGTAGCACAAGAACGCGGCCTCGGCGACGACCCCGATTCCCACCCGCATGAACGTCGGCAATGGGGACGGGGTCACCACTGCCTCGATCAACCCGGAAACCAACAGCACACCCACCAGACCCACCGCGACGGACACGACGCCGCGGCC
The DNA here is from genome assembly GCF_059812405.1 of Mycobacterium sp. NGS57. Lineage (NCBI taxonomy): Bacteria > Bacillati > Actinomycetota > Actinomycetes > Mycobacteriales > Mycobacteriaceae > Mycobacterium > Mycobacterium sp. NGS57. The sequence goes on along the minus strand of NZ_JCALCP010000011.1, from coordinate 46,272 downwards.
CTGTTCGGCCAGCACCTGACCCCGGGGCCGATCCCCGGGCGCGATCACCGACCATCCCAGCCGCATCCCCGTTGCGCCGGCGAGGAATACCGCCGTGAGCTCCAGCAGCCCGTGCGGGGCCAGCAGGCCCAGCAGGATGCCGCCCTTGCCGGCCTGAAACATCAGCCCGGCGATCAACCCGAGATTGGCGGCGTTGTTGAATAGGATGATCGGGATCGGCAGTCCGAGCAGGACCGACATGGCGATGCATTGTGCGGACACCCACGAGTTGTTGATCCAGATTTTCAGGGCGAACGCCGCTGCCGGGTGTTCGCTGTAGTACGACGCGACATCGTGGTTGACCAATTCGTCGATGTCACTTGGTGTTCCGATCGCCGACTGTACCTCCGGATTGCCGGCCACCCACATCGCGATGACCACGACGACGGCGAGAAATGCGGCCGCCGTACCCGCCCACCACCGCCAACCGCGGTACGCGACGACCGGAAACGACACCGTCCAGAAGCGGACGAACGCCCTGCTCAGCGGCGCGTGAGCGCCGGTCACCACGGACCGGGCCCGCGCGACCAGGCTCGAGAGCCGGCCTATCAGCAGCGAATCCGAGGACGCCGACCTCAGCATCGACAGGTGGGTGGAGACCCGCTGGTAGAGCTCGACGAGTTCGTCGACCTCGGCGCCGGTCAGCGATCGGCGCCGCTTTACCAACCGGTCGAGCCGGTCCCACGTCCCGCCATGGGTCAGCACGAATGCGTCGACGTCCACCCTGCGCAGCCTAATCGGCGCGACCGCCGCACCCTGTACCGTTCGGTGTTATGTCGGAGGTGGTGACCGGCGACGCCGTGGTGCTCGACGTGCAGATCGCCCAGTTGCCGGTGCGGGCGGTGGGCGCGCTGATCGATATCGCGGTGATCGCCATCGGCTACCTCGTCGGCCTGATGCTGTGGGCGGCCACCCTGACCCAGTTCGACAGCGCGCTGAGCGCGGCCGTCCTGCTCGTCTTCACGGTGCTGGTGATCGTCGGGTACCCGCTGGCGTTCGAAACCGCGACGCGCGGGCGGTCGGTGGGCAAGATCGTGATGGGCCTGCGCGTGGTTTCCGAAGACGGGGGACCGGAACGCTTCCGCCAGGCGCTGTTTCGCGCGCTGGCGTCGGTGGTCGAGATCTGGATGCTCGCCGGCAGCCCCGCGGTCATCTGCAGCATGTTGTCGCCCAAGGCCAAACGTATCGGCGACGTCTTCGCAGGAACCGTCGTGATCAGCGAGCGGGGACCCCGCGCGAACCCGCCTCCGGTGATGCCGCCGTCGCTGGCGTGGTGGGCGTCCTCGCTGCAGCTCTCCGGACTGGACCCGGCCCAGGCCGAGGTCGCACGCCAATTTCTCTGCCGGGCAGCGCAACTCGATCCGGGGCTGCGCCAACAGATGGCGTACCGGATCGCCGGTGACGTGGTGTCCCGTGTCGCCCCGCCGCCCCCTCCCGGTGCCCCGCCGGAGCTGGTGCTGGCCGCGGTGCTCGCCGAACGCCACCGGCGAGAACTGGCGCGCATGCGCCCCATACCACCCGCGCCCGCGCCGTGGCCGCCACAGCCCCTCCCGCGGCCGGAACCCCGCCCCGAGTGGCCGCAGCCGCGGCCTGAACCGCCCGCCGGCGGGTTCGCCCCGCCGAGCTGATCGGGGCTGCTGACGGGGCCTACGAAACGGCGGCCGCCATGAGGACGACGTCGGCGACCAGCAGCGCCCAGCCGATCGCAGGAACCGCGATCCCGCCGCGGCGCTTGGCGGTGAAGAACGAGATGACTATGACGACGAACGCCACCACGGGCGCCCCGTAGAACGCGACGCCGAAGTCGATGCCGCCGCGGCCCAGGTCGGGGCAACCGCCACCGCTGCACCCGTCGGTGCTCATCACGGCGCCGAGCGCGAAAAGCATCACGATGGCAGCGGCGGGAACCGTCGCCAGCGCCAACCCCCAGTTGACCCACGGCCAGACGTTGCGGCCGCGGCTATTGTCGCCATCGCCGCCGTTGTCGCCGCGGGCGGGCCCGGCCACGCCGTGGGCTCCGCCGCCGACCGCCAGGTTGTTGTTCGCGTTCATCCCTCTCTTCCTACCCGCCGCCCGGCGGATGCAAACCGCGCCGCCGCGCCGTGACGGGATTCTCTTTCCGCAGGTCAGACGGGTGCCGCTGCGCTAATGGCGGCCGTTGACGGTAGTTCTCGTTGCATCGCGTTAGGTTCCGATATATCGTGATACCTCGTATTGGTCGGCAAGCTTAAGGACAGAAAATGACCAACCCATTCACTTCTCCCGAGGGGCCATTCGGTGGCAGCCCCGGTTTCGGATTCAATTTCGCCCCCGGCCCCGCGGTGGGGCCGGGGCCCGCCTTCGGTGGCCGGCGCGCGCTGCACGAGGCCAGGCGCCAGGCCCGGCGGGAATTCCGCGAGCACCTTCGCGACCACGCCGGCGAGCACTTCGGTGCCGGTTTCGGCCCCGGTTTCGGACCGGGTTTCGGTCCCGGCTTCGGCCCGGGATTCGGCTTCGGCCCGGGCGGTCGTCGCGGCGGATGGCGCCGTGGCGGTCCCGGCCGCGGACGCCGCGGCGACGTGCGGGCGGCCATCCTGGCGCTGCTGGCCGAGCGGCCGATGCACGGCTACGAAATGATTCAGCAGATCTCCGAGCGCAGCAACGGGATCTGGCGGCCCAGTCCCGGGTCGGTGTATCCGACGCTGCAGCTGCTCGACGACGAAGGCCTGATCGTCGCGGGCGAAACCGCAGGCAGCAAAAAGCTTTTCGAGCTCACTGACGAGGGCCGCGCGGCGGCCGAGAAGATCGAGACCCCACCGTGGGACGAGATCGCCGAGGGCGCCGACCCCGGGCACGTCAGTCTGCGAGCGTCCATGGGCCAATTGTTCGGTGCCGTCGCGCAATCCGCGCACACCGCCACCGCCGAGCAGCAGCAGCGCATCGTCGAGATCCTCAACAACGCCCGCCGCGAGGTCTACGGCATCCTCGGCGAGGACTGACCTTGCCGGCCGCGAGCGCCCGCAAATGTACAGCCGCATCGGCGTGTCTATGCACAAACACGGACGCTCGCGGCTAAGAGGTATCCACCCAGTCCAGGGTCCGCTGCACCGCCTTGCGCCAGCCGGCGTATCCCGCGGCGCGCTGGTCGTCGTCCCAGGTCGGCGTCCAGCGCTTGTCCTCTTTCCAGTTGGCCCGCAGCTCGGACGGATCCGTCCAGAACCCCACCGCCAAACCCGCCGCGTAGGCCGCGCCGAGGGCGGTGGTCTCGGCGACCACCGGCCGGACCACGTCCACGCCCAGCACGTCGGCCTGGATCTGCATACACAGATCATTGCCGGTGATTCCGCCGTCGACCTTCAGAATCTCAAGGCGCACACCGGAATCTGCCTTCATCGCGTCCACCACATCGCGGCTCTGGTAACAGATCGCCTCCAGCGTTGCGCGCGCCAGGTGTGCGTTGGTGTTGAACCGCGACAGCCCCACGATCGCGCCGCGGGCGTCGGATCGCCAGTACGGCGCGAACAACCCGGAAAACGCCGGGACGAAATACACCCCGCCGTTGTCGGCGACCTGGCGGGCCAGCGACTCGCTTTGCGCGGCGCCGCTGATGATGCCCAGCTGATCGCGCAACCACTGCACCGCCGAACCGGTGACCGCGATCGAACCCTCGAGCGCGTACACGGGTTTGGCGTCGCCGAACTGATAACACACGGTGGTCAGCAGGCCGTTGTCCGACCGCACGATGCTCTCGCCGGTATTGAGTAGCAGGAAATTGCCGGTGCCGTAGGTGTTTTTGGCTTCCCCCTCGGCCAGGCACACCTGGCCGACCATCGCCGCGTGCTGATCGCCCAGGACGCCGGTGATCGGCACCTCGCCGCTCAGCGGCCCGGTCTCCCGCGTCACCCCGTAGGGCTGCACAGGCGACGACGACGCGATCGCCGGCAACATCGCGCGCGGGACGGAGAAAAACGACAGGAGCTCGTCGTCCCAGTCCAGCGTTTCCAGGTTCATCAGCATGGTCCGGCTGGCGTTGGTGACGTCGGTGACGTGTGCGCCGCCGCGCGGGCCACCCGTGAGATTCCACACGACCCAGGTGTCGGCGGTGCCGAACAGGGCGTCGCCGCTGTCGGCGGCCTCGCGCACCCCCTCGACGTTGTCGAGGATCCACTGCAGCTTGCCGCCGGAGAAGTAGGTGGCCGGCGGGAGCCCGGCCTTGCGGCGGATCACCTCGCCGCGGCCGTCGCGGTCGAGCGCCGAGGCGATCCGGTCGGTGCGGGTGTCCTGCCACACGATCGCGTTGTAATACGGCCGGCCGGTGCGCTTGTCCCACACCAGCGTGGTTTCTCGCTGGTTCGTGATACCCAGGCCGGCAAGGTCTTTCGACGACAGCCTCGCCCGGTTCAGCACGGAGGTCAGCACCGAGGAGGTGCGCTCCCAGATTTCGACCGGGTCATGTTCGACCCAGCCGGCGCGGGGCAGGATCTGCTCGTGCTCGAGCTGATGGCGGGCCACTTCGGCGCCGTCGTGATCGAAAATCATGCAGCGGGTGCTGGTGGTGCCCTGGTCGATCGCTGCTACGAATTCGGGGGCCAACTGCTCTCCTCGGAGGTGACGTCCGGCGCTGCGGACAATCGTCGCACTTGCACAACCGACCGTAACCCTGTTCCATCGGCGTTGTGGGCGAAGAAGTCAAGCGCACCACGTACGACCGCGCGCAGCGGCAGGAATACCGGCGCAAGGTGCGGCTGTGCCTGGACGTCTTCGAGACGATGCTCGCCCAGTCACGCTTCGATTCCGACCGGCCGCTCACCGGCATGGAGATCGAATGCAACCTCGTCGACTCCGACTACCGGCCGGCCAAATCGAACCGCTCGGTGCTCGAGGCCATTGCCGACCCCGCCTACCAGACCGAATTAGGCGCCTACAACATCGAATTCAACGTGCCGCCCCGCCCGCTGCCCGGGCACACCGGGCTGGACCTGGAGGCCGAGGTGCGCGCCAGCCTGAACGACGCCGAGACCAAGGCCAATTCCGGCGGGTCCCACATCGTGATGATCGGCATCCTGCCGACACTGATGCCCGAGGATCTCGACGACGGCTGGATGAGCGAGTCGACGCGGTATGCCGCCCTCAACGACTCGATCTTTTCCGCTCGCGGCGAGGACATCCCGATCAACATCACCGGCCCGGAGCCGCTGAGTTGGCACGCCGCAACGATCGCACCCGAATCCGCCTGCACCAGCATGCAATTGCACCTGCAGCTCGCGCCCGCGGAGTTCGCCGCCAACTGGAACGCGGCCCAGGTGTTCGCGGGCCCGCAGTTGGCGCTGGCCGCCAACTCCCCGTACTTCTTCGGCCATCGGCTGTGGGCGGAGACCCGTATCGAGCTGTTCGCGCAATCCACCGACACCCGCCCCGAGGAACTCAAGACCCAGGGCGTGCGGCCGCGGGTCTGGTTCGGCGAGCGCTGGATCACGTCCGTGCTCGACCTGTTCACGGAGAACCTCCGCTACTTCCCGTCCCTGCTGCCCGAGGTATCCGACGAAGACCCCGCCGCCGAGCTGGCCGCCGGGCGCACGCCGCAGCTCGCCGAGCTGCGCCTGCACAACGGCACGGTGTACCGGTGGAACCGGCCGGTGTACGACGTGTTCGACGACCGCCCACACCTGCGGCTGGAGAACCGGGTGCTGCCCGCCGGGCCGACGGTCATCGACATGCTGGCGAATGCCGCCTTCTACTACGGCGTGCTGCGCAGCCTGTCCGAGCAGCAGCACCCGCTATGGAACAGGATGGATTTCGTTGTGGCGGAGGCGAATTTCCTCGAGGCCGCCCGCCATGGCATCGAGGCCCGGCTGCATTGGCCCGGGTTGGGTGAGGTGGCGGCCCGGGAACTGGTCCTCGACACGCTGCTGCCGATCGCCGAGGACGGCCTACGCCGCTGGGGCGTCGACGCCGAGGTGCGCGAGCGCTTCCTCGGTGTCATCGAGGGCCGCGCCAGGGCCGGCCGCAACGGCGCCAGCTGGCAGGTGTCCACCGTGCGTACGCTGGAGGACGGCGGCATGAGCCGTCCCGCGGCGCTGGCCGAGATGCTGCGCCGGTACTGCGAACACATGCACACCAACGAACCGGTGCACACCTGGGATCGGTGACAGCGAAAGGGAGCGAGGACCCGAATTGCCGCCCGAAATCATGGACTGGGACAGCGCCTACCGCGAAGAGGGCGAGTTCGAGGGCCCGCCGCCGTGGAACATCGGTGAGCCGCAGCCGGAATTGGCGGCGCTGATCGCCGACGGCAAGTTCCGCAGCGATGTCCTGGACGCCGGATGCGGGTTCGCCGAGCTGTCACTGGCGCTCGCCGCGCAGGGCTACACCGTGGTCGGCATCGATCTCACGCCGACGGCCGTCGCGGCCGCGACGCGGGCGGCCGCCGAGCGCGGCCTGACCACGGCCGGCTTCGCGCAGGCCGACATCACCGATTTCGACGCCTACCCAACGGGATCCGACGGCCGATTCAACACCGTGGTCGACAGCACGCTGTTCCATTCGCTGCCGGTGGAGGGCCGCGACGGCTACCTGCGCTCGATCCACCGCGCGGCGGCCCCCGGGGCCGACTACTTCGTGCTGGTGTTCGCCAAGGGTGCGTTCCCCGCGGAGTGGGACACCAAGCCGAACGAGGTCGACGAGGACGAGCTGCGCGCCGCGGTGGGCAAGTACTGGGAGATCGACGAGATCCGGCCCGCGTTCATCCACGCGAACATTCCCCCGGTTGCAGATGCGCCGTTCGAATTTCCGCAACACGACCGCGACGACAAGGGCCGGATGAAGTTGCCGGCCTACCTGCTCACGGCGCGCAAGGCCTAGCTCGTCGCGGCCGTGGCGGCGATCAACGCCTCGGCAAAGGTCTCCAGGTCACCGGCGGTGGTGTCGACGTGGGGCGAGATCCGCAGCAGCGGGCCCGTCAGTTCCAGCGGCGCCCGCGGCGGCCCGACGAAGGTGGTCACGATCCGTCGCTCGGCGAGCAGCCAGTCCCGCACCGCCTGCGGATCGGCGCCGTCGACCGGCGCCAGCGTGGTGATCGCGCTCGGCTCGTCGACCTCTTCGACCACCGCCCAGCCGGGCACGTCGGCCAACGTGGCGCGGCTGAGACCGCCCAGCTCGGCCAGGCGCGCGCGCACCGCCTCGGATCCGTACGCCAGGTACTCACCCAGCGCCAGCGAAAACCCCACGCGTGCAGCGATATTGGCCTCACCGAACTCGAGTTGCCGGGCCACCGCCACCGACGCCATCCACTCCGGTGCCGCGAGCCGCGGCCGCAACCGTTCCAGCAGCTCCGGGCGCGCCGCGAGGAAGCCGACCCCGCGCGGGCCGGCGATCCACTTGCGCGACGAGGCATAGGTGACGTCGGCGCCCACTGCGCAGTCCACGTGTCCCAGCGCCTGGGCGGCGTCCACGACCAGCGGCACGCCCAGTTGGCGGCACAGTTCGGCGAGCATCGGCAGCGGTTGCACGACGCCGCTGTGGCTGCCCACGGCGGTCAGGTGCACCAGATCGGGCGGCTCGTTCTCCAGCGCGAACGCGGCGTCGTCGAGCGCGAGCCGGCCGTCGCCCATGGCCGGCAGCAGCCGTCGCTCGAATCCGTGGGCGGACATCACGGCCAGGTTGGGGCCGTATTCCCCGGGCAGGCAGGCCAGCGTCCGTTGCTCCGCCGGCCAGGCGCCCAGCAGCAGGTCCAACGCGTTCAGCGAGCCGGTGGTGAAGACCACTTCGCCGTCGGGCACGCCGCTCAGGGCGGCGGCCGCGACGCGCCCGGCGTCGAGCATCGGCGCGGCCGCCTCGGCCGCGACATACCCGCCGATTTCGGCCTCGTTGCGCGCGTGCTGGGCGGCGGCGTCGATGACCGCGAGGCTCTGCCGCGAGCACGCCGCGCTGTCCAGGTGCAGCCCCGCCACCGGCGGTCGGGCCGCGCGCCACCGGCGGGCCAGCGAACCGCCGAGGGTCACTTCACGGCCAGCGACAGGCCGAAGTCGCCCGCGCGGTCGGTCCACCACCGCTGGCGGCGCAGTCCCGCGGCGGCCAGCTCGGCGCTCACGCCGTCCGGGCGGAACTTGCACGACACCTCGGTGAGCATCTCCTCGCCGTCGGCGAAATCGACGGCCAGGCCGAGCGCGCCGACGCGTACCCGCTGGCGCCCGCCGGCCCGCAGCCACATCTCGATGCGTTCCTCGTCGGCGTTCCAGCGCGCGACGTGCTGGTACGCCTCGACGTCGAAGTCGGCGCCGAGTTGCCGGTTGATGACCGCGAGCACGTTGCGGTTGAACCGGGCCGTCACCCCGGCGGCGTCGTCGTAGGCGCGGACCAGCCGACCGGTGTCCTTGACCAGGTCGGTGCCCAGCAACAGGCTGTCGCCCGCCCGCATCACGCTGGCCAGCGTCGAGAGGAATTGCGCGCGCGGCGCGGGCGTGAGGTTACCGATCGTCGACCCCAGGAAGACGAACAGCCGCCGCCCGCCGCCGGGGATCTCGGTCAGGTGTTCCTCGAAATCCCCACAGACGGCGTCGATTTGGACGCCCGGGTATTCGCGCTGGACGGCGGTCGCTGTCGCCGATAACACGCTGGCGTCGACGTCGAACGGCACGAATCCGCGCAGCGAGCCGCGGCCGCGCAGCGCGTCCAGCAGGCGCCGGGTCTTCTCCGACGTTCCGGCGCCCAGCTCGACGAGCGTGTCGGCCTCGCTTGCCGAGGCGATTTCGTCCGACCGCTCGCGCAGGATCTCGGCCTCGGCGCGCGTCGGGTAGTACTCGGGCAACCGGGTGATCTGGTCGAACAGATCGCTGCCCACCGAATCGTAGAACCACTTGGGCGGCAACGACTTCGGCGTCTGCTGCAGGCCGTCGAGCACGTCGCGCCGCAAGGCCTGTTCAGCCGAGTCGGCGGCCAGGTGGTTGGACAGCGTCAGCGTCATCGAAATCCTTTCCGGTGCTACGGCAAATTCAACGGGACTATCGAGACACCATCGGCGCCCACCTCGACGAGGTGGCGGTCGGGCACGTCGTCCCAGCCCGGCGCGTCGTCGTAGGGCTCGCTGGCCAGCACCACACCGTCGTCGCGGCGCAGGATGGACAGGGTGTCACCCCAGGTGGTCGCGAGCAGCCGAGAACCGTTGGCGGCCAACACATTGAGCCGCGCCAGCGGGTCGGCCGTCCCGACCTCGGCGATGGTGTCGCCCAGCGCGTCGAGTCCGCGCTCGAAGACCACGGCCGCGAGGATGGCGCTGTCGCACACGGATTCGGCCGACACGGCGGCCGGCAACACTGTGCGGTCGACGATGCCGTTGTGCGACAACAGCCATCGCCCGTCGGTGAACGGGGCGGTCGCGCTGGCCTCGATCGGCATACCCACGGTCGCCGAGCGCACCGCGGCCACCACGCAGTGGCTGCGCAGCGCCGGCGCGACCGAGGCGAACGACACGTCGCCCCACAGCGGCGCGGGGCTGCGCCACCGCCGCGGCACGTCGCCTTGCGAAGAGCGATGGAAAAAGCCGACGCCCCAACCGTCGGCGTTCATCAGGCCGTGCTTCTGGCGGCGCGGGGCGTAGGACTGCACCCGCAGACCGCACGGCGGGTCCAGCACCAGCGAGGAGACGCTCACGTCGGCGCCGAGCCAGCCCAGGTGGCGACACATCAGTCGGTCACGTCCCACGCCAGGCGGACTCCGGAGAAGATCTGGCGCCGCACCGGATGATCCCAGTTGCGGAAGCTGGGCCGCAGGATCCCGGGCTCCACCGCCCACGACCCGCCGCGCAGCACCCGGTAGTCGCCGTCGAAGAACGGCTGCGAGTAGCGGTCGTAGATCATCGGGACGAAACCCGGCCAGGGGCGCAGCGGCGAGGCGGTCCACTCCCACACGTCGCCCAGCATCTGCTCGACGCCGTAGGCCGACGCACCGGCCGGGTACGCCCCGACGGGCGCGGGGCGCAACGCGCCGCCGCCCAGGTTGGCCAACGCGGGCGACGGATCCTGCGCCCCCCATGGGTAACGGCGCCGGGCGCCGGCCGCCGGGTCCCACGCGCAAGCCTTCTCCCATTCGATCTCGGTGGGCAGCCGCGCGCCGGCCCAGGCCGCGTACGCCTCGGCCTCGAAGTAGCTGACGTGCTGCACGGGCTCGTCGGTGGGGATGTCCTCGATGCGGCCGAACCGGGAGCGGGTGCGCGCGTCGGCGCTCCAAAAATGCGGTCCGCGCAGGGCCGCGCCCTGGCGGTGCCGCCAGCCGCGCGGCGACCACCAGCGCGGAACGTCGTAGCCCCCGTCGTCGACGAACTGTTGCCACTCGCCGTTGGTGACGGGCACCCGGCCGATCCGGAAGGCCGGGACGTCGACGACGTGAGCGGGGCGTTCGTTGTCGAGCGAGTACGGTTCGCTCGATGCGTCGACGCCCAGGACGAACGGGCCCCCGGGGATCAGCACCGAGGTCCCCGCCAGCCCCGGCCGGCCGGGGGGCGGCGCCGGGTCGTCGCGCAGCACCGGCGCGCCGGTGCGCAGGTTCAGGGCCTGCAACATGGTTTCGTCGTGCTGGTTTTCGTGGCTGACCACCATGCCGAAGGCGAACTCCGCCCGCTCGCCGGCCGGGTCGTCGGGCAGCGCGTCCAGGGCGTCCAGCGCCGCCGACCGCACGGTCCGGCAGTACGACCGCGCCCGGTCGGGGGACAGCAGCGGCAGGTCGACCCGGCTGGCCCGGGAGTGCTCGAACGCGTCGTAGAGGCCCTCGACGGCCGGGGGCAGCATGCCGGGGCGGGTCGGATCACCGCCGCGCAGCAGCCAGAACTCCTCCTGCTGACCGATGTGCGCCAGGTCCCACACCAGCGGGCTCATCAACGGGTCGTACTGCCGCCGCAGTTCGGCGTCGTCGAAGTCGACCAACCGCAGCGTCCGGTCCCGCGCCCGCACCAGATCGTCGGCGAGGCCCTGCCGGCATGACGATCGCAAGCGCGGCGCAGCCGGGCGCTGCGGGTCGGAATAATCAGCGGAAGTCACAGGCCACCTTGCGCGAGCCGCGCAACGACGGGCGCGAGCCCGTGCTCGATGACCCGGTCGGAGAAGTCGTCGCCGGGACATCGGCCCTGCTCCACGGCGCTGACGAGTAGCCGCATCGGCGCGGCCAGCTCGGCCGGTGCCCGCTCGGCGGCGACGGCCACACACGTGTTGGCCGCCTCGTAGAGGCGCCGGTCGCGCAGGCCGGCGCGGGCCGCGGTGTCCCAGGCGGTGGCCACCGGCTCGACGGCCGCGGCCGCGAGATCGGCGGCGACCGGGTCGTCGAGGAGCGCGACCAGCGTGAACACCACGGCGGGCCACAGCGGTTCCGGCACGCTGTCGAGGTAGCGGATCTCCAGCCACTGCCTCGGGCGCACCGGCGGGAACAGGGTGGTCAGGTGGTATTCCAGGTCGGCGACGGTGGGGCGCCGGCCGCCGAGCAACACCCGGCCGTCGACCCAGTCGGCGAAGGGCACCCACCGCGTGACCGCCGTGAGTTCCGAGGCGTCTCGCACCAGCATCACCGGGGCCTTGAGCGCGTAGCGCGCCCAGTCGGTGCCCGGGTCGTCGCCGCTGGCGCCCAGGATCGGCCCGCAGCGGGCCGAGTCCATGTCGCCCCAGACCCGCTGCCGCGTGGAGGCCCAGCCGGTGAACCCGCCGAGCAGCATCGGCGAGTTGGCGGCGATCGCGATCATGGTGGGACCCAGGGCGTGGGCCAGCCGGACCCGCGCGGCCCAGCCGGTCCGGGGCCCCGCGTCCAGGTTCACCTGGATCGATGCGGTGGACGTCATCATCGCCGCGCCCGCCTCCCCGGACCGGCTGGTGGCGAAGAACTGTTCCATGGCGCGGTAGCGCGGGCCGGGGTTGATGCGCTGCGGCGGCCGCAGCGGGTCCGCCCCGAGGAAGACCAGGCCCAGCCCGGCGTCGGCGAAACCCGCCCTCAGCACGGCCTGATCGCCACGCATCTCCTCGACGGCGGCCACCACGCCCTCGGCGGGCGGCCCGGACAGTTCGACGGCGCCGCCGGGTTCTACGGTGACCCTGCTGCCGCCGGGGAGGGCGGGGAGCCGCTCGAGGACGCCGCTGATTTCGGCCCAGCTGGGCCTGCGGCACGGGTGGGCCGGGTCGTGGCAGTGTCCTTCCAGCTCCAGGCCGACGCGCCGCACCGCGCCGTCCGTCAGGCAGCCTTCGGCGATGTATTCCGCTGCGGCGGCGGAGTCGGCCAATTCCGTTTGGGCGGCGCTGACCCCGGCGGACGTCATATCACGACTCCTTCAGGGCCCGACCGTGCCCGAAGTGGCCTGCGGACCGCTTGTTGCGCAGCTAACCGAAAAATAATCGCCACTACTTCATCTTGCAGATCGCCCCGACATATTCCCGTCCTGCGGGACTTCGCGTGCACGGCCCACCCGAGTAGCCGGATCCACGCTACTGGCCCAGCGCGTTCTGCATCGCCCCGGCCAGGACGCTGACCGCGGGGCCGGCGTTGCCAGACTGGCAGACCTTCGCCTGCAGCAACACGTTTTCACGCAGCCTGGTTTGATCGAAACACCGCCGGTCGGTGCCCGCTTCCTGCTTGGTCCAATTCGCATCGGTGGCTGTCGCCGGACCGCCGTCGAAGGACCAGACCTGGGTGATCCCGTTGTCCAGGCGCATCGCGGTCGTCTGCCCCGAGCAGCCGACGGTCCGGTCCACGACGCGATGGAAGGCCCTGCCCGCGGCGTCGTCGTTGGCGAAAACCCCGACGGCCTGCTTGACGAAGTGGGTCTGGTCGCTGGGGGACGTCTGGGTGCTCGCCCCGTTGAACGACGCCAGGTCAGGGTCGTCGAACACCTCGGGCAGCCCGATGTCCGCCCAGTTGTTGCACGCCGGCACATCGACCGAAAAGCTCTGGACCGGCTGGGTGAACACCGACTCCCAGCCCATCGGCCCGCCGACGATGTTGCCGACCGATCCCTTGCCGAGCACCGCGTAGTTGACCACCCCCGGCTCCGACGGGTGAGCGGCCGCGACCGGCATGCCTACCGCTCCCCCGACCGCGACCCCGGCGGTCACCACCGCGGCGACGATCCGCATGGTCATGGCTTTCGATCATGCCAGGACGGCCGCTCCTCGGCTCGCCCTAACGACTGGGCCCTCCTGCGGGCTTTCTATGGGCGCGGATTGCCCGGGGTGTTGGGCGCCGGCGCCGGCGGACTGGGCATCGGCGACTCGCCCGGCCCGCCCGGGCCACCCGGACCGAAGCCCGGCGGCGGCGGTCCGAACGGGGCGCCCGGACCGAAGGCCGGCGGCGGCGGGCCGAACGGGCCGACCATCCCCGGACCACCGGGCCCAAACTGCCATGGCCCACCGCCCGGTCCGCCGGGGCCGCCCGGTCCGCCCGGGCCGTTCATCATGCCGTGGTGGTGTTTGTGGTGGCAGTGGTGACCGAAGCCCATGACCATGGCGCCGGCGAAGAAGACGGTGGACAGGATGAAGACGATCCCGGCGACGATCACCACCCACGCGGCGGCCACATAGAGCTTGGGCGGCTTGACGCGCTCGTGCACCGGGGGCGGGGCCGCGGCCCCTGCTGTGGCGGGCGTCGGCTGCGCTGACGGTTCAGGTGTTTGGGTCATGCCTTGCATAGTGCCCCGGCCCGGGGACGCATAACAGACCCGCGCGCCAAATGTTGCTGTGAATTGGCCCATCGGTTGTCACGCGCGATCTCGTCGCACGCCGCAATGCGACAGCCCGGCGCTCGTGCGAGCGCCGGGCTGACAGGGTTGCAGGTTTGACGGTGGAGCCTTACGGCGTCCTGGTCGGAGCGACTGACGACGGAATCTGGCTGGGTCCGGGCGCGCCGGGCGCGACCGCACCGGGTCCGCCTCCACCCTGGTTGACGCCGCCGGGACCACCGGGGCCGCCGAAGCGGTGCGGATGCATCATCATCGGGTGGTGCTTGTGATGGTGGTGGTGGCCGCCGTGATGCCCCAGCGCCATCCCCGTGAAGAAGATGACCGAGATGATGAAGACGATGCCGGCGACGATGGCGACCCAGGCCGCGGCGATGAAGACCCGTGGGGCCTTGTAAGCAACGGGCTCTGCCGCCGCCGGTGCAGGTGCGGTAGGGGTCCGCACGGTTGGGGTGTCAGGTGTTTCACTCATGAGACACATGATGCGGGCGTTACCAATAGTTGTGGCTATGCGCCACTTATGTAGCAGCTATGAGACGAAACCCGGCCTCACCTGGTGAAACCCGGCGCAGCGGACGCCAGTGCGCAATCACGCGGTGCGCGCACATTCGGTGATCAGACCCGAGCCGCCGGCGGCACGTCAATGTGGTTGACCGTGCGCCAGTGGGGCGAGGGTTTGCCAGGGCATGGGCCCTGCATCGTTGTTACCGCTACGGCCGGTCACGCCGGGCCGCGACGGTGCCACGTCGTCGGGTGGCGATGTCATCGTGGGTCGGATTATGTCTGGTGAGTCGTCGCCGATGCTGCGGCGAACTGGATCACCCGGTACGGCGCGCTCGCCCGGGTCCGGGTGTCCCACTGGCTGACGAATATCCGCAGCTCGTCAAGCGTGGAGCCGGGCGAGATGTAGCCCCGCCGCCGCTGCCGGGCGCAGCGACTTTGCTGGCCGAAACGGCTCGGTGCGCGGATTTGCGCGTTAACGTAGCCAACCACACCAGGGAGGTTTGCTTTGAGCCAGCAAGAGACGCAGAGCGGCGAGTATTTCTGGAGCAACCACGAAGCGGACGACGAGCTGACGCGCCTGCGGCTGATCGAGCGGTTCAACGACCCGTCGACCTTTCGCCAGCTCGCCGCGATCGGCGTCGCCGACGGTTGGCAGTGCCTCGAGGTGGGCGCCGGCGCCGGGTCCGTGACGCGCTGGCTGTCGCAACGGGTGGGTGCCAACGGCAAAGTCGTGGCCGCCGACCTCGATGTGCGATTTCTCGGCGGCTTCAGCACCCAAGGCGCCCAAGGCGCCCCAGACGCACGGAACGTCGAGGTCCGCCAGTGTGACGTCACTCAGGACCCCCTCGAGCCGGCATCGTATGACCTCGTCCACGCTCGCTCGGTCCTGACGCATCTGCGCGATCCGGTCGCGGTGCTACACCGCCTGACCGCCGCGCTGCGCCCCGGCGGCTGGCTGATGATCGAAGACACCGACAACGGCACAGTCGAAGCGACCAATCCCGCACACCCCGACGCCGCGGCATTCGACCTCTGCGCCCAGGCGCGTATCCGGTTCCTGCTGGCGGCCGGCGTCATGGACCTGCGCTACGGGCGCACCCTGCCGGCCCACATGGCCGAGTTGGGGCTGACCGACATGGGCAACGAAGCGGTCGCCATGGTCGGGTCCGGACGCAGTCCGATGTCGCAGTTGATGATGCGGTCTTTCCGGCCGATCGATGACACCATGGTCGCCAACGACGTCATCCCGGCGTCCGACGCGGCCGGCGCGCGGCGGGCCTTCGACGACCCGTCGTTCCTCTACCGGGGCGGCTTGGTGGTCGCCGTGTGGGGTCGCAAGCCGGCCTAGGGCCTGAACGGGTTGACCGCGAACTGGATCACCCGGTACGGCGCGCTCGCCCGGGTCCGGGTGTCCCACTGGCTGACGAATATCCGCAGCTCGTCAAGCGTGGAGCCGGGCGAGATGTAGCCGCCGTAGGGCTGGGCAAGCCGGTTGTCGTACGGCGGCGGCAGGCTTTCCGCCGGCTCGGGCCACTCGTCGTGCTGGACCACCGTCGTCACCGGCGCGGCGCCCAGCGACGTGGGGTCATCGGCCACGCGGACCTCCATGTTTCCCGTGCTGGCGTTGAAGTACGACAGCACCGCCTTGCCGTCGATCTGCCTGATGCACATCTCGCCCACCTGGTCCGGCCACAGCGGCGTCGGCGCCTTGTTCCACCCGCCGTCGGGGCCCGCCGCCCAGCCCTGCCACCGCGACCGGTCGGTGAACGTCTGCGGCGTCGCCCGGTACAGCACCACCGGATCGCGCCGCGTGAAGCTGTTGGCCACGACGTACACCCACCCCGTCGGCGAATCTGGGGTGGGGATCGGGTCGTAGTAACCGCTGATCTGCGTCTGCGACCCGCCCTGGTAGGACGCGTCACGCCGGGACCCCGCCACGGTCGGCCAGCCGCCGCGCGCCGCCTCGGGGGCGACGAGGCGCGAGCTCACCGGCGCCAGGTTGCGGGTGGTGGTGACCATCAGGTAGTTGCGTCGGTTGATTTCCACCACCCCGGCGGGCAGCTGCGAGTCCCCCGCCGGCGTGGGGTCGGCCAGCAGCGGTTTGCCGATGCCGGTGACGCCCGTGTAGCGCACCCCGGCGGGGTCGTCGACCGACGCGGTGTCGACGTGCAGCGCCACCGGCGAATACCAGCCGCCGAACCCGACGCCCTGGCCGGCGAAGCTGTCGCCGCACACCTGCAGCAGTTCGGTGGGGAACTCGACGAACTCACACAGGTCGGTCGCGCCGATCCCGTAGTCGCCGGTGGGGGTTCCGGTGCCGGCGGTCGGGCCGATGCGCAGCACCTGGCCTGGCGCCAACGGCTGCAGCACGGGTTCGGGTACCGGCGCGGGAGGGTCGGCGCGTGCAGGCCAAACAGACTGTGGCACAAGCGAACACGCCAGCAGGGCGGTGCAGAGCAGGCGGGCGGAGCGCACCCGCGAACTCACAACTCGGACGCCAGCAGCTCGGCGATCTGGATGGTATTGAGCGCCGCGCCCTTGCGCAGGTTGTCCCCCGAGACGAACAGCGCCAGGCCGCGCCCGTCGGGTACTCCCGGGTCCTGCCGGATGCGGCCGACCAGCGATTCGTCGGCACCAGCGGCGGCCAACGGCGTGGGCACGTCGACCACCTTGACGCCGGGGGCGCCGTCGAGCAGCTGCCGGGCGCGCTGCGCCGCCAACGGCCGCGCGAACTCGGCGTTGATCGACAGCGAGTGCCCGGTGAACACCGGAACCCGCACGCAGGTGCCGCTGACCAGCAGGTCGGGGATGTCGAGGATCTTGCGGCTCTCGAAGCGCAGTTTCTGGTCCTCGTCGGTCTCGCCGGAGCCGTCGTCGACCAGCGACCCGGCCACCGGCACCACGTTGAACGCGATCGGCGCCAGGTAGGTCTTGGGCTCGGGGAACTCGCAGGCGCCGCCGTCGTACACCAGCCGCTCGGCGCCGTCGATGACGGCGCGGGACTGGCCGGCCAGCTCCTCGACACCGGCGAGGCCGCTGCCGGACACCGCCTGGTAGCTCGAGACCACCAGGCGCACCAGCTGCGCCTCGTCGTGCAGCGCCTTGAGCACCGGCATGGCCGCCATGGTCGTGCAGTTCGGGTTGGCGATGATGCCCTTGGGCCGGTTGCGCGCGGCCGCGAAGTTGACCTCGGACACAACCAGGGGCACGTCGGGGTCCTTGCGCCAGGCCGAGGAGTTGTCGATCACGGTCACGCCGGCGGCGGCGAAGCGCGGCGCCTGCACCAGCGACATCGTCTTGCCGGCCGAGAACACCGCGATGTCCAGGCCGGTCGGGTCTGCGGTCGCGGCGTCCTCGACCTCGATCTCCTGTCCGCGGAAGGCCAACTTGCGGCCCTGCGAGCGCGCGGAGGCAAAGAACCGCACCGAGCTCGCGGGAAAGTCCCGCTCGTCGAGCAATGCGCGCATCACCTGGCCCACCTGGCCGGTGGCGCCGACAACACCAAGGGCAACCATCTATCTGCCCGTCCCCGCGTACACCGTGGCCGACTCGTCGCCGCCGAGTCCGAACGCCTCGTGCAGCGCCACGACCGCCTTGTCCAGTTCGGTGTCGCGGCACAGCACCGAGATCCGGATTTCGGAGGTGGAGATCAGCTCGATGTTGACGCCGACCTGGGCCAGCGCCTCACAGAAGGTGGCGGTGACGCCGGGGTGGCTGCGCATGCCCGCCCCGATCAGCGACACCTTGCCGATGTGGTCGTCGTAGAGCAGCTGGGTGAACCCGATCTCGGCCTGCAACCCGTCCAGCTTGGCCACCGCGGTCGGTCCGCTGTCGCGCGAGCAGGTGAAGGTGATGTCGGTCTTGCCGTCCTCGACCTTGGACACGTTCTGCAGCACCATGTCGATGTTCACGTCGGCGTCGGCGAGGCCGCGGAAGACCTTCGCCGCGTAGCCGGGGATGTCGGGAATCCCGACGACGGTCACCTTGGCCTCGCTGCGGTCGTGCGCGACTCCGGTGAGGATGGGGTCTTCCATGGGCGTTTCCTTGATCGATCCCTTGACGAGGGTGCCTGGTTTGTCCGAGTACGACGACCGGACGTGCACCGGCATGTCGTAGCGGCGAGCGTATTCGACGCAGCGCAGCATCAGCACTTTGGCGCCGCAGGCCGCCATCTCGAGCATCTCCTCGAACGTGACCGTGTCCAGCCTGCGAGCGTTGTGCACGATGCGCGGGTCCGCGCTGAAGATGCCGTCGACGTCGGTGTAGATCTCGCAGACGTCGGCGCCGAGCGCCGCGGCCAGCGCGACCGCGGTGGTGTCCGAGCCGCCGCGACCCAGCGTGGTGACGTCGCGGGTGTCCTGGCTGACCCCCTGGAACCCGGCGACGAGGACGATGCGCCCTTCGTCGAGCGCTTCCCGGAGCCGTCCCGGCGTCACCTCGATGATCTTCGCGTTGCCGTGGGTGCCGGTGGTGAGCACGCCGGCCTGTGAGCCGGTGAACGACCGCGCCTGCGCGCCGAGCGATTCGATCGCCATGGCCACCAGGGCATTGGAGATGCGTTCGCCGGCGGTCAGCAGCATGTCGAGTTCGCGGGGCGGCGGGGCCGGGCAGACCTGCTGGGCCAGATCCAGCAGGTCGTCGGTGGTGTCACCCATCGCCGACACCACGACGACCACGTCGTTGCCCTGCTTCTTGGTGGCGACGATGCGCTCCGCCACGCGGCGGATGCGGTCGGCGTCCGCCACGGATGATCCGCCGTACTTTTGCACGACGAGCGCCACTGTTGCTCTCTTCTGTCTCGGATTTGGCAGCGCCACACGGCGCGTTGAGTCCTCAACAGAATACGGCCCGCCGCATCCGGATTTTCCGCGCGGCCGGGGCCACCGACCGTGGGCCTTACGCAGGAAAACCGCGCCGGTTCCGTCCGTAGGCCCCACGGTCGGTGGCGCGGGTCGCACGTTTTGGTCCCGGCGCAGATCGCGGTAGAGTTCAGGCCGTGCAGCGGGTGCTCCTCCTCGGACGCCGCGACGGGGCCTGATCCAGACCGGCTTCCCGTCGCGGGAGTCGCGATGCGCCGGTCTGAGGTTCCTTCTAAACCCCCGGAGCAACTACCGTGAACACCATTCCTGAGTCTTTCAGCCCCGACGCCTATACGTCAGCGCGCGCCGTTGTGAAGCCCGCCGGACCGCTCGGGCCCGGCCAGCCCGCGTGGAATCCCCAGCGGGGCTCGTCGATGCCGGTCCACCGGTACCGGCCGTTCGCCGAGGAGGTCGAGCCCGTCCGGGTCGCCGACCGCACCTGGCCCGACCGGGTCACCACCCGCGCGCCGCTGTGGTGCGCGGTGGACCTGCGCGACGGCAACCAGGCGCTGATCGACCCCATGAGCCCGGCCCGCAAGCGCCGCATGTTCGACCTGCTGGTCCGGATGGGCTACAAGGAGATCGAGGTCGGATTCCCGTCGGCCAGCCAGACCGACTTCGACTTCGTCCGCGAGATCATCGCCGACGGCGCCATTCCCGACGACGTCACCATCCAGGTGCTGACCCAGTGCCGGCCAGAACTGATCGAGCGCACCTTCGAGGCGTGCGACGGCGCGCCGCGGGCCATCGTGCACTTCTATAACTCGACGTCGATCCTGCAGCGCCGCGTGGTGTTCCGCGCCGACCGGGCCGCGGTGCAGGCCATCGCGACCGACGGCGCGCACAAGTGCGTCGAGGAGGCCGCCAAACACCCCGGCACGCGCTGGCGGTTCGAATATTCGCCGGAGTCCTACACCGGCACCGAACTCGAATACGCCAAGCAGGTGTGCGACGCGGTCGGCGACATCATCGGGCCCACCCCGGACAACCCGATCATCTTCAACCTGCCCGCCACCGTGGAGATGGCGACGCCCAACGTCTACGCCGACTCCATCGAATGGATGAGCCGCAACCTGGCGAACCGGGAGTCGGTCATCCTGAGCCTGCACCCGCACAACGACCGCGGAACCGCTGTCGCCGCAGCCGAATTGGGCTACCAGGCCGGCGCCGACCGGATCGAGGGCTGCCTGTTCGGCAACGGGGAGCGCACCGGCAACGTCTGCCTGGTGACATTGGGGCTCAACCTGTTCTCCCGCGGCGTGGACCCCCAGATCGACTTCTCCAACATCGACGAGATCCGCCGCACCGTCGAGTACTGCAACCAGCTGCCGGTGCCCGAGCGTCACCCCTACGGCGGCGACCTGGTCTACACGGCGTTCTCCGGCAGCCACCAGGACGCCATCAACAAGGGCCTCGACGCGATGAAGTTCGACGCCGACGCCGCCGACACCGACATGGACGACATGCTCTGGCAGGTGCCGTACCTGCCGATCGACCCCAAGGACGTCGGGCGCACCTACGAGGCGGTGATCCGGGTCAACTCGCAGTCGGGCAAGGGCGGGGTGGCCTACATCATGAAGGCCGACCACGGCCTGGCGCTGCCGCGACGGCTGCAGATCGAGTTCTCCCAGGTGATCCAGAAGATCGCCGATGGTGAGGGCGGCGAGGTCTCGCCGAAGGAGATGTGGGACGCGTTCTCCGAGGAGTACCTGGCCCCGGTGCGCCCGCTCGAGCGGATCAAGCAGCGCGTCGACGCCTCGGACGACGACGGCGTCACGACCATCGCCGCGACCGTCAAGATCGACGGCGCGGAGACGGAAATCAGCGGCGCCGGCAACGGCCCGCTCGCCGCGTTCGTCGACGCGCTGGGCCACGTCGGCTTCGAGGTCGCCGTCCTGGATTACTCCGAGCACGCGATGAGCGCCGGCGACGACGCGCAGGCGGCGGCCTACATCGAAGCGTCGGTCGGCGGGCGCACGGTATGGGGCGTCGGCATCGCGCCGTCGATCACGGCCGCGTCGCTGCGGGCGGTGGTGTCGGCGGTCAACCGGGCCTCCCGATAGCGGTCAGAACAGCGCCAGCTGCTGGTCCGCCGCCGTTGCGTCGGCGAATTCCTCCATGCTGGTGCCGCCGGCGACGGTGCCGACGCCGTCCATGAACTGCGCGTCGGAGACCACCGGCACCCCCAGCCGCAGGGCGTGATAGCCCTTGCCCTGCCCGGGGGCGGACTCGTTGCAGACCACCAGCGAGGTCTCGCCGTCCACGACGTCGCTGTAGGCCAGCCCCGCGTGCAGGATCCGCTCGACGAGCTCCTCGTGGGTGCGCCGCACCTCGGCGGCCAGCGCCACCCGCATGCCCTGGATCAGCGGCCGGCCCCGGACGTAGGGCCCCGGGTTGAGGTAGGGGCACGGCATCCGCGAGGCCAGCACCTTCAGCGGGCGCAGCTCGTCGTGCGTGATCCGCCCGTTGGGCCACTGGCGCCGCGTCACCGGATGCACCGGTAGCCAGATGTCGCGCTCGCGCGCCCGCTGCAGCGCCGACTCCAGCACGCCGGTCAGCACGAGCGCGTCGTCGAAGGCGTCGTGCGGGCGCTCCTGGATCACGCCCCAGTGTGCGGCGAGCGTTTCGAGCCGCAGGTTGTCGACCCCGAGGTCCAGGCGCCGCGCCAGCTCGACGGTGCACATCACGTCGTCGATGGGCAGCACGGCCTCGGCGAGCTCGGCCTCCGCGGCCAAAAACGCGTAGTCGAAGGAGACGTTGTGCGCCACCAGCGTGCGGCCGCGCAGCACTTCGACCAGGTCGTCGACGATGTCGGCGAACTGCGGCTGATCCTCGAGCATGGCCGCGGTCAGGCCGTGTACGTGGGTGGGGCCGGGGTCGACGCCCGGGTTGAGCAGGCTGACCACGGACTGCTCGACCCGGCCGTTGGCGTCGAGGCCGAGCGCCGCGACGCTGATGATCCGGGCCTGGCCCGGGCGAAAGCCCGAGGTCTCGACGTCGATGACGGCCCAGCCCGCGCCCGGCTCGGTGGCCGGACGACCCCAGGACACCGCGTTCATACGCTGAGGATGGCATGCCGGACCGACATCGCCGGGTCGCTGCGGCGTCGTGTCGGGACTTAACCCGATGCCCCTTAAACTGCGCGGGTGGTTACCACCCGGGCGCGTCTGGCACTCGCCGCCGGCGCGAGCGCGCGCTGGGCGTCGCGGGTCACCGGGCGCGGCGCCGGGGCGATGATCGGCGGGCTGGTCGCGATGACCCTGGACCGCTCGGTCCTTCGGCAGCTCGGGGCGGGCCGGCGCACCGTCATCGTCACCGGCACCAACGGCAAGTCGACCACGACCCGCATGACCGCGGCCGCACTGAGCACGCTCGGACCGGTGGCGACCAACGCCGAGGGCGCCAACATGGACGCCGGCCTGGTTGCCGCGCTGGCCGCCGGCCGGCGCGCCGATCTGGCGGCCCTGGAGGTCGACGAGATGCACGTGCCGCACGTCTCCGATGCCGTCGAACCCCGCGTGCTCGTCCTGCTCAACCTGTCGCGCGATCAGCTGGACCGGGTCGGCGAGATCAACATCATCGAACGCACGCTGCGGGCCGGCCTGGCCCGGCATCCGAACGCGGTCGTCGTCGCCAACTGCGACGACATTCTGATGACCTCCGCCGCCTACGACAGCGCCCACGTGGTGTGGGTGGCCGCGGGCGGCGCCTGGGCCAACGACTCGGTCAGCTGCCCGCGCAGCGGCGAGGTCATCGTCCGCGAGCAGGAGCATTGGTATTCCACCGGCGCGGATTTCAAGCGGCCCAGCCCGCAGTGGTGGTTCGACGATCGCACGCTGTATGGGCCTGATGGGCTGGCCCTGCCGATGCGGCTGGCGCTGCCGGGCGCGGTGAACCGCGGCAACGCCGCGCAGGCCGTGGCCGCCGCCGTCGCGCTCGGCGCGGACCCGGTGAAAGCCGTGGCGGCCGTGTCCAGCGTCGACGAGGTCGCGGGGCGCTACCGCAGCGTCCGCGTGGGCCAGCACGAGGCCCGGATCCTGCTGGCCAAGAACCCGGCCGGCTGGCACGAGGCGCTGTCGATGGTGAACAAGGATGCGGCCGGGGTGGTCATCGCGGTCAACGGGCAGGTGCCCGACGGCGAGGACCTGTCCTGGCTGTGGGACGTGCGCTTCGAGCACTTCGAAGGCACGACCGTGGTGGCCGCCGGCGAGCGCGGCACCGACCTGGCGGTGCGCCTCGGCTACGCGGGAGTCGAGCACGCCCTGGTGCACGACACCGTCGCGGCCATCGCGTCGTGCCCGCCCGGGCGGGTGGAGGTCGTCGCCAACTACACCGCGTTTTTGCAGTTGCAGCGGGCATTGGCGCGCCATGGCTGAGTCGGCAGTGCGGATCGGGCTGGTGTTGCCCGACGTGATGGGCACCTACGGCGACGGCGGCAACGCCGTGGTGCTGCGCCAACGGCTGCGCCTGCGCGGCATCGCGGCCGAGATCGTCGAGATCACGCTGGCCGATCCGGTGCCCGAGTCGCTGGATCTGTACACGCTGGGCGGGGCCGAGGACTACGCCCAGCGGCTGGCCACCCGACACCTGATCCGCCACCCTGGCCTGCAGCGCGCCGCGAACCGCGGCGCGCCCGTGCTGGCGATCTGCGCGGCCGTACAGGTGCTGGGGCTCTGGTACGAGACGTCGTCGGGGGAACGCGTCGACGGCGTCGGCATACTGGACGCGACGACGTCCCCGCAGGACGCGCGGGCCATCGGCGAGCTGGTCGGCCAGCCGCTGTTGCCCGGCCTGACCCAGCGGCTCACCGGCTTCGAAAACCACCGGGGCGGAACCGTTTTGGGAGCCGCGGCGGCGCCGTTGAGTGCGGTGGTCAAGGGCGCGGGCAACCGGGCCGGGGACGGATTCGACGGCGTGGTGCAGGGCAGCGTGGTCGCGACCTACATGCACGGCCCGTGCCTGGCCCGCAACCCGGAACTGGCCGACCTGCTGCTGGCCAAGGTGGCCGGCGAGCTGCCGCCGCTGGAGCTGCCCGAGGTGGACCAACTGCGCCGCGAGCGCCTCGCCGCCCGCTGAGCTGCGCGCCAAGGTTTCGTCAAGGATCCGCAGAGGGCCTGGGCCCAGCCTTTGGCCCATGGGCAATTGCAGAACGATCGTCGCCGCGGCGGGACTCGCGGCGCTCCTGAGCGCGGCCGTCGGCTCGGCGGTGGGATTCGCGGCGACGGCCGACGCGGCCGTCGGGATGCACGGCGACCCGGCCGCCGCCGCGCCGTTTTGGCGCTACCAACAGCAGGACAAGGACTGCGGGGAGATGGCGGTGGCCGATGTCGTCGGCCAGGTCACCGGCCACGAGCCCACCGAGGAGGAGATCACCGGCGTGGCTGCCGGCATCCCGAGCGTGAGCCACCCCGGGCCGATCTACCGGCCCGCCGGCAACACCAAGAACGCCGACCTGCCGGTGCTGCTCGCGCATTACGGCGTCGCTGCCGCCGGGGTGCACACCACCCTCGACGCCCTCGCGCAGGATCTGGACCAGGGGCGCAAGGTGATCGTCGGGCTCAACGACAAGACCATCTGGGACGAGCCCGGCGACCGCTCCCGGGAGAACCACTTCGTGGTCGTCATCGGCATCGACGCCCGAGCCGGCGTGGTGCACCTCAACGACAGCGGCATCAGGGCCGGCCGCGACGAGCAGGTTCGGATCGACACCTTCGAAGCGGCGTGGAAAACCAGCGACAACTTCGCCGTGATAACCAGGGTGACGCGGTGACGAGCGTCAGACCATCGCCCGGCGGCCGGTCAGCGCTCGGCCCAGGGTCAGCTCGTCGGCGAATTCCAGGTCGCCGCCCATCGGCAGCCCGGACGCGATCCGGGTCACGGTCAGCCCGGGGATGTCGCGCAGCATCCGGACCAGGTAGGTGGCGGTCGCCTCGCCCTCGGTGTTGGGGTCGGTGGCGATGATGACCTCGGTGATGTCCACGTCGTCGACGCGCTCACCGATGCGGCTCAGCAGTTCACGGATGCGCAACTGTTCGGGACCCACCCCCGACAGCGGGTCCAGCGCGCCGCCCAGCACGTGGTAGCGGCCGCGGAATTCGCGGGTGCGCTCGACGGCCTGGATGTCCTTCGGCTCCTCGACGACACACACCAACGACCCGTCCCGGCGCGGATCGGCGCAGATGCGGCACCGCTCGTCGTCGGAGACGTTGCCGCACACCGCGCAGAACCGCACGCCGTCGCGGACCTTCGCCAGCACCGCGGTCAGCCGGTCGATGTCGGGCGGCTCGACCGACAGCAAGTGAAACGCGATCCGCTGCGCGCTCTTGGGTCCGATGCCCGGCAGCTTGCCGAGCTCGTCGATCAGATCCTGGACAGGTCCCTCGAACATGTCGGCCTGACGTTTACAGCCCCGGCATCTGCGTCGGGGGCGCCGGCGGTGGGGCCGGCGGGCCGCCCATGCCACCGGCCAGGGCGCCGAGGCGCTCCTGCGCCATCTTCGTGACCTGCGACGACGCGTCGCCCATGGCGCCGACGATCAAGTCCTGCAACGTTTCGATGTCCCCGGGGTCGACGACCTTGGGATCGATCTTCACCGCGACCACCTCGCCGCTGCCCTTGACGACGACCTCCACCAGGCCGCCACCGGCCTGTCCATGAACCTCGGAGTTGGCGAGCTGGTGCTGGGCTTCCAGTAGCTTCTGCTGCATCTGCTGCGCCTGGGCGAGCAGCGCCGACATGTCGCCTCCGGGTTGCATGACAATCCCCTTGCATCTCGGTCTCGAGTTGGTTTCGCCTGTGTGTGCCGGGCGATTCGAAACCCCCAGCGTAGACCGCGCGACGTTACCTTTGCGCCGTGGACCTACGAGCGAGCACGCGTGTCGGAATCAAATTGGCGGTCGGTGCGCTGGTCGCCGCTGCCACGGCAATCGCGCCGACGCCGGCCCCGGCAGCGTGGGCGGTCCCGTCCAACATCGCCGGCATGGTCGTGTTCATCGACCCCGGCCACAACGGCGCCAACGACGCCTCGATCAACCGTCAGGTGCCCACCGGGCGCGGCGGCACCAAGGACTGCCAGGCCAGCGGGACGACGAGCAACGCCGGATACCCCGAGCACACGTTCACCTGGGACACCGCCCTGCGGGTCCGCGCCGAGCTGAACGCCCTGGGCGTGCGGACCGCCATGGCGCGCGGCAACGACACCGGGCTGGGGCCGTGCGTGGACGCGCGCGCCAACGCCGCCAACGCGATGCGCCCCAACGCGATCCTGAGCATCCACGCCGACGGCGGGCCGGCGTCGGGGCGGGGATTCCACGTCAACTACTCGGCGCCACCGCTCAACCAGGCGCAGGCCGGACCCTCGGTGCAGTACGCCCGGATCATGCGTGACCAGATGCAGGCCTCGGGCATCCCGCCCGCCAACTACATCGGCCAGAGCGGCCTGTACGGCCGTTCGGACCTCGCCGGGTTGAACCTCGCACAGTATCCGTCGGTCCTCGTCGAGTGCGGCAACATGAAGAACCCCGCGGACTCGGCGCTGATGGAGTCACCCGAGGGCCGGCAGAAATACGCCGACGCCCTCGTCCGCGGCGTCGCGGGCTTCCTGGCCACCCAGGGCCAGGCGCGCTAACTTTCCAGTTCCTGCTTCAGGTTCGCCAACACCTCGGACTGAATCTTCTTCAGCCCCAAGGGCGCAAAGGTCTTTTCGAAGAAGCCCTTGACTCCGCCCGCCCCGGCCCAGGTGGTCTTCACCGTGACGCTGGAGCCCGGTCCGGCGGGCGCGACGGTCCAGTTGGTGACCATGGACGAGTTCGCGTCCTTTTCGATGACGGTGTGGCCGGCCACGTCCACGTCGACGCGCACGTCGCGCACCCGCGACTTGGTGGCCTGCAGCTTCCACCGGGCGACCGTCCCGGCCCCCTGCCCGCCCTGCACCACCTGGTACTCGCTGTACTGCTGGGACAGGATCTTCGGGCGCACGCGCTGATAGTCCGCGACCGCGGCGAGCGTGGCCTCGGGCTCGGCGTTGATCAAGATCGTGCTGGCTGCGCTCACCTGGCCCATCGGGCGCGACTCCTCGTGTTGATCCCCCCGCGCGCGGGTGCACGGGCTGTTTTCGAAGACTAGGGTATATGTGGTGCCTGTCCCTGGATCTGCACTCTCCGCTCATGCAGCGGGCGTTGACCGGTTGATGGCGAGCTATCGATCCATTCCGGCAACGTCCGCCGTTCGCCTCGCCAAGCCGACCTCAAACCTGTTCCGCGCCCGCGCCAAACACGATGCGCGCGGGCTGGATACGTCCGGACTGACCGGTGTCCTCTCGGTGGATCCCGACGCGCGCACCGCCGACGTCGCCGGCATGTGCACCTACGAGGACCTGGTCGCCGCGACCCTTCCCTACGGCCTGTCGCCGTTGGTGGTCCCGCAGCTGAAGACCATCACGCTCGGCGGTGCGGTCAGTGGCCTGGGTATCGAGTCGGCGTCGTTCCGCAACGGCCTGCCACACGAGTCGGTGCTGGAGATGGACATCCTCACCGGCGCAGGGGAATTGCTCACCGCCTCACGCACCGAGCACCCCGAACTGTTCCGTGCGTTTCCCAATTCCTATGGGACGCTGGGGTATTCGACGCGGCTTCGGATCGAGCTAGAGCCCGTCGCGCCGTTCGTGGCACTGCGCCACGTCCGGTTCCATTCGGTGCCCGAGCTGGTTGCGGCGGCCGAGCGCATCATCGATACCGGCGGGCACGGCGGAACCCCGGTGGATTATCTGGACGGCGTGGTGTTCAGCGCCGACGAAAGCTACCTGTGCGTGGGCCGGCGCACCGCCAACCCGGGCCCGGTCAGCGATTACACCGGGAAAAACATTTACTACCAATCCATCCGGCACGAGGCGGCCGGGCCGAAAGCCACGGAGGCCGCCAAGGACGACCGGCTGACGATCCACGACTACCTGTGGCGCTGGGACACCGACTGGTTTTGGTGCTCGCGCGCGTTCGGCGCGCAGGACCCGCGGCTGCGGCGCTGGTGGCCGCGCCGCTACCGGCGCAGCAGCGTCTACTGGAAGCTCGTCGCCCTCGACCACCGTTTCGGCATCGCCGACCGGATCGAGAAGCGGAACGGCCGCCCGCCGCGCGAAAGGGTAGTCCAGGACGTCGAGGTGCCGGTCGAGCGGACCTGCGCGTTTTTGGAGTGGTTCCTGGACAACGTGCCCATCACACCCATCTGGTTGTGCCCGTTGCGGCTGCGCGATCACGACGGCTGGCCGCTGTATCCGATGCGTCCGGACCACACCTACGTCAACATCGGGTTTTGGTCATCGGTGCCGGCGGGTAGCTCTGAGGGCGTCACGAATCGGGCGATCGAGGCGAAGGTGAGCGAACTCGACGGGCACAAGTCGCTGTACTCGGACTCCTTCTACACCCGCGAGGAGTTTGACGAGCTCTACGGCGGGGAGGCTTACAAGACGGCCAAGAAGACCTACGACCCGGATTCTCGGCTCCTCGACCTCTATGCGAAGGCGGTGCAACGGCGATGACAGTAGTAAAAGAGCCCCATCACGCGACGTCCCGCCCCGGCGGCAAGTTGAGTATGGCGGAGATCCTGGAGCTGTTCACCGCGACCGGACGGCAACCGCTGAAGTTCACCGCATACGACGGCAGCTGCGCGGGCAGCGAGGACGCCGCGCTGGGCCTGGACCTGCGCAGCCCCCGCGGCGCCACCTACCTGGCCACGGCACCCGGCGAACTCGGCCTGGCCCGCGCGTACGTCTCGGGTGACCTGCAGACGTACGGCGTCCACCCCGGCGACCCCTACCCGCTGCTCAAGACGCTGACCGACCGGGTCGAGTTCAAGCGGCCGTCGGCGCGGATGCTCGCCAGCGTGGTCCGCTCCATCGGCCTCGAGCATCTGCTGCCCGTCGCCCCGCCCCCGGAGGAGGCCCCGCCGCGGTGGCGGCGCGTTGCCGCGGGCGTCGTGCACAGCAAGACCCGCGACGCCGAGGCCATCCACCACCACTACGACGTCTCCAACACCTTCTACGAATGGGTGCTCGGCCCGTCGATGACCTACACCTGCGCGGTCTATCCCGACGCCGAAGCGACCCTCGAGCAGGCCCAGGAGAACAAGTACCGGCTGATCTTCGACAAGCTGCGGCTGCAGCCCGGCGACCGGCTGCTCGACGTCGGCTGCGGCTGGGGAGGCATGGTGCGTTACGCGGCCCGGCGCGGCGTCCGCGCGATCGGCGCCACCCTGTCGGCCGAGCAGGCGGCCTGGGCGCGCCAAGCGATCGCCGACGACGGACTGACCGGCCTTGCCGAGGTGCGGCACTCCGACTATCGCGACATCGCGGAGGCCGACTTCGACGCCGTGTCCTCCATCGGCCTGACCGAGCACATCGGCGTCAAGAACTACCCGGGGTACTTCGGCTTCCTGAAGTCCAAGCTGCGCACCGGCGGCCTGCTGCTCAACCACTGCATCACGCGCCACGACAACAAGTCGACCCCGTTCGCCGGCGGGTTCACCGACCGCTACGTGTTCCCGGACGGGGAGCTGACGGGCTCGGGCCGCATCGTCACCGACATCCAGGACGCCGGTTTCGAGGTGCTGCACGAGGAGAACTTCCGCCATCACTACGCGATGACCCTGCGCGACTGGTGCCGCAACCTGGTCGAGCACTGGGAGGAAGCGGTCGGCGAGGTCGGCCTGGCGACGGCCAAGGTGTGGGGCTTGTACATGGCGGCCTCGCGGGTGGCGTTCGAGAAGAACAACCTGCAGCTGCATCACGTGCTGGCGGCGAACGTCGACGTCCGCGGCGACGACGGCCTGCCCCTGCGGCCGTGGTGGACGCCGTAGGTCTGCCCGGCTATTCGCGAAAGTGCAACTGGCAACACGTATCCCGAGAAGCGCCGTCGGCAGATGCACTCTCGCGGCGGCCGGTCAGGCTCCGTCGATACGGCGCGCGCCCAACTCGTTCTGCAACAGCTCGAGTGCGACCTCTTCGGGATCGCGCCGCGGAGCCGACGCCTCGGTGCGCCCGGCCTCGGCAAGCATGTGTTCCTCTTCGTCCCGCCGAGCCGAGTCGGCGGCCGGCTCGTCCGGGGGCGCCTCCTGCCGGGCGGGTGCCGGGGTAATCGGGGCGGGCTCACCCGCGCCGACCTCACAGCGCACCCGCCAGTTCACCCCCAGCGCGTCCTTGAGCGCCTCGGCGATGACGTCGGCGTTGCGCTGTTCGCACAGCCGCTTGGCCAGCGGAGCCGACGCGTGGGTCAGCACCAGCGTGTCGCCGTCGATCGCGCGGACCGTGGCGCCGGCCAGCATCACCTCGGTGGTGCGGCTGCGCTGGCGCACCTTGTCGCGCACGGTCGGCCACATGCTCCGAACCGACGCGGCGTTGAGTTCCCCTGGCGCAGCGGGCGTTTCGGGTTCCGGCGCGGGCGCGGGCTCGGGCTCGGGCTCGGGCTCGGCGACCTTAGGTGCCACCTCGCGGCGGGGCCGCACGGGGGCCGCGGCCGGCCGTGGCGGGGGCGCGTCGCTATCGGGGAGGGACACGCCCAGCCGGGCCTCGATCCGCTCGACGCGCTGCAGCAGCGCCGACTCGGCGTCGCTGGCCGACGGCAACAACAGTCGCGCGCAGACCACTTCGAGCAGCAGGCGCGGCGCCGTCGCGCCCCGCATCTCGCCCAGCCCCGCCTGCACCACCTCGGCGTAGCGGGTCAGCGTGGCCGCGCCGATGCGCGCGGCCTGCTCGCGCATCCGGTCCAGCACGTCCTCGGGCGCATCCACCACGCCGCGGCTCACCGCATCCGGAACCGCTTGCAGCACAATGAGATCGCGGAACCGCTCCAGCAGATCGGTGGCGAAGCGCCGTGGGTCGTGGCCGGCGTCGATCACCGATTCGATCGCACCGAACAACGCTGCGGCATCCGATGCGGCCAGCGCGTCGACGGCGTCGTCGATCAGCGCGACGTCGGTGGCGCCCAACAGGCCCAGCGCGCGCTGGTAGGTCACGTGCCCGCCCTCGGAGCCGGCCAGCAGCTGGTCCAGCACCGAGAGGGTGTCGCGCGGTGATCCCCCGCCGGCGCGGATCACCAGCGGGTACACCGCGTCGTCGACGTCGACGCCCTCCTGCTCGCAGATGCGCCCGATCAGCGCCCGCATGGTGCGCGGCGGCAGCAGCCGGAACGGGTAGTGATGAGTGCGCGACCGGATCGTCGGCAGCACCTTCTCCGGTTCGGTGGTGGCGAAGATGAAGATCAGGTGCTCGGGCGGTTCCTCGACGATCTTGAGCAGCGCGTTGAACCCCGCGGTGGTCACCATGTGCGCCTCGTCGACGATGAACACCCGGTAGCGCGACTGCGCGGGCGCGTAGAACGCCCGGTCGCGCAGCTCGCGGGTGTCGTCCACGCCGCCGTGGCTGGCGGCGTCGAGCTCCACCACGTCGATGCTGCCGGGCGCGTTGGGCGCCAGCGCGACGCAGGACTCGCAGACCCCGCACGGGCTGGCCGTCGGCCCCTGCGCACAGTTCAGCGAGCGGGCCAGAATCCGCGCCGACGAGGTCTTCCCGCAGCCGCGGGGCCCGGAAAACAGGTAGGCGTGGTTGATCCGCCCGGCTTCCAGGGCGATCGACAGCGGCTCGGTGACGTGCTCCTGCCCCACCACCTCGGCGAAGGTTGCCGGTCGGTATTTGCGGTAGAGGGCCACGGTCAGCCAGGCTACCCAGCACCGGTGACGAGAGCGCGGCTGGCGTTCACTCTGCGCTCAGGGCGCGGGCCACTCGCACTTTCGCGCCACCAGGGCAGAGTCAAACCCGAACGTCGGCCGCCGGGGACGCCAGCAGCGACTCCGATGCCGCGAGCAGCGCGCAGGTCGCCAGCCCGTCGACCGCGTCACGCAGATCCGGCAGCGACGGGAAGGTGGGCGCGATCCGGATGTTCTTGTCGTCCGGGTCTTTTCGGTACGGGAACGTCGCGCCGGCCTCGGTCACCGCGATGCCGGCGTCCTTGGCCAAAGCGACGGTCCGGCGCGCCGTGCCGGGCAGCACGTCGAGGCTGATGAAGTAGCCGCCCTTGGGCTCGGTCCACGACGCGATCTTGGAGTCGCCGAGCCGCTGGTCCAGAATCTCGGCCGTCAGCGCGAACTTCGGTGCCAGGATCTGCTGGTGGCGCTGCATGTGCAGGCGCACCCCGTCAGCGTCGCCGAACAAACGCAGGTGCCGCAGCTGGTTGACCTTGTCCGGGCCGATCGACTTCTTCGCCGCGTATTGCAGGTACCAGGCGATGTTGCCCAGCGACCCGCCGAAGAAGCTGACGCCCGCGCCGGCGAAGGTGATTTTGGAGGTGGACGCGAGGATGTAGGGCCGGTTGGGGTTGCCGGCCGTGGCCGCCAGCCCGAGCACGTCGACCTGGCGGATGAAGTCGTGCGTCAGGGTGTGCACCGCGTAGGCGTTGTCCCAGAACAGCCGGAAGTCGGGCGCCGCGGTCCGCATCTGCATGAGCCGGCGGGTCGTCTCCCAGGAGTAGGTGATGCCGGTCGGGTTGCCGAACACCGGCACCGACCACATGCCCTTGATCGCCGGGTCGGCGGCGACGAGCTCTTCGATCAGGTCGACGTCCGGCCCGTCGGGCAGCGTCGGGACCGGGATCATCTCGATGCCCATCGTCTCGGTGATGGCGAAGTGGCGGTCGTAGCCGGGCACCGGGCACAGGAACTTGACGGTCGGTTCGTCTTTCCAGGGCCGCGGCGAGTCCACCCCGCCGTACAGCAGCGAGAAGACGACGAGATCGTGCATCAGCTCGAGACTGGAGTTGTTGCCGGCGATCAGGTTTTGCACCGGAATCCCCAGCAGCTCCCCGAAGATCGCCCGCAGTTCCGGCAGGCCGTGCAGGCCGCCGTAGTTGCGGGTGTCGGTGCCCTCGGCGTCGCGGTAGGCGTCGCCGGGCAGGCTCAGCAGCGCGTTGGACAGGTCCAGCTGTTCGGGGGCCGGTTTGCCGCGAGTCAGATCCAGCGCCAGCTTCTTGGATTGCAGCTCCGCGTAGCCCTGCTGGTTGCGGGCGTGCGCCACGGCCAGCTCGTCCGGGCTGAGGGAATCGAACGACGCCATGGGCCCTCTCGCTGTCGAACGTTTGCGGAATTCCGGGCCGGCCTGGCCCCAACCTAACCTGGTGGCGATCGCAAGCCCGGCGGTGCCGGGCGCAACGGGTCGCCACCCATCCAACCTAGGGGACCCCGCGCACCCGACAGAGCCCATTGACCCTTGCTGCCTTCCGGCCCTGGGGGAGTTCACAGGATAGACGCCGCGCGGGGTCCATGGCGAGTGTACGGCAACCGGCGGCGCCGGCTGGACACTCGGTTACCATGGCCACGGAGGATTCGCCTAGTGGCCTATGGCGCTCGCCTGGAACGCGGGTTGGGTTAATAGCCCTCGCGGGTTCAAATCCCGCATCCTCCGCCAAGCAGGGGGCTTGTTCGGGCTCGCGTCGGGCAGCTCACCACCAGCATGAGGAGGCGTATGGGGCGCAAGGTCGCCATACCTTGGCACGCGTTGTTCTCGATCGCCGCCGGTTTCCTCTACTTCTTGTTCGTGTTGCCCCGCTGGCCTGAGCTGATGGGTGACACCAAGCATTCGTTGGGGACGACGCTGCGGATCGTGGCGGGCGCGCTGCTGAGCCTGGCCGCGCTGCCCGTGGTGTTCACGCTGCTGCGCACCCGCAAGCCCGAGCTGGGCACCCCGCAGCTGGCCCTGTCGATGCGGGTCTGGTCGATCGTGGCCCACGTGCTTTCCGGGGTGCTGATCATCGGCACCGCGATCAGCGAGCTGTGGCTCAGCCTGGACACCTTCGGGCAGTGGTTGTTCGGCGTCTACGGCGCCGCCGCCGCGATCGGGCTGCTCGGGTTCTTCGCGTTTTATCTGTCGTTCGTCGCCGAGTTGCCCCCGCCGCCGCCGAAACCGATCAAGCCGAAGAAGGAAAAACAGCCCAAGCGGCGCGGCCTGCGCGGCAAGAAGGGCGACGAGGGCGAAGAAGCCGAAGAAGTCGCGGCCGAAGAGGCCCCGGAAGGCGCCGCGGCCGAAGAAAAGACCGAGGAATCCGAAGAGTCTCCCGAAGAGACTGAAGAGTCTCCCGAAGAGACTGAAGAGACCGGAGAGACCGTCGTCGCGGAAGAGCCCGAGCCCGAGGCGCCGACCGAAGAGGCGCCGACGGCGAGCTCGGAAGAAGACGCCGAGGCGACCGAAGCCGCCGACGAGGCCCGGGGCGGCCTGCAAAACCGCCGCCCGACGGGCAAGGGCTCACACCGGATGCGGCGCAGGCGCACCCGAGGCGGCGTCGCGCTCGACGAGTGACCCGGATTCAGCGGCGCCGCAGGCTTTCGACGTAGTCGGCGATGCGCCGCTGCGTCTCGGCCGCACCCCACAGCCGGCGCACCTCGTCGTCGATGGTGCCGCCCTCGCGGATCCGCGCCAGCGCGGGGGCGCGCAGCTGTCCTTTGGTGTGCCGATACGCGTCGGCCGGGATGCCCCCGAGGTCGGCCGCCTCCGCCACCGCCGCCCCTACCAGGTCGTCGGCGACGACGCGGTGGGCGAGCCCGTGGGCGATCGCCTCGTCCCCGCGGTAGAGGCGGCCGCCCAGCAACACCTCCTCGGCGCGGTCGCCGCAGGCGTGGCGCATCACCTCGAGCGCGGCGACCGGAAACGCCACGCCGACGCGGACCTCCGACGCCCCGATCTGCGCCTCGGCGCCGATCAGCCGCCGATCGCAGGCGCAGGCCAGCACGCAGCCGCCCGCGACGGCCGCCCCGTTGATCGCGGCCACCGTCGGCCCCGGGTAGGTGAACACCGCCTCGAACGCCGCGGACAGCGCGGGCACCAGCCGGTCGGTGTAGTCCGCGCCCCCGTCGACGACGCGGTTGAGTTCCACGCCCGCGCTCAACGCGCGGCCGGCGCCGGTGACGACGAGCGGGCCGGCCCCGGAGCGACGCAGCTCGCCGATCGCGTCGGTCAGCTCGGTCAACAGCTCGACATCCATGGCGTTGACGCGCCCGGACGACAGTGTCAGCACCCGCACCGCGCCGACGGCCTCCATCTCGATCACGCTGACACGATAACGACCCCACCCGAGCTGGCCGAAGTTTGGGATCGGTAGCGGCGCGGCGGGTCTGTACTTGCGCCCATGGCGGCGCCACCGGGGCGGCGCATGAAGGAAGGAACTGCAGTGAAACGTCTCCTCGCGGGTGCGATAGGAACCCTCGGCTGCGCCGCGGCGCTGGTGGGCTGCTCGAGCGGGGGCCACACGGCCGCCCCGGCTTCGAGCCCGGCGCCCAGCGCCGCGGGTGGCACGGCGGCGCAGGTCAAGGTGGGCGGCAACGACCTGGCGGGCCTGAACCCCTCCTCGGTGACCTGCGTCCGCACCGGCGGCAAGATCGACATCGGCAGCGGCGCCGCGGGACCCCAGCAGGCGCTGGCCGTGGTCATGACCGACGAGCCCACCCCGAAGGTCGAGTCGCTGGCCCTGGTGGTCGACGGCAACGCCTTGTCGGTCAGCAACGGCATGGGCGCGAAAGTCGGTTCGGCCGACGTGACGGTGGACGGCAAGACCTACACCATCACCGGCCAGGCGCAGGGCGCCGACCTGAAGAACCCGATGGCCGGAATGGTCACCAAGGACTTCAACATCAAGGTGACTTGCGGTTGATCGACCGAACGCCGGGGCGGCGGGCGTGCCTTCACTCACGCGTCCGCCGCCGCGGTTCGTCTCCGTCTGCACGACAGCCGACTTATGATGCAGCCGTGTCGATCCCCGGCGAATTGGACAACGCCCGGCGGCTGGCTTTCGCCGCCGACGAGGCGCACGCCCGGGATCTGCTGCTGTCGCTGGTGCCGCGCATCGAGCGCGAAGACCGCGACGACTTGATGCTGGAAGTCCTTGCGCAGCTTGGCGAGATCTATCTCGCGCGCGGGCAGTACGACGGGGTGCGCGAATCCATCCGGCGTATCCGCGACTGCGTGGAGCGCTACGCGGGCATGGTGTCCGACCCCGACACGGCGCACATGACCCACCGATTCTCGCGACGCGCACAGTTTCTCCAGGTGGGCCTGGCCGCGGCGCTGGGCGATCACGAGGGCGCCGCGGCCGCGCTGACGGCATTGTGCGACGCCGAATCCGACACGGCGCCCGGCGACCTCGCCGACGAGCACGCATATTTGTGCGGCTCCGCCCGCGTCTTGTGCGCGAGCGCGCTCTGCGACGACGACCTGCACGTCAACTCGGTCCCGTTGTGGGAGCAGGCGCTTGCCGGGCTGGACCGGTTCCGGCAAGGCGGCGAACTCGCCGATCACCTCCTGGTGACGGCGGGCACCGCGTACGGCAGGTTCTGCGTCGAGACCGGGCGATTGCCCGAGGCCGACCTCTGGTTGCGCCGCGCCGGGGCCAGGGCGCAGGCGCGGGGCTGGGAATTGGCAAACGCGAGAACGCAATTGGAGCGCGCGGCGGCGTGCTGGTCGGTCGGCGACCACGCGACGACCGAGCAGCTGGTGTCCGAGGCCCAGCCCGTCATCGCGGCCTACGCCCGCGCGCACGACACCGCTCGCTGCTGGCTGTTTCTGGGACTCACCCGGCTGGGATCCGGTGCGCTGGAAGCCGCCGACGAGTGTTGGGAGCATGCCGAGCGGCTCTGGCGCGAGCTGGGCAAGCCGTTGCCGCTGCACCGGATACTGTTGCAGCGCAGCTGGATAGCGATATTTTGGAGTCGCTTTGCCGAAGCCGTCGAGCTGATCGCCCAGGCCCGGGAACTCCTCGACTCGTCGCCGCGCAGCAGCTGGCTGCAGTACGCGCAGCTCGACAGCCATCTCGGCACCGTCTGGCGCGCGGATGCCCTGGCGGACCTCGGCTTCGACAGTTCGGGCGATCCCGAAGAGACGCTGCAGGAAACCGAGGCGCGGCAGGCGGAGGGGCTCGGCATCCTGACCGGCGAGGTCGGCACGCCCGAGTACCGGCGCGCGATGACCAAGCTCGAGCAGGCCGCCGAGCTCAAGGTGCCGGCCGCGCTGGCGGTCGACTCGGTGCGGTATTCGATCGCCGACGCCGACGCGAGATCGCGGTGGGCGAAAAGCATTTCGGCGCCGATCTTGGCCGGTGCCTTCGCCGTCGCGTGGGAATGGGAGAACACCCAACTGATCAGCGAGCTGGTCGAATACCACAGCGCGCGCGGGACTTTCGACACCGAGCTGCAGCGGCCCGCGATCGGCGAATGGGCGTCCGCGGCCCCGGCGGCCGTGCTCATCGACGCCGACTCGCAACCGGCCACAGAGCCGGCCCCGGCCCTGGCGGCGGGCGGCCCGCCGGCGCGCGCCGGCGGTTCGCTGACCCGGCTCGGTCCGCTGCCGCCGTTGCAGATGCAGCCCGACAGCCCGCCCATCATGAGCCACTACCGCGAACTGGCATTCGAACGCTACGGCCGTGCCGTCACCTCCCCCGAACCCGCCTGGCGCACCTGGCCATGACCGAGACCTTGGTGCTGCGGTACGCCGACCTGGGCATCGCAACCTACGCCAGCCTGCGGGTGGTCGGCCAACCGTCGAAGACCGTCAACTGGGTGATAGAGGAGCCGATCCTACTCGCCGCCCTGCAGGAACTCGCGGCGTCCCTGCCCGAGCCCCACGGCTCGGAGAGTCCGCGTGACGCCATCGAACGCGCCTTGGCCACAGGACCTTTCGCGGCGCCGGACAGCGAACTCACGATCGCCTACATCCTCGGCGTCCTGCTGATCGACACCCGCGGGTGGCAGCTGCTGGCGGAGTTCACGTCGTCACCGCGCGCGTCGCTGTTCGTCTCGCCCAGCGCGCGGCTGGCGCGGGTGCCGTGGGGGCTGCTGGCGATGCCTAAATCCGGTCCGAGCAAAGAGGAACTGGTGCGCGCCCGCCAGGACGCGATCACCGCCAGCGGCCGGGCGGCGGCCCAAATCCCCTGGCGGCTGGGCGATATGGGCGAGTTGACCGACGGCCATCGGCTGATGGAACTCGTCGACGTGCTGATGGTCGCGCCGGCCAATATCGTGAACTCCCGCCGCGCGCCCGCAAGCTGGGAGACCCGCCGCGACGGACCACCGGTGCTGGTCCTCGACCCCCGGGTGCCGGGCCAGCGCCCGGACTCCGCGCTGGGCTCGGTCCTCGGCAGGCCTTCCCCGCAAACGCAATTGGCGCTGCACTTCGGCGCGCTGATGGAGCGCCGCACGGTGCTGCCGCAGGTCGGTGACGCGGTCGAGTTGTTCCGCCGCGCCGATGCCGACCGCATCTGGCTGGCCGAGCAGCTGGCGCAGGCCCCGAGCCGGCTGCTGTACGTCGGGCACGCCAGCTCCGCGCACGGCCGGGCCGACCGGGCCGCGCTGCACCTGGCCTGCACGGCCGGAATTCCGGGCATCCCCGAGGCGCTCGGCGATCACCGCCCGCTGACCGCGTCGGACCTGATGGCGTCGCAATGGCCCATCCCGCCGCGGGTCGCCCTGCTAGCGTGCGGGTCGGGCGGTGACTATCAATTCGACGAGGCGACCGGCCTGGTGGCGGCGATGATCCTGGGCGGCGCGCAACTGGTGACCGCCACCCTGTGGTCGCTGCCCACCGCGGCGGCCTACGGCCGGTTCGCGGGCGACCAGGCCGATCCGATGTCCGATGTCGTTGTCGCCGTGGACGACGCGCACGACGGCGCCGACGCTGGACGCGCGGTGAATCGGTGGCAGCGCGCCCAATTGCGGCGCTGGCGCGACGGTGACGCCGCCGCCAGTCCCCTGTATTGGGGCGCCCTGGTCAGTTTCGCGGTAGACGGGGCGCGATAGCGCTCGCCGCCGGCACGGCCTCCTCGTCTCTGGGCAGCGAGAGTTCCTCGGGGGCAGCGGGATCGAATACCACCAGGACGACGAGCCCGGGCCGCAGTAGCGGCACGTCCGGATCGTCCTCGAAACGCGACAGTTTCCCGATGAAGGTCTCGCCCGAGACGGCGACCACCTCGACGACAACCTGACGCCCGGTGCCGGCGGTGCGCACCGTACCGACCCCGACGGCCGGGCCGGCCGGGACCTGACGCCGCCCGAATGAGGCCCCCGACGCCAGCTTGATGAGCTTCTTCATGCCACCAGGCTGCAACCGCGGACCGGCTACCGAACCCAACTTTTCGGCTCCCGATTTACCGGCGATGCCCCTATTCTGTCCCGATGAGCGCGGATTCGCAGGTGGCGACGGCCGTAACGGTGGGTCACCCGCGCCGGCTGGTGATCGACCGGGCGTGGCGCGCGATCGGTCCCGGCGTCGAGGTGCTCAGCAGTGACGACGGCGGCCCCTTGACCCGCACCGTCAAACGGATTATCGACCCGCTGGTGCTGCGGCTGCGATCCAACCCGCAATATTCGGCGCCCGTCGTCGCACCGGAGACGGCGGCGGCGATGCGCGACCTGATCGTCGGGAGCGCGCACGAACTGCGTTCCGCCGCAGCATGGTTCGACACGCTCAAGCTCGAACGCCGCAGGCAGCGGATCCGCAGCGGCAACGCCCAGGAGTTGTACTTCCCGGTGTGCTTCGAGCTCGCGGTGACGAAAGGCCCTCCGGCGCCACAGGATAGCGAGACGGCGGCCGCGGTGCTCGCGGACGTCCACCAAGGCCGCGACCGCACCGCGATCGAGGTGTTGCACCGGTACGTGGCGAGCCGGGACGTCGTCGGCCGGCTGGCCGACCAGCTCGACCGCAGCTGGCGCGACGTGACGGCCCGGACGACCGACACCGCCCCCTTCCTGACCGAGCTCGCCACGGTGCTCGGGACCGCCAACGGCCATCGCGCCGCCGTGGCCCGGCAGCGGGCCTGGTCGGCCGCGGTCGCCGACGCGGCCCCGTACAACCTGGGCGCGGCGGCACGCATGCAGGCCGCCGGGCTGCCGTGGTCGATCATGCACCTGGGTCTGAGTTCGGTTGAACCGCAACGGCAGCCGGGCATCGCCGGCGGATCCGACGGCGATCGCCCGCTGGACCGCAGCGTGGTGGACCGGGTGCGCGCGACGCTGCGGCGCGCGCTGGACCGTGACGCGCTGCCCGACATCCCGATGCTCTGCGAGGAGGAGGTCGACCGCTGCGCCGCGCCCTGGGGTCTGCTGAGCGAGGACAAACAGGCCACCCTGGTGGCCGGCATCGAGGTGGCCGTCGAGCTCGCGCCGCTCGACCCGACCGCGTCCAGCCGCTACGCGCTGGCCGCGCAGATCCAGGCCCGGCTGCGTAAGGAGGCCTACGTGCTGCATGCCCGGCGCTATCTGGCCGACGGCGGGCCCGTCCACCCGCGCCAGCGGCAGGTGGTCGACGACCTCGCCGCATACGCGCAGCCCTACCTGAGCCGGCTGTGGGCGCGGCTGCACGGGCGCGACGTCTGGCAGGAGCCGTGCGACGACGTCGACGAGGTGCGCTCCCTGCTCGAGGGCGTGGCGCGGTCGGTGAGCCTCGATCACCGGCAACGCATCAAGTCGATGCTGGAATTGAAGGTGGCCGGATGAGGTTGGCCGCCGACTCCGGACTCTGGACCACCGGACCCGCCGCCGCCGAGACGCCGCTGGCCGCGGTGCTGGAAGTCAGCGGCGCCGTGCTGTCTTGGGCGATCGACGAGCCACCGGGCCCACCCACGATCACCTTCACCGATCACGCACGCGCGGACTGGCTCTGGCGTGTGTTCGGCGAAGCCGGCCACGTGGCGCTGACCTCCGCGCTCGCAGCCGAACCGCCACGCGCCGTCGAGCTCGCCGGCGTCGACATCGTGCCGGACGCGATCGGTCCGCTGCGGCGGCTGGCCGTCGGCCACTGGCTGCGGCGGTGGTGGCCGGCCAGCCTGCGCGACGGGATCGCGGGACTGGACCCTGCGCTGCTCGACACCGAGGTCGCGCTGCTGACCTCGGGCGCGCAGGTCTATTTCACCGACGACACCCTGGATTCGGACGTGGTAGAGCTGCTGGCGCCGCACGCCGCAGCCCTGGCCGCGCACCTGCGGGACGCCGATCCCCGGGTCCTCGAGCTGGTGCGCGCCGGCGCCGGGCTCGCCGACGAGGCCGGTGTGGACGCCGCCGGCTGGCCGGAATTGCATGCGGCCGTGGACGATTCGGCAAACGTCACCGAACTGGCCCGCCCGGGCGGACGGCGCGACGACTACGCGCTGGCCGCCGGCGGGCCGGCGAACCCCGGGGGCGCCGTCCCGATCGCGCGGGGCACCGCGTCCATCGACTGGAGCACCGTGCCGCCGGGCATCTTCGACGCGGCTGAGGACACCGTCGACTGGAGCATCGAGAAGACGGGCACTGCGGTCGCCGCCGTCGTGCGGGTTGCGATCATCGGGCCCGACCCGGCCACCGGCGTCGCGGTGCGCCTGCGCGCCGGAGCCATCAGCGGCGCCGGCCCCCTGGACTCCGACGGTCGCGCGACCCTGCCCCTGGTCGACGGCCAGCAGCGGCCCGTGACGGAAGCGGCGGCGTGGAACCACGATTGGTCGGCGGCCTGCGAGGTGGTCGTCGGCGCTCAAACGTCTCCGGCCTCCGAGGCCCGCGAAACGCGGGGGCGGATCCGCCGGTGGGCGCGCTCCCGTCTGGACCGCCCGGCCGACGACGCGTTCCTGGCCGAGATCCTCGCCTCAGAATCTGCCTATTAGGCCTACTAAGAACCCGCGTCATTCCCTATGCTGAGCGAGTGCCAAACAGCTATCGCGTAGTTCAGTGGAACACCGGGAACGTCGGCAAGAGCTCCCTCAAATCGATCGTCGCCAACCCCACCCTCGAACTGGTGGGATGTTTCGCGTGGTCGCCCGACAAGGTCGGCCGTGATGCCGGCGAGCTCGTCGGGATCGCGCCCACCGGGGTGGCGGCGACCAACGACGTCGACGAGCTGCTCGGCCTCAAACCCGACTGCGTGGTCTACAACCCGATGTGGATCGACGTCGACGAGCTGGTGCGCATCCTGTCCGCCGGCGTCAACGTGGTGACCACGGCGTCGTTCATCACCGGACACAACCTCGGCGAGGGCCGCGACCGCATCCTCGAGGCCTGCCAGAAGGGCGGCTCGACGATCTTCGGATCCGGCGTCAGCCCCGGCTTCGCCGAGCTGCTGGCGATCGTGTCCGCCATGGTGTGCAACCGGATCGACAAGGTCACCGTCAATGAGGCCGCCGACACCACCTTCTACGATTCACCGGAAACCGAGAAGCCCGTCGGCTTCGGCCAGCCGATCGACCACCCCGAGCTGCCGCAGATGGCCGCCAAGGGGACGGC
This sequence comes from Mycobacterium sp. NGS57, assembly GCF_059812405.1. NCBI lineage: Bacteria > Bacillati > Actinomycetota > Actinomycetes > Mycobacteriales > Mycobacteriaceae > Mycobacterium > Mycobacterium sp. NGS57. The sequence goes on along the minus strand of NZ_JCALCP010000011.1, from coordinate 3,921 downwards.
GATCTTCGGCGAGGCCGTCCGGCTGGTGGCCGACGCGCTGGGCGTCGAGCTCGACGACGTGCGGTGCGTGGCCGAGTTCGCCCAAACCACCGCGGATCTCGAGATGGCGTCCTGGACCATCCCCGCGGGCTGCGTGGCCGGCACCTACATCAGCTGGCAGGGAATCGTCGGCGACAAGACCGTCATCGACCTCAATGTCCGTTGGCGCAAGGGGCAGACGCTCGACCCCGACTGGAAGATCGAACAGGACGGCTGGGTCATCCAGGTCGACGGGCAGCCCACGGTGACCACCAAGGTCGGCTTCCTGCCGCCGCCGTATTTCGAGGCCACCACGATCGAGGAGTTCATGGACCTCGGTCACATCATGACGGCGATACCGCCCATCAACGCGATCCCGGCCGTCGTCGCCGCGGCGCCCGGCATCGCCACCTACGCCGATCTGCCGCTGACGATCTCGCGCGGCTTCGTCAAGACGTGAGCTAACCCCGCGCGGGCGCGGCGCGCCGAGCGGGTTTTGCATACGGCGCGCCCAGTCGCGGCACCTCGAGCGGACCCTGGTGACGGGCGGCCTCGATGGCGTTGCGCAGCGGACCGGCCAAGCCGGCGAACGATCCCATGTCGAACAGCAGCGGGGTCAGCAGCCGGTTGTGGACGAACCCGAAGGCGCTGCCGGTTTCGGGATCGGCCCAGCCGAGGGTGCCGCCCAGGCCGACGTGCCCGAAACCCTTGAGCAGACCCGGGACCGGCGACTCGTGGTAGCCCAGATGAAAAGGCATGGGCACCACCATGTTTGCGTCGGGCCACTTGCGTCGCGGTTCCCCGGTCAGCCCGCGGGCCAGCTCCGGCGACAGATACTTCTTGCCGTCGATGCGGCCCCCGTTGGCCAGCACGGCATACATCTTGGCCAGGCCGCGGCCGGTCACCACGCCGTTGGCCGCGGGCACCTCGCCGTCCAAAAACGGGGTCTCCCCCTTGACGAGCGATATGACGCCCGGGAAGTACATCGCCCCGATCGCGCCCGAGAAGGGCAGGCCGGCCAGCTTCGGCGCGATGAAGTTGAACACCGGGGCGCGCAGCTTCCCCTGCGGTATCAGGATCTGCGCCGCCCGCGTCGGCGCGCCTTCGGGCGGACGACCCAGGTGCAGGCCGTCGGTGCCCAGCGGGCGCGCGATTTCCTGACGGATCAGCTCCCGCATGCCCTTGCCCGTCACCGCCCGGGCCAGCCCGGACAGCAGCCAGCCGTAGGTCAGCGCGTGATAGGCCTGCACCCCGCGCAGGTGGTCGACGGGCGCGGCGGCCAGGCGCTCCTCCATGAGGAGGTGGTCCATCAGCTCCGCCTTGGTGACGCCCTTCAGGTGCGACAACCCCGATCGGTGCCGCAGGACGTCGCGAACCGTGATCTCTTCCTTGCCGTTGGCCGCGAATTCCGGCCAGTACGCGGCGACCGGTTCGTCGTAGGACAGCAGGCCACGATCGGCCAGCCGGTGGATCACCGTCGACGCGACACCCTTGGTCGCCGAGAACACCATCGCGCCGGTGTCGGCGGTCCAGCGCTGGGCGCCGGAGCGGTCCGACCACCCAGTCCAGACATCGACGACGGGCACGCCGTCGATGTAGACGCTCAGCGCCCCGCCGCCGAACCGGCGGCCGGGGAACAGCCGCGAGAACAGCCGGACGACGTTGGCGAACCGCGGGTCGGCGGCCCCGGACACACCGCGTGGCAAGCCGTCGTCGGTGACCAGCATGTTCGGTGCCACGACAGTGAAGTTATCAGTCCGGCGGCCGCGGGACGTCGTCGCCGGGCGCCGGGTCCGGGGGCGCGGCGTTGAGCCACTTCCTCAGCCGAATGAGCTGGTTGGCCACCATGGCCAGGCCCAGCAGCATCAGCACCACCACTACCGCCACCACAATCGCGGTGCTCACGGGATCCATCATGGCTGGTTTCGCGATCGCCCGCCGGAGGGTAGTTACATCCAGCACACCAAACCGGCAGGAGGGTAGGAGCCATGAGCGGCACGGACAAGGTGAAGAACAAGATCGAGGACCTCGGCGGCCGGGCCAAGGAGGCCATCGGCAAGACCACCGGCGACGCCGATACCCGCAACGAGGGCCGGGCGGACCAGGCGAAGTCCAGCCTCAAGGACGCAGGCGAGAAGGTGAAGGACGCGTTCAAGAAGTGAGGCTGCACGGGGTGCGCCGGCTCGCGACGGCATTGGCGGCGGCGGTGACGGGGACGTTGTGCACCGCCGCCCCATTCGGCGTGCCCGCGGCGTCCGCCGAGCCGTGCCCCGACGTCGAGGTGGTGTTCGCCCGCGGCACCGGCGAGCCGCCCGGCGTCGGCGGCATCGGCGGAGCGTTCGTCGACGCGTTGCGCGAGCAGCTCGGCGGCCGGTCGCTGAGCGTGTATCCGGTCAGCTATCAAGCCAGCGCCGACTTCCAGAATCCGGACTTCCCGGTCACCGTCATCGACGGCATCCGCGACGCCGGCAATCACATCGAATCCATGGCGGCGAACTGCCCGAACACCAAGGAGGTGCTCGGCGGCTACTCGCAGGGCGCGGCCGTGGCCGGCTTCGTCACCTCGGCGTCGATACCGCCGGGCGTGCCCGCATCGGCGGTGCCCCCGCCCATGCCGGCGGATGTCGCGAAGCATGTCGCCGCGGTCACGCTGTTCGGGACGCCGTCGGGTGATTTTCTAGACAAATACCACGCGCCCCAGCTCGTCATCGGCCCGCTGTATCAGCCCAAGACCCTTGAGCTGTGCGCCGCCGGCGACCCGATCTGCGGTGACGGCGGCAATCCCGCCGCGCACACCGCGTACGTCGCCAACGGCATGACCGGCGAGGCCGCGACCTACGCGGCGACCCACCTGTAGTCCTTCGGCGAAATACAGCAGAATCGCAGCATGCGCGTTCTCGTCACGGGTGGCACCGGGTTCGTCGGCGGATGGACCGCGAAGGCCATCGCCGACGCCGGGCACTCCATCCGGTTTCTGGTCCGAAATCCCGATCGGCTGCAGACCTCCGTGGCCAAGCTGGGCGTCGACGTCTCCGACTTCGCCGTCGGCGACATCACGGACCGCGTGTCGGTGCGCGAGGCCCTGCGCGGCTGCGACGCGGTGGTGCACAGCGCCGCCCTGGTCGCCGTCGACCCCCGCCAGACCAACGAGATGCTGACCACCAACATGCAGGGTGCGCAGAACGTCCTCGGGCAGTCCGTCGAGCTGGGCCTGGACCCGATCGTTCACGTGTCGAGCTTCACGGCGCTGTTCCACCCGGGTCTCGAGACGCTGACGGCGGATCTGCCGGTGGTCGGCGGGGCCGACGGGTACGGCACGTCCAAGGCGCAGGTCGAGATCTACGCCCGCGGCCTGCAGGACGCGGGCGCGCCGGTGAACATCACTTACCCCGGCATGGTGCTGGGCCCGCCGGTCGGCGACCAGTTCGGGGAGGCCGGCGAGGGCGTCAAGGCGGCGCTGCAGATGCACGCGATCCCGGGGCGCAGCGCGGCATGGCTGGTCGTCGACGTCCGCGACCTCGCCGCGTTGCACGCCGCGCTGCTGGAGCCGGGGCGCGGGCCGCGCCGCTACACCGCGGGCGGGCACCGGGTGCCCGCGGCCGAGCTCGCGACCATGCTCGGCCAGGTCGCCGGCACGCCGATGGTCGCGGTGCCCATCCCCGACACCGCGCTGCGCGTCGCGGGGGCGGTGCTGGACCGGGCGGGCCGATTCCTGCCCTTCGACACCCCGTTCACGTCGGCGGGGATGCAGTACTACACGCAGATGCCGGCGTCCGACGACTCGCCCAGCGAGCGCGAGCTCGGCATCACCTATCGGGACCCGCGCGAAACCGTGGCCGACACGTTCGAGGCACTCAATCTTTAGCCGCGAGAGTGCAACTGCCGACGCCGCCACTCGGGAGA
>NZ_JCALCP010000010.1:0-262276 GCF_059812405.1 Mycobacterium sp. NGS57 | reverse complement strand
GCCGCCCTGACCGCCAGCCACTCCCGCGTTGAGGGTGTTGTCCGTGCCGGCCCCACCCTGGCCACCGACTCCGCCGGTGCCGCCGGTGCCGCCCTGACCGCCAACGCCCAGCTGCCCGGCCGTACCGCCATGGGCGTTACCGGCCGCCCCGCCCTGACCGCCCTGGCCACCGGCGCCTCCGTCGGCGCCCTGAACACCCTGACCGCCACCAGTCGCGCCGATGCTGCCCAGGCCACCACCGCCCCCGGTGCCGCCCAGCCCGCCCTGGCCACCACTTCCCGCGGTGCCCGAGGCGGCCGTGCCGCCAAACCCGCTACCGCCGGTGCCGGCGTCGCCGCCGGTGCCGCCCGTGCCCCCGATGCCGCCGGCGCCGCCGGCCACGCCGGCGTTGAGGGTGTTGTCGGTGCCGGCCCCACCCTGGCCACCGACTCCGCCGGTGCCGCCGGTGCCGCCCTGACCGCCGACACCCTGATGCCCCCCGCTCCCGCTGCCGGCCGCCCCGCCTTGACCGCCCTGACCGCCGGCCCCGCCGTCGGCGCCCTGCACACCCTGACCGCCACCGGCCGCACCCACCGCGCCTTGGCCGCCGCCACCACCGGTGCCGCCCTGACCGCCTTGGCCGCCATTGCCGGCGACGCCCGCCGCGCCCGCGGTCCCAGCCGTGGCGCCCAGCCCGGCCGCGCCACCGCTACCGGCACCTCCGCCTGTGCCGCCTGTGCCGCCGATACCGCCCTGACCCCCGGCCACGCCGGCGTTGAGGGTGTTGTCGGTTCCGGCACCACCCTGGCCGCCGCCGCCGCCCGTGCCACCTTGACCGCCGGCCCCGCCCGAGCCCGCGATGCCCCCGGCCGATCCACCGCCCTGCCCGCCGGTGCCGCCGGCCCCACCGGCCAGACCGCTGCCGCCCTGACCACCACCGGCCGCGCCCAGCGCACCAACGTCACCGGCCCCGCCGGTCCCACCAGCCCCGCCGGTCCCGCCCGAGCCGTAGACGCCCGCGGCACCCGCGCTGCCTAAAGAGCCGCCCGAGCCGCCGGCTCCGCCTGCGCCCGCGTCGCCACCGATGCCGCCCTGCCCGCCGGTGCCGCCGGCCAGACCATGCCCGACGCCGCTGCCGCCGGTCCCGCCCATGCCACCAACTCCGCCGGCGCCACCGAGACCGCCGGTGCCGCCCGAGCCCAACAGCCCACCCGTGCCGAACATGCCCGCGTCCGCACCGCCGCTGCCCCCGGCGCCGCCGAGCCCGCCACCGGCTCCGGTTCCGCCCAGCCCGCCGACCCCACCGGTGGTGCCAATACCGCCGGTACCCCCGGCGCCGCCGGCCCCGCCGGCCCCGCCGGACCAGCCCATCATCGCCCGGTCGATGCCCCCGGTGCCGCCCACACCCCCGGCGCCCCCGGCAGCGCCGGCAAGGCCTTCACCCCCGGCACCGCCGGCGCCGCCGGTACCACCGTTGCCACCCAACAACCCGCCGGCACCGCCCATGCCGCCTGCCCCGCCGGACCCGCCGTTGACACCGGCGCCGCCGGCGCCGCCGGTACCGCCGGTACCGAACAAGCCCGCCGCGCCGCCGGCCCCACCGGCCTGGCCGGCCCCACCCGAGCCGCCGTTTCCGCCATTCCCCCACAACATCCCGCCGGGACCACCGGCCTGGCCAGTGCCGGCTGCCCCGTCGGTGCCATTACCGATCAGCGGGCGCCCCAGCAGCAGGTTCGTGGGTGCGTTGATCGCGCCCAGAATGTCGTCCTGCAGCGTTTGCAACGGCGAGACGTTCGCCGCCTCGGCGAAGCCGTAGGCAGCGCCCGCACCCGTCAGCGTCTGCACGAACTGTTCATGGAACGCCGTGGCCTGCGCAGAAAGAGCCTGAAAATCCTGGCCGTACGTGCCGAACAACGTCGCGATCGCTGCCGACACCTCGTCCTTGGCCGCCGCCAGCACCTGCGTCGTTGACCCCGCCGCCGCCAAATTGGCCGACCGCACCGCCGACCCGATCCCGGTCAAATCCGCGGCCGCCGCCGCCACCGACTCGGGTGTTGCGATGACAAACGACGCCATCTCGGGCCCCCGTTCCCTGGGCTGCACGACCTGTATTAGCTCCGGGACTGTACGCGCATAGCACATGGCGTTTCCGGTTTCGGGCAAATCTCCCAATTCGTTTTATTTTCAAAAGAACACTCCTGAGACCATCGTGGCTGACGCGGCGGGAGGGACATATGTGCCGGTTTGCGGAGACCCTTAGACGAGGGAACGCGCGGATGGCAGGGCGTCAGTCGGCTAAACGCCGATTTCGCTTGGTTGACGGTACTGCAAATTTCTGCGCGGCCGCGTCGCCCAGCAAATCGCGTCAGCCGCTGACCACGAGCGGAAGCGAGATCACCCCGGGCCCGCCGGCCACGACGATCACCCAGCGGCCGTCGTCGGGCAGGGTGACCTCGACCGGGAAGAATGCGAAGCCGATCTCGCCGACGGTGGCTTGTTCGGGCATCTCGTACACGACGCGCATGGGCTCGTCGCCGGCCGGGGGCCAGATCTCGACGTGCACGCGCTGATCGGATTCGCCGGCCTCCGACTGGGTCAGCACCACGAGCAGGAAGGTCGCCCACCGGTCGGGGCCGACCACGTACCGGGACAGCACGCCGCCGCTCACGCAGAGTTTGTTGTCCACCACCCAGGCCGCTTCGGCGAGAAAAGCCCCGGTGACGATCACCTGGCCAAAGCTACCTCCCGTTGGGGGCGTGGCGCGCGGCCGCCCGTCGGCGTCGGACGTCCCGCCTACAGTTGCGGCTGTGTTCGTCACCGGCGACAGCGTCGTCTACAGCGCGACGGATCTCGCGGGCGCGGCGCGCTGCGAGTACGCGCTGCTGCGCGATTTCGACGCGAAACTCGGCTGGGGGCCCGCGGTGTCCGTCGAGGACGAGCTGCTGGCGCGGACGTCGGCGCTGGGCACCGAGCACGAGCGGCGCCGGCTGGAAAAGCTGCGCGACGAGTTCGGCGACGGCGTTGCGATCATCGAGCGCCCCGCCTACACGCTCGCCGGGCTGACGGCCGCCGCCGAGGCGACGCGGCGCGCGATCGCCAACGGTGCGCCGGTCGTGTACCAGGCCGCGATGTTCGACGGCCGCTTCGTCGGGTTCGCCGACTTCCTGGTGCGCGACGGCGAGCGCTATCGCGTCACCGACACCAAACTCGCGCGCTCGCCCAAGGTCACCGCACTGCTACAGCTGGCCGCCTACGCCGACGCGCTGGCCGCCTCGGGTGTCCCGGTGGCGCCGGAGGCCGAGCTGGAACTGGGCGACGGCACCGTCGTGCCCTACCGCGTCGCCGACCTGATCCCGGTCTACCGCTCCCAGCGCGCGCTGCTGCAGCGCCTGCTCGACGAGCACTACGCGGCGGGCGCCCCGGTGCGCTGGGACGACCAGGGCGTCAACGCGTGCATGCGCTGTCCGTTGTGCACCGAGCAGGTCCGCGCCACCGACGACCTGCTGCTGGTCGCCGGCATGCGAATCTCCCAGCGCGACACGCTCATCGAAGCCGGGATCACCACGGTCACCGAGCTGGCCGAACAGGAGCTGTCCGGAGCGTTGGGCAAACTCGCCCAACAGGCCAAACTGCAAGTGCACCAACGCGACACCGGCGTCCCGCGGTACGAGGTCGTCGACCCGCAGCCGCTGGCCCTACTGCCCGAGCCGAACCCCGGCGACCTGTTCTTCGACTTCGAGGGCGACCCGCTGTGGACGGCCGACGGGCACGACTGGGGCCTGGAATACCTGTTCGGCGTCCTGGGTGTCGGCGGCGACTTCCACCCGCTGTGGGCGCACGACCGGGCCGAGGAGCGCAAGGCGCTCATCGACTTCCTGGCGCTGGTGAACAAGCGCCGCCGGCGCTATCCCCACATGCACATCTACCACTACGCGCCCTACGAGAAGACCGCGCTGCTGCGGCTGGCCGGGCGCTACGGTGTGGGCGAGGACGACGTGGACGAGCTGCTGCGCAGCGGGACGCTGGTCGACCTGTATCCGTTGGTGCGCAAGAGCATTCGGACGGGTGCGGAGTCGTTCGGCCTCAAGGCGCTCGAACCGCTCTACATGGGTGCCCAGCTGCGTGCCGGCGAGGTCACCACGGCCGCCGACTCCATCACCTCCTACGCCCGCTACTGCGAGCTGCAGGCCGCCGGCCGGCCCGACGACGCAGCATCGGTGCTCAAGGAAATCGAGGACTACAACCACTACGACTGCCGCTCGACCCGCGAGCTGCGCAACTGGCTGATGCTGCGTGCCTACGAGTCCGGCGTGGTGCCCGTTGGCGCCCAACCGGTTCCGGACGGCAACATCGTCGAGGACCGCGACCGGCTGGCCGCGACGCTGGCGGCGTTCGCCGGCGACGCGGGCGTCGGTGACCGCACGCCCGAGCAGATCGCGGTGGCGCTGGTGTCGGCCGCGCGGGGCTACCACCGGCGCGAGGACAAGCCGTTCTGGTGGGCGCATTTCGACCGGCTGAACTTCCCCGTCGAGGAATGGTCCGACGACACCGACGTCTTCCTCGCCGAAGCGGCGTCGCTCGAAACCGACTGGCACACCCCGCCCCGCGCGCGCAAGGCGCGCCGCGAGGTGCGGCTGCGCGGGGAGCTGGCGCGCGGCGACCTGGCCAGGGACGTCTTCGCGCTCTACGAACCCCCGGCCCCGCCCGGCATGGCCGACAACCCCGACCGGCGTGCGGCCGGGCGCGCCGAGGTGATAGGCGTCGACGATCCGGCGGTGCCCACCGGGGTCGTGATCTGCGAACGAGTCGGCAACGACGGCAACACCTTTCACCAACTACCGTTCGCCCTCACCCCCGGGCCGCCCATCCCGACGACGGCGCTGCGGGACTCGATCGAGGCGACGGCCGCCGCCGTGGCCGACGGGCTGCCGCGGCTGCCGGACACCGCCGTCGTCGACATCCTGTTGCGCCGCGCGCCGCGCACCCGCAGCGGGGCCGCGCTGCCACGCAGCGCCGACGTCGTGGCCGACATGACCGCCGCCGCAGCCGATTTGGACTCGTCGTACCTCGCGGTGCACGGCCCGCCCGGCACCGGCAAGACCCACACCGCCGCCCGGGTGATCAAGAGCTTGGTCACCGAGCGCGGCTGGCGAGTCGGCGTGGTGGCGCAATCGCATGCCACGGTGGAGAACCTGCTGGACTGCGTGATCGACGCCGGGCTGGATCCCGCCCGGGTCGCCAAGAAGCCCCACCACCGCGACGCCCCGCGCTGGCAGGAGATCGACGGCGGCCAGTACGCGGCGTTCATCGCGGATCATCCCGGCTGCGTGATCGGCGGCACGGCATGGGATTTCGCCAACGCCAACCGGATAACCCCGGGCAGCCTGGACCTGCTGGTGATCGACGAGGCGGGCCAGTTCTGCCTGGCCAACACCATCGCCGTGGCGCCGGCGGCGACCAACCTGTTGCTGCTCGGCGACCCCCGGCAGCTGCCGCAGGTCAGCCAGGGCACCCATCCCGAGCCCGTCGACACGTCGGCGCTGGACTGGCTGGTCGACGGCGCGCGCACGCTGCCCGACGAGCGCGGCTACTTCCTGAACCTGTCTTACCGCATGCACCCGGCGGTGTGCGCCGCGGTGTCCGCGCTGTCCTACGAGGGCCGCCTGCGCGCCCACGACTGCGCCGCGGCGCGCCGTCTCGACGGGTACGCCCCCGGGGTGCACGTGAGTTCGGTTGCCCATCAGGGAAATTCGACGGAGAGCCCGGAGGAGGCCGAGGCGATCGCCGAACAGATCGGGCGGCTGCTCGGCCGGGCGTGGACCGACGAACGCGGCACCCGTCCGCTGGCCGCGGCCGACGTGCTGGTGCTGGCGCCCTACAACGCCCAGGTGACGCTGATCCGCGGGCGGCTGGACTCCGCGGGGCTCGACGCGGTGCGGGTCGGCACCGTCGACAAGTTCCAGGGCGGCCAGGCGCCGGTCGTGTTCGTGTCGATGACGGCGTCGTCCATCGACGACGTGCCGCGCGGAATCTCGTTCCTGCTCAACAGGAATCGGCTCAACGTCGCGGTCAGCCGGGCGCAATACGCGGCGGTGATCGTGCGCTCGCAGCTGCTGACCGAGTACCTGCCCGGCACGCCCGCGGGCCTGATCGACCTCGGCGCGTTCCTGGCGCTCACCGAAACCGCGTCAGACGCGCGGCGCGCCGGCGTCGTGTTCGCGGACCAGTAGGAACTCGACGTAGTCGTCGTAGTCGTCAGATTCCGAGCCGTCTGAGCCGTCCAAGTCCTCCACCGGGCCGGCGGCCCCAACGAACCCCACCAGAAACAGCGCGGCCACAATCCCGAACAACGCGATGAACGCCGGCAACAACACCGACTGCGCCATCGCGGCCGAAAACGGCTCGCGCAGAAACGACGGCAGCTGCAGTCCGACGGCACCCTCAGAGGCCGAAACCCCCGCGGGCATCTCCGCCCCGATCCGCGACGTCATGAACGCGGCCATCCCCGCGCTGCCGAGCACCGCCCCGAGCTGGCGGACCGAGTTGTACACGGCCGACCCCGCACCCGCCAGGGATGGCGGCAGGTTGCGGGTGGCGGTGGCCGTCAGCGGCGACCACACGAACGCCATCCCGGCGCCCACCGCGAAGAACGGCGGCACCAGCCGCCAGATGGGCGTCGTCGGCGACATCTCGAACGACAACCACGTCAGCGCGATCGCCAGCACCGAGAAGCCGAACCCGAGCACGGGCCGCGGATGGTAGCGGTCGACCAGCTTGCCGACGAACGGCGCGAGCACCCCATTGGCCACCGCCATCGGCGCGATCAGCAGCGCAGAGCGCGTCGGCGACAGCCCGCAGACCCCCTGCGCGTAGAAGGTCAGCGGCAGCATGATCGCCGTCGCCGCGAACGACACGATGGCCACCCCGGCGTTGCACAGGCCGAAGTCGCGGTCGGCGAAGATCGCCAGCGGGATCAGCGGCTCGCCGGTGTTCACCGACTGCCAGTAGACGAACGCCGTGACGAACCCGACGCCGGCGACGATCATCGCCCAGATCCACGGCTGCCAGTGCGCGGCCTGCCCCTGCTGCAGGCCGAACACGATCAAGAACACGCCCACCCCGGACAGCGCGACGCCGAGCAGGTCGAACCGGTGGGCCTGGGTGGGCAGCACCGGCACCAGCCGCACCGCCAGCGCCAGCCCGAGCACGCCGATCGGGACGTTGACGAAGAAGATCCACTGCCAGCCCAGCCCGTCGACCAGAGCGCCGCCGGCCAGCGGGCCCACCAGGCTGGCGACGCCGGCGGTGGCGCCCCACAGGCTCACGGCGACGCCGCGGCGGGCCGCCGGGAAGATCCGGGTGATCGTCGACAGGGTCTGCGGGGTGAGCACCCCGGCGCCGACGCCCTGCACCACCCGCGCGGCGATCAGCATGGCCGCGCTGCCCGACAGCCCGCACCACATCGAGGCCACGGTGAACACCACCAGGCCGATCAGGTAGAGATTCTTGGGCCCGAACCGGTCCCCGAGGCGCCCGGCCACCAGCAGGACCACCGCGTAGCCCAGCAGGTAGGCGCTGGTCACCCAGACCACGGCGTCGTAGCCGATGCGCAGGTCGGCCATGATCGTCGGGTTGGCGATCGCGACGATGGTCGAGTCGACCATGATCATGAAAAAGCCGATCATCATCGCCCACAGCGCGTGCCAGGGGTTGTCCGACCGGGACGTCGCCCACGTCATGTCCCCACCTCGCTTCGCTCCCGAACCCTGACCGCATTATTGCGGGTGGGCCAACGGGCGGCGCGTTAGCCTGAAGGGACGAAATTGGCAGGAGAGACAATATGCGGGCCCGACGGAACAGAGCCTCACATATCTCAGAGCCGGACGACGGCGGCCGGCCCAAGGCGTCGGCGCGGGCGTTGGCGCAGGTCATCGAGCGCAGCACCCGGGTCCACGGCCCCGCCGCGCAGGCGTATGTGGCGCGGCTGCGACGGGCGCACCCTGGCGCCAGCCCCGCCCAGATCGACGCCAAGCTGGAAAAGCGCTTCCTGGCCGCGCTGACGGCCAGTGGCGCCGCCGTCGGGTCGGCCGCGACGTTCCCGGGGGTCGGCACGCTGACGGCGGTGTCGGCCGGCGCCGGGGAGACCGTCTTCTTCATCGAGGCCACCGCGCTGTTCGTGCTGGCGAAGGCCGTGGTCTACAACGTCCCGGCCGACCACCGGGAACGCCGCCGCGCGCTGGTGCTGTCCGTCCTGGTCGGCGACGACAGCAAGCGCGCCATCGGCGAGCTGATCGGCCCGGGCCGCACCAATGGCGGCTGGCTGGCCGAGGGCATGGCGTCGGTGCCATTGCCGACGCTGTCGCGGCTGAACAACCGCATGCTGCGCTACTTCGTCAAGCGGTACACGGTGCGCAAGGGGGCGCTGATGTTCGGCAAGCTGTTGCCGGTCGGCATCGGCGCCGTCGTCGGGGGTGCCGGCAATCGGATGGCGGGCAAGAAGATCGTCCGCAACGCCCGCGACGCGTTCGGCGCGCCGCCGGCCCGCTGGCCGGGCGCGTTGCGGTTGCTGCCGCCGCCGGTCCACGGGGTGGGCTGACCCTTACCTCCGCGCCGAGACTGCACTCAGAGCGTCCCTGACCGGGTGAAACGCGATCTCTACGCAGACTCGATCGCCCGACATTCCCCGCGAACGGCTAGCCTTTATTGGGGCGGAATCGTTCCAGGACCACAGAATTGAGGCGAACAGCGGCCGTGAGCAACTTTTCTCCATTCGGGCAAAACGAATGGCTGGTCGAGGAGATGTATCGCAAGTTCCGCGATGACCCCTCGTCGGTGGACCCGAGCTGGCACGAGTTCCTGGTCGACTACAACCCCGGGCCGACGACGGACGCGGCCCCGGGCGACGGGCAGGCCGCCCCCACTCCCGCGCCAGAGCCGGCGAAGCCCGCGGAGCCGACGCCCCCGGCCGGCAACGGCGCCCCCGCCAAGCCGGCAGAGACCAAAGAGGCCAAAGAGGCCCCCGCAGCAGCCCCGCCCAAAGCGACGCCGAAGCCCGCCGCTCCCCCGCCCGCCGAGGGCGACGAGGTGCAGGTGCTGCGCGGCGCGGCCGCCGCCGTCGTCAAGAACATGTCCGCGTCGCTGGCGCTGCCCACGGCGACCAGCGTCCGGGCCGTCCCGGCCAAGCTGCTGATCGACAACCGCATCGTCATCAACAACCAACTCAAGCGCACCCGCGGCGGCAAGATCTCGTTCACCCACATCCTCGGCTACGCGCTGGTGCAGGCGATCAAGCAGTTCCCGAACATGAACCGCCACTACGCCGAGATCGACGGCAAGCCGAATGCGGTCACCCCGGCGCACACCAATCTCGGGCTGGCGATCGACCTGCAGGGCAAGGACGGCAAGCGCGCGCTGGTGGTGGCCGGCATCAAGCGCTGCGAGGCCATGCGCTTCGCGCAGTTCGTCACCGCGTACGAAGACATCGTCCGCCGGGCGCGTGACGGCAAGCTGACCGCCGAAGACTTTGCGGGCGTGACGATTTCGCTGACCAACCCCGGCACCATCGGCACCGTGCACTCGGTGCCCCGGCTGATGGCCGGGCAGGGCGCCATCATCGGCGTCGGCGCCATGGAGTACCCCGCCGAATACCAGGGGGCCAGCGAGGAGCGCATCGCCGAGTTGGGCATCGGCAAGCTGATCACCCTGACGTCGACCTACGACCACCGCATCATCCAGGGCGCGGAGTCCGGCGACTTCCTGCGCGTCATCCACGAGATGCTGCTCTCGGACACCTTCTGGGACGAGATCTTCCGCGAGCTGTCCATCCCGTACCTGCCGGTGCGCTGGAGCACCGACAACCCGGACTCGATCGTCGACAAGAACGCCCGGGTCATGGAACTCATCGCGGCGTACCGCAACCGCGGGCACCTGATGGCCGACATCGACCCGCTGCGCCTGGACGGCACCCGGTTCCGCAGCCACCCCGACCTCGAGATCCTCAACCACGGCCTGACGCTGTGGGACCTCGACCGCGTCTTCAAGGTCAACGGCTTCGCCGGCGCCGAGTACAAGAAGCTGCGCGACGTGCTGGGGCTGCTGCGCGACGCCTACTGCCGCCACATCGGCGTGGAGTACACCCACATCCTCGAGCCCGAGCAGCAGGAGTGGCTGCAGCACCGCGTCGAGACCAAGCACGTCAAACCCACTGTGGCCGAACAGAAGTTCATCCTGAGCAAGCTGAACGCCGCCGAGGCCTTCGAAACGTTCTTGCAGACCAAATACGTTGGGCAGAAACGCTTTTCGCTGGAGGGTGCGGAAAGCGTGATCCCGATGATGGACGCGGCGATCGACCAGTGCGCCGAGTACGGCCTCGACGAGGTGGTCATCGGGATGCCGCACCGCGGCCGGCTCAACGTGCTGGCCAACATCGTCGGCAAGCCGTACTCGCAGATCTTCAGTGAGTTCGAGGGCAACCTCAACCCGTCGCAGGCCCACGGCTCCGGCGACGTCAAGTACCACCTCGGCGCCACCGGGGTGTACCTGCAGATGTTCGGCGACAACGACATTCAGGTGTCGCTGACCGCGAACCCGTCGCATCTGGAGGCCGTCGACCCGGTAATGGAGGGCCTGGTGCGGGCCAAGCAGGACCTGCTGAACCGCGGCGCCGAGGACCACGGCGACGAGAAGGCCTTCTCCGTGGTGCCGATGATGATGCACGGCGACGCCGCCTTCGCCGGCCAGGGGGTGGTGGCCGAGACGCTGAACCTGGCCAACCTGCCGGGCTACCGCGTCGGCGGAACGATTCACCTCATCGTCAACAACCAGATCGGCTTCACCACCGCGCCGGAGTACTCGCGGTCCAGCGAGTACTGCACCGATGTCGCGAAAATGGTTGGGGCGCCGATCTTTCACGTCAACGGCGACGACCCGGAAGCCTGCGTGTGGGTGGCCCAGCTGGCCGTCGACTTCCGGCAGCGGTTCAAGAAGGACGTCGTCATCGACATGCTGTGCTACCGCCGCCGCGGCCACAACGAGGGCGACGACCCGTCGATGACCAACCCGTACATGTACGACGTCGTCGACACCAAGCGCGGGGCCCGCAAGAGCTACACCGAGGCCCTGATCGGCCGCGGTGACATCTCGCTGAAGGAGGCCGAGGACGCCCTGCGCGACTACCAGGGCCAGCTGGAGCGGGTGTTCAACGAGGTCCGTGAGCTGGAAAAGCACGGCGTGCAGCCCAGCGAGTCGGTCGAGGCCGACCAGCAGGTTCCGGCGGGACTGTCGACGGCCGTGGACAAGTCGCTGCTGGCCCGCATCGGCGACGCGTTCCTCGACGTGCCCGACGGGTTCACCGTGCACCCGCGCGTGCAGCCGGTGCTCGACCGGCGCCGGGAGATGGCCTACGAGGGCAAGATCGACTGGGCGTTCGGTGAATTGCTGGCGCTGGGTTCGCTGGTGTCCGAGGGCAAGCTGGTGCGGCTGTCGGGGCAGGACACCAGGCGCGGCACCTTCTCCCAACGGCATTCGGTGATCATCGACCGCAACACCGGCGCGGAGTTCACCCCGCTGCAGCTGCTGGCGACCAACCTCGACGGCAGCCCCACCGGAGGTAAGTTCCTGGTCTACGACTCGCCGCTGTCGGAGTACGCCGCCGTCGGCTTCGAGTACGGCTACACCGTGGGCAACCCGGACGCACTTGTGTTGTGGGAGGCCCAATTCGGCGACTTCGTCAACGGCGCGCAGTCGATCATCGACGAGTTCATCAGCTCCGGCGAGGCCAAGTGGGGCCAGCTGTCCAACGTGGTGCTGCTGCTGCCGCACGGGCACGAGGGCCAGGGCCCCGACCACACCTCGGCCCGCATCGAGCGCTTCCTGCAGCTGTGGGCCGAGGGTTCGATGACGGTCGCGATGCCCTCGACGCCGTCCAACTACTTCCACCTGCTGCGCCGCCACGCCATGGACGGCATCCAGCGCCCGCTGATCGTGTTCACGCCGAAGTCCATGCTGCGCAACAAGGCCGTGGTCAGCGACATCAAGGACTTCACCGAGATCAAGTTCCGCTCGGTGCTCGAGGAGCCCGCCTACGAGGACGGCATCGGCGACCGGAGCAAGGTCCGGCGGATCCTGTTGACCAGCGGCAAGATCTACTACGAGCTGGCCGCCCGCAAGGCCAAGGACAACCGTGAGGACGTCGCGATCGTGCGCATCGAGCAGCTCGCCCCGCTGCCCAAGCGCCGGCTCAACGAGACGCTGGACCGCTACCCGGGCGCCGAGGAGTTCTTCTGGGTCCAGGAGGAGCCGGCCAACCAGGGCGCCTGGCCGCGGTTCGGCCTCGAGCTGCCGGAGCTGTTGCCCGACAAGCTGGTTGGGCTCAAGCGCATCTCGCGCCGGGCGATGTCGGCGCCGTCGTCAGGTTCGTCGAAGGTGCACGCCGTCGAGCAGCAGGAGATCCTCGACACGGCGTTCCGCTAAACGGCCGGCAGCCCCATCGCGAGGAAGTCCAGCCGCCACAGCGACTGAAACAGCTTGCGGGCGAACCCAGCTACGTCGGCCAGGCCGGCCTGCGGCGACGCGCCGCTTAAAGCCACGGCTTCGGCGATCTCGCGGATCGTGCGGCGGCCGTCGACGTGTTGCACGAACGGCAGTTGCGCCGCGTTGAGCGCCATGCGCCAATCCACGCGGAAGATCTCGCTGCCGGACAGCCCGCAGCGCATGCGATACATCGGCACGTAGTCCAGACAGCCATCGGCCGAAAAGTCAATCGTGTAGCTCTCTTTCGGCCGCTCGGGGCGGCACGCCATGAAGAAGTGACAGCCGGCGAACGTGTGCACCCGCTCCATCACCGACCAGATCTGGCGCTCCGGCAACGCATTCACGGCGCGGTTGAGGCCGGTCCCCGGCGCGAACGAATCATGCGGGTAATACGGCGCATTGAGCAGCCAGCCCTGGAAAACCAGTCCGGCCGAGGTGACCAGGTCGATGCAGTCGTCGACGTCGTAGCTGCGGTCGCGGCCGTGCAGGAAGGTGTCGACGACGGCGCCGTCGTAGCGCAGCTCGGCTCCCTCGATCCGCAGGTAGCTCTGGATGTGATGATCCGCCGGCAGCAGCGCCATCAGCTCTTTGACGATCTCCACCGACGCCTCGTCCTGGCGCAGCCCCAGGTCGCGAAAGATCGATTGCAGCATCTCCACGCCCACGCGCCCGTATTTGGCGTAGAGCGTCAGCCCGATCGCGCCGTCCTTGCGCAAACACGAGCCGAGCGCCTTCATCCCCACCAACGGATCGGCCATGTGGTGCAGGACGCCGGTCGAGACGATCAGATCGAAGTCCAGGCCCAGCGAACCCACTTCCTCGATCGGCAGCAGGTGCAGCTCCAGGTTCCACAGGCCGTGCTTGTCCTTGAGGTATTGCTGGTGGTCCAGTGACGGCCGGCTGATGTCGATGCCCACCACCTTCGCACCGGGGTTCCGGTGCGCGAAGACCGCCGCCTGGTTGGTGCCGCAGCCCGCGATGAGGATGTCGAGGTCGGGCTGGTAATCCCGGTCCGGCCACAGGTTTCGGTGAAAGTGCATGGGGTCGTACCAGTGCCAGATGCCGTCGGGCAGCTGCGTGAGGTCCGTGATGGGCTGCGGGTAGCGCCACCGCTCGTACTGTTGGGAGACGACGTCGGCGCGTGGATCTTGTTTCATTGCAGCGCAGCCTCCAGGGGTCGGATCGCCGGACGCTCCGAAGCATCCCAGATCGGCCCGCCGCCGGGCGGGAATATCGCCGACGCTCTCCCCCCTTGCGCCCGATACCCCGGGTACCGGCTAGCCTCGACGAGGACCGACCGACAGGAGGGCGCTCATGCAGGGGTTCGCGGGCAAGGTCGCGGTGGTCACCGGCGCGGGATCGGGCATCGGGCAGGCGCTGGCCATCGAATTGGGCCGCTCGGGCGCCAAGGTGGCGATCAGCGACGTCGACGCCGAAGGCCTGGCGCAGACCGAGGAGAAGCTGAAGGCGATCGGCGCGGACGTCAAAGCCGACCGGCTCAACGTCACCGAGCGCGAGGCCTTCCTGGCCTACGCCGACCAGGTCGCCGAGCACTTCGGCAAGGTCAACCAGATCTACAACAACGCCGGCATCGCGTTCACCGGCGACATCGAGGTCAGCCAGTTCAAGGACATCGAGCGGGTGATCGACGTCGACTTCTGGGGCGTCGTCAACGGCACCAAGGCATTCCTGCCGCACCTCATCGCCTCCGGCGACGGCCACGTCGTCAACGTCTCGAGCGTGTTCGGGCTGTTCTCGGTGCCGGGGCAGGCGGCCTACAACGCGGCCAAGTTCGCCGTGCGCGGCTTCACCGAGGCCCTGCGCCAGGAGATGGTGCTGGCCCACCACCCCGTCGCGGTGACCACGGTGCACCCCGGCGGCATCAAGACCGCGATCGCGCGCAACGCCACCGCCGCCGACGGCCTCGACCCCGAGCAACTGGCCAAGCTGTTCGACAAGCGGCTCGCCCGGACCAGCCCGGAAAAGGCCGCCAAGATCATCCTGGAGGCCGTCCGCAAGAAGAAGGCCCGGGTGCTCGTCGGCACCGACGCCAAGCTGCTGGACCTGATGGTGCGTATGGCGGGGCCTTACTATCAGCAGCTCTTCGGGCCCGTGATGGGCCGCCTGCTGCCGAAGACCTGACGCCCACCCTCTTCGCCGAGACTGCGCTCAGCGCGCCCAAAAGGCGTCGAAGCACGCTCTGGGCGCAGTTTCGATGCGCGAAACTCAGCGCCCCAGCGGGTGCTCGGCGAGCCACCCGCCGGCCACCGCCTGCGGGTCGGCGCCGGCGGCCACCTGCCGGCGCATGTCGGCCAGCGCCGCGGTGTCCAGCACGCCGGCCACCTCGTTGATCGCCAGCAGCTGCCGATCGCTCAGCGCGTTGCGCCGATACAGCGGCACCACGTTCTCCGCGCGGATCAGCGCGGGCTTGCCGTCGGCCAGCGCCACCAGGTCGGCGGGGCTGTCGGGGTCGGCGGTGGTGGTCCACCCCGCCGTCAGCGCGCCGGCCCGCACGGCGTCGAAAACCGCCGCGCCAGAACTAAATTCGCGCGGCACTAACCGGCAGGAGCCCACCGACGCGGGCGCGTCAAAACCGGCAACCGCCCCGACCGTCGACCCGTCGCAATGCTGCGCCAGCAAGCTCAGGTCGTGCCCGCCCCACGCGCGGGCGGTGGCCTGCGTGACCAGCAGCACGGGTTTGTCCTCGGCCGCGGTGGTGTAGTCGCCGGCCAGCACGCCCTCGGGCAGCGCCGCGATCATCGCGCGGTAGACCTGCGCGTCGCCCAACGCGGTCGAGCCGGGCTGCACGCGGGCCAGCGTGCGGCCGGTGAAGGCGGGGACGACGGTGACGGCGCCGGAGTCCAGCCCGGCGAGCGGGTCGGCGGCGGTCTCGGGCCGCGCCGGGAAACCGTAGGACCGCAGCGCCGCCGCGTAGACGCCGGCCAGCAGCGCCAACTCGGGCCGTGCGCCGACCACCAATTCCGCGGCGGGACGGCCCGATCCGCAGCCGGCCACCGCGAGCAGCGCGGCCAGCAGGGCTAAAACCAGCCTGCTCACACGGAGGCGTCGGCGGCGATCGCGACGGCGGCGGCGACCGCCTCCCCGACGCGCGCGTCCAGCGGGCTGGGCACGATCCGGTCGACGGCGAGGTCGTCGCTGACGACGGAGAAGATCGCCTCGGCCGCGGACACCATCATCTTCTCGGTGATCCGCCGCGCCCCGGCGTCCAGCGCGCCGCGGAACACGCCGGGGAACGCCAGCACGTTGTTGATCTGGTTGCAGAAGTCGCTGCGGCCGGTGGCGACGACGGCCGCGTACTTCGAAGCGACGTCGGGGTGGATCTCCGGGTCGGGGTTGCTCAGCGCGAACACGATCCCGCCGGGCGCCATGGTGGCGATCAGCTCCTCGGGCACCACGCCGCCCGACAGCCCGAGGAACACCTCGGCGCCCTCGAGCGCCTCGACCATTCCGCCGGTCAGCCCGTCGGGGTTCGTGCACCGGGCCAGGTCGGTCTTGACGACGTTCATGTCGTCGCGCCCGGCGTGCAGGATGCCGCGCGAGTCGAGCACCGTGATGTCCGAAACCCCCATCGTCAGAAGGAGTTTCGTGCATGCGACACCCGCGGCGCCGGCGCCGGAGACCACCACGCGCAGCGAGGACATGTCGCGGCCGAGCAGCTTGGAAGCGCCCATCAGGGCGGCCAGCACGACGATCGCGGTGCCGTGCTGGTCGTCGTGCATCACCGGGCAGTCCAGGGCCTCGATGGCGCGGCGCTCGATCTCGAAGCAGCGCGGGGCGGAGATGTCCTCGAGGTTGACCGCGCCGAACGTCGGCCGCAGCCGCACCAGGGTCTCGACGATCTCGTCGGGATCCTTGGTGTCCAGCACGATCGGGATCGCGTTCAGCCCGCCGTACGCCTGGAACAGGGCGCACTTGCCCTCCATCACCGGCAGCGACGCCTCGGGCCCGATGTCACCCAGCCCGAGCACGGCGCTGCCGTCGCTGACGACGGCCACCAGCCGGTTCGACCAGGTGTAGCGGGCGGCCAGGGTGCGATCGGCGGCGATCGCGCGGCTGACCTGCGCCACGCCCGGGGTGTAGGCGATCGACAGGGCGCGCTGGGTGTCCAGCGGGGACTGCAGCGCCACCGAGAGCTTGCCGCCTACGTGCGCCTCGAAGATCTCGTCGTCTCCGATGGCGACCTGTGGATGCGCGGTTTCTGGCACGGAATCAGGGTACTGACTACCGGTTAGTAGGCCTAATTTGCGCGTCAGATCAAGCCGAGCTCGGTGACGGCCTTGCGCTCGTCGGCCAGCTCGGCGGTCGACTTGTCGATGCGGCCGCGGGAGAACTCGTCGATCTCGAGCCCCTGCACGATCGACCAGTTGCCGTCCTTGGTGGTCACCGGGAACGACGAGATCAGACCCTCCGGCACGCCGTAGGAGCCGTCGGAGTAGACCGCCATCGACACCCAGTCGCCGGCCGGGCTGCCCAGCAGCCAGGAGCGGGCCGCGTCGATGGTCGCCGACGCGGCCGAGGCGGCCGAGGAGGCGCCGCGCGCGTCGATGATCGCCGCGCCGCGCTTGGCGACGGTCGGGATGAAGTCGTTCTCGATCCACGCCTGGTCGCCCACGGCCTCGGCGGCGTTCTTGCCGCCGACCTCGGCGTGGAAGATGTCGGGGTACTGGGTGGCCGAGTGGTTGCCCCAGATCGTCATCTTCTTGATGTCGGTGACCTTGGCGCCGGTCTTGCGCGCCAGCTGGGTGATCGCGCGGTTGTGGTCCAGGCGGGTCAGCGCCGAGAACCGCTCACGCGGGATGTCGGGGGCGTTGCTCATCGCGATCAGCGCGTTGGTGTTGGCCGGGTTGCCGGTCACGCCGACGCGCACGTCGTCGGCGGCCACCGAGTTGAGCGCCTTGCCCTGGGCGGTGAAGATCGCGCCGTTGGCCTCGAGCAGGTCGCCGCGCTCCATGCCCGGGCCGCGGGGGCGGGCGCCGACGAGCAGGGCGAGGTTCACGCCGTCGAAGATCTTGTTCGGGTCGGCGCCGATCTCGACGCCGGACAGCAGCGGGAAGGCGCAGTCGTCGAGCTCCATCACCACGCCCTCGAGCGCCTTGAGCGCGGGCTCGATCTCCAGCAGGCGCAGCTCGATCGGGCGGTCCGGGCCCAGCAGCGAGCCGCTGGCCAGGCGGAACAACAGGCTGTAGCCGATCTGGCCGGCGGCGCCGGTGACGGCAACCTTGAGAGGACTTGCGCTCACGTCGTCTTACTCCTTGTGGTTTTCGGATCAGCTCGAAACTAGCGCACCCGCGCCGCGTGCCGGATCGCGGTCCGCTACCAGGCCCGACGCGTAGCATGATGCACCGTGTTTCCCGGGTTCGACGCACTGCCGGAAGCGCTGCGACCGGTCGCCAAGCCGCGTCCCGTGCCCGACGCCCATCCCACTGACCCCGCTGCCCAGCCCGCGTTGGTCGACTGCGCCGTCTACGTCGACGGCCGGCGGCTGCCCGGCACCTTCGGCTACGCCGCGGCGCGCGGCAAGGTGCGCGAGATCGAGGCCACCGGAGGCCAGCAGGGATTCGTCTGGATCGGGCTGCACGAGCCCGACGAAACCCACATGCAGGAGGTGGCCGACGTCTTCGGCCTGCACCCGCTGGCCGTCGAGGACGCCGTGCACGCCCACCAGCGGCCCAAGCTGGAGCGCTACGACGACACGCTGTTCCTGGTGCTCAAGACCGTCAACTATGTGCCGCACGAGTCCGTCGCGCTGGCCCGCGAGATCGTCGAGACCGGCGAGGTGATGGTCTTCGTCGACAAGGATTTCGTGGTCACCGTCCGCCACGGCGAGCACGGCGGCCTGGCCGACGTGCGCAAGCACATGGAGGCCGACCCCGACCAGCTGCGGCTGGGCCCGGCCGCGGTGATGCACGCCATCGCCGACTGCGTGGTGGACCACTACCTCGAGGTGACCGGCCTGATGGAAAACGACATCGACGCCATCGAGGAGGTGGCGTTTTCGCCCGGCCGCAAGATCGACGTCGAACCGATCTACCTGCTCAAGCGCGAGGTCGTCGAGCTGCGCCGGTGCGTCAACCCGTTGGGCGTTGCGTTCGGGCGCATACAGACCGAGTACAAGGACCTCGTCTCGAAGGAGGTGCGGCGCTACTTCCGCGACGTCACCGACCACCACACCGAGGCGGCCGACCAGATCGCCAGCTACGACGACATGCTCAACTCGCTGGTGCAGGCCGCGCTGGCCCGCGTCGGCATGCAGCAGAACAACGACATGCGCAAGATGGCGGCCTGGGCCGGCATCCTGGCGGTTCCCACCATGGTGGCCGCCATCTACGGGATGAACTTTCATTTCATGCCGGAGCTGAACTGGACGTGGGGCTACCCGGCGGTGATGGCCGCCATGGCCGTGGTGTGCCTGGTGCTGTACTTCCAATTCCGCAACCGCAACTGGCTCTAGGCTCGCCGGCCCCTCCCCCCTTCGCCGAGCGCCCCCACCCGCCCCTCCCCCTTCGCCGAGCGTGAAACTGTGGCGGAAAAAAGCGGAAAAGCGGCCAGATTCTCGCCATGAGAGCACGCTCGGCGAACAGCCAGCAGGCCTCAGCGTGGTTGCGCGGCGGGGCGTTTGGGGTCCAGCACGTCGACGCCGTCGGTCTCCCACGCCTGGCGCATCGCGTCGACGCCCTTGAGCCGCACCCAGGCGGCCTCGGTCGCGGTGATCGGCGTCGCCGATAAAAATGTCACCGGGTCGGCGGGCGGGTCCAGCGGCAACTCCGGGATGTCGCAATGCCCCAGCAGCACCGCGGTGAACGGCGCGCCCGCCCACAGCGGCGCGCCGAGGTCGATCAGCGCGTCGGGCACCAGCACCGTTCCCTCCACGGCGGGCGTGGCCGCGACGATCGCCAAACCGCGCACCAGCCCGGCCAACGGGCCCGGGTTACGCAGCCGCAGCACGACTTCGGCGCGCGGGCCACGCAGCGGGTCGGCGATCAACTCGGCCGGATCGACCATGGGTTGACGCGCACAGCCCAGCGACACGTAGTGCGCCAGCGTGCCCACAACGAATCGCGCCACCTCGATCGGTTCGACGCCCAGAAACGTCACGCTCGCCGAATCCGGCCGCCCCCCATAGTGCCCGACCAGGTGCGCGCGCACGCGGTCCACGATCGCGGTCACGGCGCGACGGTCATGTTCGCCCCGGAGGCGGCGTCGAACACCGCCACCTTCGACGTGTCCAGCGCCAGCTCGATCGACTGTCCCAGCGAAGCCCGGGACTCGGCGGGAACCCTTGCCACGAACCGGTTTTCGTGCATCTCACCCTCGGCCTCCAGCTCGTCCAGCTGTGCGGCGTGCACGGCCGGGCCCGCCGTGGCGAAGTAGACGTACTTGTCGGCGCCGAGCGACTCGACCAACTCGACCTTCGCCTGGAACGTCAGGGCCCCGATGCGCGTATAGCCGTCGATCAGCGCGGCGTCGGCCAGGTGCTCGGGACGCACCCCGACAATAACGCCGGCCGCGGGTTTGGGGTGCCGCTCGATCACCTGACACACCTCGGGCGCCAGCGTCACCTCGCCGAAGGGCAGCGTCAGCCCGAAAGACGTCAGGGTCGCGGGGAAGAAGTTCATCGCCGGCGAGCCGATGAAGCCCGCGACGAACAGGTTGGCCGGCCGCTCGTAAAGCTCTTCGGGCGTGCCGATTTGCTGCGCCACACCGCCGTGCATCACTACCACCCGGTCGCCCAGCGTCATGGCCTCGGTCTGATCGTGGGTGACGTAGACGGTGGTGGTGCCCAGCCTGCGCTGCAACCGGGCGATCTCGCCGCGCATCTGCACCCGCAGCTTGGCGTCCAGGTTGGACAGCGGCTCGTCCATCAAAAACGCCTTGGGCTGGCGCACGATCGCCCGGCCCATCGCGACCCGCTGCCGCTGCCCGCCCGACAATTGGGCGGGCTTGCGGTCCAAAAGCTCGGTCAGGTCTAGGGTTTTCGCCGTCTCGGCGACCTTCTGCGCGATCGCGGCCTTCTTCATCTTGGCCAGCGTAAGCGGGAACGCGATGTTCTGCCGCACGGTCATGTGCGGGTACAAGGCATACGACTGGAAGACCATCGCGATGTCGCGGTCCTTGGGCGCCTTGTCGTTCACCCGCACGCCGTCGATGCGCAGCTCGCCCGACGAGATATCCTCAAGCCCGGCAATCATATTCAGCGTGGTGGTCTTGCCGCAGCCGGAGGGCCCGACCAGGATCAAAAACTCGCCGTCGCCGATGGCGAGGTTGAGGTCGCGCACCGCGGGGGAGCCGTCGGCGTAGCTCTTGCTGACGTGCTCCAAGACAATCTCGGCCATCGCGCTATCCCTTCACAGCGCCAGAGGTCAACCCGGCGACAATCCGTCGTTGGAAAATTAGAACAAAAACGATGATCGGGACGGTAATCACCACGGCGCCGGCCGCGATCGATCCGGTGGGCTCCTCGAACTGCGAACTGCCGCTGAAGTTCGCGATCGCCACCGGTGCGGTGATCGCGGCCTCGGTGGCGGTCAGCGACAGCGCCAGCAGCAGGTCGTTCCAGGCGAAGATGAACACCAGGATCGCCGCGGTCACCAGCCCGGGTGCCGCCAGCGGCACGATCACCATGCGGAAGGCCTGACCCGGCGTGGCGCCGTCCACCTTGGCCGCCTTCTCCAAATCCCACGGGATCTCGCGGAAGAAGGCCGACAACGTGTAAATGGCCAGGGGCAGCGCGAAAGTGATGTAGGGCAGGATCAGGCCGGGCCACGTGTCGAACAGCCCGATAACGCGCTCGATGTCGAACAACGGTGTGACGAGCGAGATGGCCGGGAACATGGCGATCAGCAAGGCGGCCCCGATCAGCAGCCGCTTGCCCGGAAAGTCCAGCCGGGCGATCGCATAGGCCGCCATCGCGCCGAGGACCACCGCGATCGCGGTGGTGATCAGCCCGATCCCGACGGAATTGACCAGCGCCGAGCTGAAGAACTCGCCCCGGAAGATGCCGCGATAGTTCTCCAGCGTCACCGACGACGGAATCAGCCTGCCGTCCTTGACCATTGACGCCGGTTTGAGCGAGAGCGACACAATCCAGGCCACCGGAAGCAGCGCGTAAACCACGACAAGAGCGTCGACCACGGCCCAGAACGCAACCCGTCGCCCGTTCATTCGGCCGCACCGCCGGGCGCTGATCCTGGTTGAGACGCGCCGAACACCTTGATGTAGACCAACGCGATCACCCCCACACACAGGAAGATCAGCACGCTGATCGCCGAACCCAGGCCCACGTTGAAGCCCTTGAACAGGTTGTCGTAGCCCAGGATCGACACCGAGTCGGTGTTGTTGGCGCCGTCGGTCAGCACGTAGATGTTGTCGAAGATGCGGAAGGCGTCCAGCGTCCGGAACAGCAGCGCCACCACCACGGCCGGCTTGATGATCGGCAGGATGACCCGGGTCAGCCGCCGCCAGGCGCCCGCCCCGTCGACGTGGGCGGCCTTCATCAGGTCCTCGGGCACCAGCGCCAGCCCCGCCAGCAGCAGCAGCGACATGAACGGCGTCGTCTTCCAGACCTCGGCGAGCACCACGATGCCCAGCGACGGAATCTGTTGCGTCAGCGGCGCGCTCGAAGCGGGCAACAAATTCGCCAGGTAGCCGGTCCCCGGCGTCCACGCGTAGTACCAGCTGTACGACGCGACGACGGTGACAATGCCGTACGGGATCAGCACCGCGGTGCGCACCAAACCCCTGCCGACGAGCGTGCGGTGCATCACCAGCGCCAGCGCCAGGCCGAGCGCGAACTCGATCGCCACCGACACCACCGTGATGCCCAGCGTCACCGCCAGCGCCGTCCACCAATACCGGTCGGTCAAAATTGTGACGTAGTTACCCAACCCGACGAACGCGGTGTCATTCGGGGTGGCAAAGTTGTTGCGCTGCAGGCTGAGCCACACCGCGTAGCCGATCGGGTATGCCGTCACCGCCAGCATCAGGGTCGCCGCCGGCGCGACGAGCAAAAACGCGAGCCGCCGTTCGGTCACGGCAACAGCCCCCGGCCGTCGAGGGCCTGGCGCGCCTGCGCGGCGAGTTCGTCGGCCGTGCGCTCCGGGTCGATCCGGGTGATCGGGCTCAATGCCGACGACAGCCGCAGCGACAGCGCCTGATACACCGGCGTCGCCGGGCGCACGGCGGCGTCGGTGAGCTGCCGGCGGATCACCGCCCACATCGGGTACTTGGCCTGAAACTGCGGATCGGAATACAGCGATGCGCGCACCGCGGGCAGCCCGCCCTGAATCGACACGTACCTCTGGCTCGCCACGCTGCGCAGGCAGCGCACCGCCTCGAACGCCTCGGCGCGGTGACGGGTGGTGCCGGCCACCGCCAGGTTCAGCCCGCCGATCGTCACCTTGGCCGGGCGGTCCCGGGCCACGCCGGGATACGGCGCGAAGCCGAACACCCTCCGGCTGGCGTCGTAGGCGATGCGGAACTGCTCGTCGGTGGGCGCGAACGTCCCGACGTCGTTGACGGCGCCGGCCAGCGCGGGGTCGCGGTTCAGCGGCAGAAACGGCACGCCGCCCTTCACCGCGTTCTCCAGCAGCGACGCCAGCACATACGGCCAGTTGACCTCCAGTGCGGCCCTACCCTGCTCCACCGCCAGCCGCGCGGTGCCCTCGTCGGTCCGGCTGATCGACGGGTCGGCCCCCGGCGCGGTGGCGACGGCTTTGAGGATCCGCAGCGCGCGCACGGTGGCGTCGCGGTGGTCGGGCGTGTCGGTCAGCGTGACCTGCCGGCCGTCCTCGGAGAGCACCTGACCCCCGGCGCTGACCAACAGCGTGTTGAACCACACCACCAGGCCCTCGCCCTGGTTGGCCTGCACGGCAATCCACGCCGGCCCGCCGGTGGCGTGCAGCCTGGCGGCCTCGGCCACCATGGCGTCCCACGTCGCCGGCGGTTGGCTCACCAGATCCGGCCGGTACCATAGCGATTCGGTGTTGGTCGTCACCGGCGCGCCGTACAGTCGGTGCTTCCACCGGGCCGTCGCGAGCGGGCCGGGCAGCGTGTCGGCGAGGGCGTCGGCCTCGGCCCGCCCCGCCGGGTCGTCGGACAGCGGCAGCGCCCAGCCCGCCTCGGCGAACTCCGCGGTCCACACCACGTCCAGCGCCATCACGTCCAGGCCGCGGTCGTGGGCGCTCAGCCGCCGCGCAAGCTGCACCCGCTGCTCGCCGGGCCCCCGCGGCAGGCTCACGTGCCGGATGGCGAAACGTCCCCGAAACTGTCGCGTGCACTCCGCCGCGAGCGCGGTGAAGGTGGCCGCGTCGGTGGCCGGCGTGTAAACGGTGACCACCACGCCGCTCCCGCCGGACCCGCACCCGGACAGCGCGACGGTGAGCAGCACCAGGGCGATTGCGCCCATCCGGCGCGCCCGCCCAGGACCGTCGGTCACTCAGATCGCCAGGCGCGCCAGCAGATCCCGCGCCTTCTCTGCGTTTTGCGGATCGCAGAGCACGTCGTAGCGGCCGGCCACCAATTGCATCGTCGAGCTGAAATCCCTTGTGCCTTTGGCCATTGCGTATGGGACGGCCGAGGTGATCAGGCCGAAGAACACCCCGGCGACCAGGCCGGTGACCAGCGCCCCCCATGGGCTGGGGCTGAAGAAGCCGAGCACCAAGCCGATGAACAGGCCGAGCCAGGCCCCGCTGAGGACGCCGCCGCCGAGCACCTTCGGCCACGTCAGCCGGCCGGTGACGCGCTCGACCTGCATGAGGTCCACGCCGACGATGGTCACCTGCTGCACCGGGAATTCCTGCTCGGACAGGTAGTCGACCGCGCGCTGCGCCTCGGCGTAGGTGGGATACGACCCGACCGGCCAGCCCTTGGGCGGCGTCGGCAACGACGGCACGCCACGCCGGCCGGCCGCGGGGCCCTGGGGCGTGGCGCCGGGAACCTGCCCCGGCTGGAACGGACTAGTCATCGCTGCTCACTCTCCTCCGCCTCGGCCATCTTCTCACCTCCGGGCCGTCATTTCGCGGCCGAGTCGGCCGCACCCCATGCGTTAGGTTGAATCCATGTCAGCTCCCGGCGGTGGCTTCGGCGACGAGGCCCACCCGCCGCAGGGCGGCCGGGACGACTGGACACCGCCCTGGAATCCGCCGCCCGCCTACGGCCCCCCGCCCGCCTACGGCCCGCCGCCCGCGTACGGCCCACCGCCGGGGTATGGCCCTCCGCCGCCGGGCTACCCGGTTCAGGCCGGGACCAATAGCTTGGCGATCGCCTCGTTTGTCGCGTCGTTCACCGGATTTCTGTTGTGCGTCATCGGCTCGACGCTGGCCATCGTGCTGGGCGTGATCGCGCTGAACCAGATCAAGCAGACGCGCCAGGACGGTTACGGCCTGGCCGTGGCCGGCATCGTGATCGGCGTCGGCACCCTGGTGGTGTTCTTGATCATCGCGATGTTCAGCATCCATTCGCGCTAGCTCAAGACTGCCTTCCGCACGGCGGCTGAATAGGCTCTCCCTATGGGATCGGTCAACAGGGTCTACGTCGCGCGGCTGCCGCGCATGTTGGTGCTGGGCCCGCTCGGCGAAAGCTTCGGCCGCGTCCGCGACGTCGTGATCAGCATCAGCATCGTCCGCCAGCAGCCCCGTGTCCTGGGGCTGGTCGTCGACCTGGCCACGCGCCGCAGCATCTTCATCCCGATGTTGCGCGTGGCGGCGATCGAGCCCAACGCGGTGACGCTCAACACCGGCAACGTGTCGCTGCGCCACTTCGAGCAGCGGCCCGGGGAGGTGCTGGCGATGGGCCAGGTGCTCGACACGCCGGTCAAGGTCGCCGACCCCGAACTTCCTGAGCTGGCCGGCCTCGAGGTCGTCATCACCGACCTGGGCATCGAGCAGATCCGCACCCGCGACTGGCTGGTGACCCGGGTCGCCGTGCGCACCCACCGGCGGCTGGGACGGCGCGGTCCCGTGCACGTCGTGGACTGGCACAACGTGCAGGGCCTGACCCCGTCGGCGCTGGCGCTGCCGGGCCAGGGGGTGGCGCAGCTGCTCGACCAGTTCGAAGGCCGCAAGGCCGTCGACGTGGCCGACGCGATCCGCGGGCTGCCGCCCAAGCGCCGCTACGAGGTGCTCAAGGCCCTCAACGACGAGCGGCTGGCCGACATCCTGCAGGAGCTGCCCGAGTTGGACCAGGCCGACGTGCTCTCCCAGCTGGGCACCGACCGCTCCGCCGACGTGCTCGAAGAGATGGATCCCGACGACGCCGCCGACCTGCTCGGCGTGCTGAATCCGACCGACGCCGAGATGCTGCTGACGCGGATGGATCCCGACGAGTCCGAGCCGGTGCGCCGGCTGCTCACCCACTCCCCCGACACCGCCGGCGGCCTGATGACCTCCAACCCGGTGGTGCTGACCCCGGACACCTCGGTCGCCGAGGCGCTGGCCCGCGTCCGCGATCCCGACCTCACCCCGGCGCTGTCGTCGATGATCTTCGTGGCGCGCCCGCCGACGGCCACCCCCACGGGGCGCTACCTGGGCGTCGTCCAGCTGCAGCGGCTGCTGCGCGAGGCGCCGGCCGAGCTGGTCGGCGGGATCGTCGACAGCGACCTGCTCACCCTGACGCCGGAGACCCCGCTGGGCGCGGTGACCCGCTACCTCGCCGCCTACAACCTGGTCTGCGGGCCGGTGCTCGACGACCAGAACCATCTGCTGGGGGCGGTCACCGTGGACGACCTGCTCGACCACCTGCTGCCGCACGACTGGCGCCGGGACGCGCAGGAGCTGGACACCACCGGCCGCATCGAACGACGACTGGAGGGATCCGGGTGAGCAAAACCACGGCGCCGCGACGGCTGTACACCCCCCGGACGTCGCGCAGGTACTCGCCGCGGCTGGACCCCGAGGCCGTCGGGCAGATCACCGAGTCCATCGCGCGGTTCTTCGGCACCGGCCGCTACCTGCTGTTGCAGACGATCGCGGTGGTGTTGTGGATCTTGCTGAACGTGTTCGCGGTGGCGGTGCGCTGGGACCCCTACCCGTTCATCCTGCTCAACCTGGCCTTCTCCACGCAGGCCGCCTACGCGGCGCCGCTGATCCTGCTGGCCCAGAACCGCCAGGAGAACCGCGACCGTGTCGCGCTCGACGAGGACCGCCGCCGCGCCGCACAGACCAAGGCCGACACCGAATACCTGGCCCGCGAGCTGGCGGCGCTGCGGCTGGCCGTGGGCGAGGTCGCGACGCGCGAATACCTGCGTCACGAGCTCGAGGACATCCGCACTATGCTGGCCGGGCTACTGCCGGAAGGCGCGGACGGGGAGGCCGTGGGTGCGGGTGACGACGGGGAGCGGGCGGCTAAGAAATCCCGCTAATTATCAAATCCACCATTGCGCCACTCCCGTCACGGGGGTTATGTATTGTGATCTGGTTCACGAAGCTAAGCAGGTAGTTTCCCGACCTTAGGACGGTCGAGTGCGCATTGGGGGACGCTGGGGTGCACGCCCGGCCGCCGCGGCGGACCGGCCGCGAGCACTTCACTTGAGCGGCATGACGAGAAGCCCGGCATTCGGCGTCGCCGTGATCAGCCCCCTGATATTCGCCGGAGCGGTCGGGGCCGCGGCGCCCGCCGTTCCGGGGCAGGCCCCGCCGGTCCACAGCCAGGTCGCGCCGGTGAGCGCGGCCATTTTTCCGGTCGCCGCGGTCTCGCCGACGGTCCCCGACACCACCGGTCCGGTGGTCATCGCCCTCGACCGCGCGCCGACGGCGTTCCACATCGCCGAGGCCGCCCCGTCCGCACCGCCGCCGCCGATGATCGTGAATGCCCCTGGCGCGCTGGGGATCCCGTCGATCGCGCTGGCCGCATACCGCAGCGCGGAGATGAAGATGGCCTCCGTCGCGCCCGGCTGCGGGCTCAGCTGGAACCTGCTCGCCGGCATCGGGCGCATCGAGTCGGGCCACGCGGGCGGCGGGGCCGTCGACGCGCGCGGCACCGCGGTCGTCCCGATCTACGGCCCGGCGCTGGACGGCACGCTGCCCGGCAACGAGGTCATCCTGCAGAGCAGCGTCGGCAGCCGTCCCACCTACGCGCGCGCCATGGGGCCGATGCAGTTCCTGCCCGGTACCTGGGCGCGCTACGCCGTCGACGGCAAGGGCGACGGCACCGCCGACCCGCAGAACCTGTTCGACTCCGCGCTCGCGGCCGCCCGCTACCTGTGCAGCGGCGGGCTCAACCTGCGCGACCCGGCACAGGTCATGTCCGCGATCCTGCGCTACAACAACTCGATGGCCTACGCGCAGAACGTGCTGGGGTGGGCCGCGGCATACGCCACCGGCGTGGTCCCGGTCGACCTGCCGCCGATGACGGGGCCGCCGCCGCCGCTGGGCAACGCGCACGACGAGAACCCCGAGGGCCTGGGCCCCGGCCTGCCGATGAACGTCATCGGGCTGCCGACCGACGATCCGTTCGCGCGCACGCCGCTGTTCGACCTGAGCGGGACGCAACCCACCGTTGCGCAGCAGCAGCCGATGTTCCCGTGGATGACGCCCCCGCAACAGCAGCAGGCACCCACACAGTTGCCCGGCTGCACCGTGATCTGCATCGGTCCGCAAAGCCCGCCGCCGCCACCCGCGTTCGCGCCGCCGCCGGCTTTCGCGCCGCCCGCCTTCGCCCCGCCCCCGCCGATGCCGCCGGCCCCGGCGGCCGGCGCTCCGCGGCCCGCGGGGCCGGGCCCGGCGGGCGGCTGAGGAGCCTCACCCGGGGCACGCCTACACTCGGTGGCGATGTCCAACAATGATGCCGCCGAGCTGAGCGCCGCCATCCGCACCGCACTGGCGAAGGTGATCGACCCCGAATTGCGCCGTCCCATCACCGAACTCGGGATGGTCAAAAGCGTCGACGTCGAACCAAGCGGCGACGTGCACGTCGCGATCTACCTGACCACCGCCGCCTGCCCGAAGAAGACCGAAATCAGCGAGCGCGTCACCGCCGTGGCCGCCGACGTCCCCGGCACCGGCACGGTCAAGGTCACCCTCGACGTGATGAGCGACGAGCAGCGCACCGAGTTGCGCAAGCAGCTGCGCGGGGACGCCCGCGAGCCGGTCATCCCGTTCGCCCAACCCAACTCCCTGACCCGGGTGTACGCCGTCGCGTCGGGCAAGGGCGGCGTCGGGAAGTCAAGCGTCACAGTCAATCTCGCTGCGGCGATGGCCGCGCGCGGCCTGTCGGTCGGCGTACTCGACGCCGACATCCACGGCCACTCCGTGCCCCGGATGATGGGCAGCACCGACCGGCCCACCCAGGTCGAGTCGATGATCCTGCCGCCCATCGCCCACGAGGTGAAGATCATCTCGATCGCGCAGTTCACCGAGGGCAACACCGCGGTGGTGTGGCGCGGCCCGATGCTGCACCGCGCGCTGCAGCAGTTCTTGTCCGACGTCTACTGGGGCGACCTGGACGTGCTGCTGCTCGACCTGCCGCCCGGCACCGGCGACGTCGCCATCTCGCTGGCGCAGCTGCTGCCCAGCGCGGAGATCCTGGTGGTGACCACGCCGCAGCAGGCCGCGGCCGAGGTCGCCGAACGCGCCGGCAGCATCGCGCTGCAAACCCGCCAGCGCGTCGTCGGCGTGGTGGAGAACATGTCCGGGCTGACGCTGCCCGACGGCAGCACGCTGGCGGTGTTCGGCGAGGGCGGCGGGCGGCAGGTCGCCGAGCGGTTGTCGCGCGCGGTCGGCGCCGACGTGCCGCTGCTGGGCCAGATCCCGCTGGACCCGGCGCTGGTCGCCGCCGGCGATTCCGGCGTTCCGATCGTATTGAGCGCGCCCGACTCCCCCGCCGGCAAGGAACTGCGCGGGGTGGCCGACAGCCTGTCCTCGCGACGGCGCGGCCTGGCGGGCGTGTCGCTGGGGCTCGACCCGACCAAGCACTAACCCCCCTACCCGCGAGCGGCCGTGTCTGTACACCGACACGCCGTCCAGGGCGTGCATTTGGGGTCGCTCGCGCCCGAGGATCGCGCCCGAGGATTACGTCGCGTCGGCGTCGAACGGTGCCGGCCCCGAAGCAGGCCCGGGCGCCACCGGCTTCGGCGCCGCGCCGTTTACCGGCTTCTCGAAGTTGCCCGTGAAGAAAGAGTCGTCGCCGTCCAACAAATGCTTGGTCAGCGCGGCGCGCGGCGTCATGCCGCGCAGCTTCTGCAGCTCCGAGAGGGGACCGCGCAGGTCGTCGAACTCGGGGCCGATGTCCTCGCGCAGCTGGCTGGTCACGCCGGACAGGTAGTCGCGGGCCTGGCGCAGCGCGGTGGCGCTCCAGCGGATGGCGCCGGGGAGCCGCTCGGGGCCGAGGACCAGCAGCCCGACCACCACGAGGACGAGCATTTCTCCCCAGCCGACGTTGGCGAACATCTAGCCCTTATCCCCGTCGGGTTTCACCGTCAGCGTGACGTGCCGGCCGTCGCGGACGACCTCGATCGGGGCGTCCTGCCCGATCGTCAGCTGCCGCACGGCGACGACGAACTCGTCGGCGTCGGCGACCTTGCGGTTGCCGACCTTGACGATCACGTCGTTCTCCAGGATCCCGCCCTTTTGCGCGGGGCTGCCCGCCTTCACGTTGGCGACCTGGGCGCCGGCCGCGATCGCGTTGCTCACGCTGCGGGTGCTGACGCCCAGCGTGGGGTGCACGATCTTGCCGTCCTTGATCAGCGTCTGCGCGACCTGCTTGGCCTCGTTGATCGGGATGGCGAAGCCCAGCCCGCTGGCGCTGTCCGACAGCGATTTGCCGGCGGTGTTGATGCCGATCACCTGCGAACTCATGTCGATCAGCGGGCCGCCGGAGTTGCCGTGGTTGATCGAGGCGTCGGTCTGCACGGCGTCGATGACGGTGTCGGTGTCGGAGCCCTCGCCGGACAGCGGGACGGGCCGGTGCAGCGCGCTGACGATCCCATGGGTCACGGTGCTGCGCAGGCCCAGCGGCGCGCCGGCGGCCAGCACCTCGTCGCCGACGCGGATCTTGTCGGAGTCACCGAGCTGGGCCACGCTCAGGTTGTCGACGTTGTCGACCTTGAGCACCGCCAGGTCGGTCTTGGGGTCGCGGCCGACCAGGTTGGCCGGCACCTCCTTGCCGTCGTTGAACACCACCGTCGTCTTGAACTGGCTGGGGTTGTTGGCCGCCTCGGAGATGACGTGGTTGTTGGTGACGATGTAGCCGCGTCCGTCGATGACGACGCCGGAGCCCTGCATGCCCTCCTGGTCGCTCTTGGACTCGATGGTCACCACCGAGTTGGCCGTCGCCGACGCCACCTTGGCGAACCGGCCGGCCGGTGATTCGCCGTTGTTGCTGGTCGACAACGTCACCTTCGAGGTGGTGAACGCCTCGACGACCTCGGCCGTCTTGCGCCCGATCACCCCGCCGATCGCGCCGATCACCAGCGCGGTCGCCAGCAGGACGCCCAGCGCCAGGTAGGACACGTGGCGCCCGAACAGCACGTCGCGGACCCCGAGCTTGCCGCGGTAGCCCGGCACGCCGTGCGGTCCCGCCGGCGCCACCGCCGGGGTCCCCAGCGCGGCCCCGGCGGCGGGGTCACGCCACGGGTCGGCGGCGGCCTCGGCCTCGGCGCCGTCCTTCTCGCCGGCCAGCGCACCGGCGTCGATCGGGTGGCGCTGCAGCGACTCCACGGTGCCGACGGGCCGCCCGAACGCCTCGCCGAGGACGGGGTCGGCCGGTTGCTCGTGGGGTACGTACTCGACCTCCTCGCGGTACTTCCGCGGGCGGACACGCTCGGCGATGAAGGAGCCGCGCAGCCCGGCGGGGCGGCTGAACATCTGACGCGAGGCGGCGTCGACCGGTGGCCGGGAGATGGGGCGCGGCGGCA
The DNA here is from genome assembly GCF_059812405.1 of Mycobacterium sp. NGS57. Classification (NCBI taxonomy): domain Bacteria; kingdom Bacillati; phylum Actinomycetota; class Actinomycetes; order Mycobacteriales; family Mycobacteriaceae; genus Mycobacterium; species Mycobacterium sp. NGS57. The sequence continues at coordinate 230,898 of NZ_JCALCP010000010.1, read as the reverse complement.
GGCGCTCGCCGTTGTCGTTGCCGCTGTTATTGGCGTCGGAGGTCACATCATCCCCTCGAAACATGCCGCTTACCGGCCGGTTTGGGCGCACGGCCGTTGTCCGTGTCCACCCTAGTATCCACGGGTGCGGCGGCTAGCGGCGCTTACGCTGGTCGCGCTCGTCGAACTCGGATGTCGCCTCGTCATCCGACGGATGATGCGGAATTTCCGACAGCATCCCCAGCAGGTTGCTGGGGATGTGGATCGGGCGCGAGTCGCGCAGCGCCGCACGCGCGCGGCCCTGATCCTCGACCTCGGCCGCGCATTCCGGGCACAGCGACAGGTGATGCGCGGCGCGCAGGTGGGCGTTCATCCGCAACTCGCCGTCGACGAACGCCGCGACGGCCTCGATGGACAGGTGCTCGGTGGAGCGGAACCGGCGCGGCACGCCGACGGGCGCGTCGCTCTGGGACGCGAACTGTGCGGGCAGCCAGGAGAACGCGCGGCGAAACACCTCTCCCCGGTCGGCCATCGACAAATCCCTTCGTCGCACACTTATCCCTCGAATGTAGCGCGACGCCGGGCCGAAATGGCCCCGTTAGCTCGCCGAAAGTGTCAGATCCGGGCCGCGTCGGCGCGCTCGCCGTGCTCGGGGTGCGCGGCCAGGTAGTCGCGCAGCGCCTGGCGTCCGCGATGGATGCGGCTGCGCACGGTGCCCAGCTTCACGCCCAGGGTGGCGCCGATCTCCTCGTACGACAACCCCTCGATATCGCACAGCACCACCGCGGCACGGAACTCCGGCGGCAGCGAATCCAGCGCGGCCTGCAGGTCTGGACCCAGCCGCGAATCGTGGTAGATCTGCTCGGGATTGGGCTCGTCGGCGGGCACCCGGTCGTAGTCCTCGGGCAGCGCCTCCATGCGGATGCGCGCGCGCCGGCGCACCATGTCGAGGAACAGGTTGGTGGTGATGCGGTGCAGCCAGCCTTCGAAGGTTCCCGGCTGGTAGTTCTGCACCGAACGGAAGACCCGAATGAACGTCTCCTGGGTCAGGTCCTCGGCGTCCTGCGGGTTGCCCGAAAGCCGGTAGGCCAGGCGGTAGACGCGGTCGGCGTGCTGGCGGACCAGCTCGTCCCAGGACGGCATCGTCGCCTTGTCCCCCGTTGCGTCGAACACCGCGGTGCCCTGCAGCTCTTCGGTCGTTTCCACCCATTCGTCGTCGCGGCACTCCTGCGGGTGCGACATGGTCGTCGGGCTCAAAAGCGCTGTGGTGATTGGATCCTCCAGGTTTGGCAGTTCGTCGGCGTCAACGCGAAGCTGCCAGTGCGTATTCCCATTCCGGTGATTTGTATTCCCGGTCCCCCGACCTCCACGCTCCATACGCATACCGTCGCCCATCGGCGTATGCGGGGCATAGGAGCAGACTGAGGTTTGGCTGAGAAACCAGATCGTTACCCGGGTTGATCAGGGCGAACCTCGCCGCGAGTGAGCTTGCTCGCTACGCGGATGCCGGGCGTGTCGCCGCGGCCCGAATCAGGCGCGCCTGCCCGACCGCGCGGCGAATTGGCATACGCTGCGGGGCATGGACGGCACCGACACCGAACCCCCGGCGGCACCGAGTCGGGCCGACTCGCTGTGCGCGCACGCCGAGGCGTCGATATCCGAGGACGCGTTGCTGGCCGCCGCCCGCGAGCGCGCGGAGGAGATCGGGGCAGGGGCTGTGACGCCCGCCGTCGGCGCGCTGTTGAGCCTGCTGGTCAAGCTCAGCGGCGGCAAGGCCGTCGCCGAGGTCGGCACCGGCGCGGGGGTCAGCGGGCTGTGGTTGTTGTCCGGCATGGGCGACGACGGCGTGTTGACCACCATCGACATCGAGCCCGAGTATCTGCGGTTGGCCAAGCAGTCGTTCTCCGAGGCGGGCGTCGGGCCGTCGCGCACCCGGCTGATCGGTGGCCGCGCCCAGGAGGTGCTCACCCGGCTCGCCGACGAATCCTATGACCTGGTGTTCATCGACGCCGACCCGATCGACCAGCCGGACTACGTCGTGCAGGGCGTGCGGCTGCTGCGCTCCGGCGGTGTGATCGTGGTGCACCGCGCGGCGCTGGGCGGCCGGGCCGGCGATCCCGCCGCCCGCGACGCCGAGGTGACCGCGGTGCGCGAGGCCGCCCGGCTCATCGCCGAGGACGAGCGCCTTACGCCCGCGCTGGTCCCGCTGGGCGACGGCCTGCTGGCCGCGGTCCGCGACTAATTTTGGCCAATTGGCTCTGCGGCTATGGCGCCAAAATGCGAGAAGACAACGCCATAGGCGCAGGGTGAACGCGAAATCCGCCCAAGCGCCGACGCCTCCTTGACGCCGGCCTGAACGTGCGTTTAGTCTACTGAACATGCGTTCAGCCGACCTGACCGCCGCCGCCCGGATCCGCGACGCGGCCATCGAGCAGTTCGGCCGGCACGGGTTCGGCATCGGGTTGCGCGCCATCGCCGAGGCCGCGGGGGTGAGCGCCGCGCTGGTCATCCACCACTTCGGCTCCAAGGACGGCCTGCGCAACGCCTGCGACGACTACATCGCCGCCGAGATCCGCAGCTCCAAAATCGAGGCGATGCAGTCCAAGGACCCGGCCACGTGGTTCGCGCAGCTGGCCGAGATCGAGGACTACGCACCGCTGATGGCCTACCTGGTGCGCAGCATGCAGTCCGGCGGCCAGCTCGCGACGACATTGTGGCGCAGGATGGTCGACAACACCGAGGAATACCTCGACGAGGGCGTTCGGGCCGGCACCATCAAGGCCAGTCGCGACCCGCGCGCCCGGGCCCGCTACCTGGGCATCACCGGGGGCGGCGGTTTTCTGCTGTACCTGCAAATGCACGACACCCCAACGGACATCCGCGCGGTACTGCGCGACTACGCCGACGAGATGGTGCTGCCCGCGCTGGAGATCTACACCGAAGGCCTCATGGTCGACCGCACCATGTACGACGCATTTTTGGCCGCCGATGATCAAGGAGAATCCCATGACAACTGACCACCGCGCGCCCATCGAAATCCGGGGCCTGACAAAGAACTTCGGGACGGTACGGGCGCTGGACGGCCTGGACCTGTCCGTGCGCGAAGGCGAGGTGCACGGGTTCCTGGGGCCCAACGGGGCCGGGAAGTCGACGACCATCCGCATCCTGCTGGGCCTGGTGAGGGCCGACGGCGGCAGCGTGCGGTTGCTCGGCGGCGACCCGTGGGCCGACGCCGTCGCGCTGCACCGCGACATCGCCTACGTGCCCGGCGATGTGACGCTGTGGCCGTCGCTGACCGGTGGCGAGACGATCGACCTGCTGGCCCGCATGCGCGGCGGCATCGACGAACGCCGCCGCGCCGAGCTCATCGAGCGCTTCGACCTGGACCCGCACAAGAGGGCGCGCACCTACTCCAAGGGCAACCGGCAAAAGGTCTCCTTGATCTCGGCCTTCTCGTCCCACGCGCGGCTGCTCCTACTCGACGAGCCCAGCAGCGGCCTGGACCCGTTGATGGAGAACGTGTTTCAGCAATGCGTCGCCGAGGCCCGCGACCGCGGCACGACGGTGTTGCTGTCCAGCCACATCCTGGCCGAGACGGAGGCGCTGTGCGAACGGGTGACCATCATCCGCGCCGGCAGGACCGTCGAGAGCGGAACGCTGGAGTCGATGCGCCACCTCAGCCGCACCTCGATCAAGGCCGAAATGATCGGCGACCCAGGCGATCTCAGCCGCATCAAGGGTGTCGAGGACGTCAGCTTCGACGGCAACACGCTGCGCGCCCAGGTCGACAGCGAAAGCCTCGGCGAGCTCATCCGGACCCTGGGCGACGCCGGGGTGCGCAGCCTCATCAGCCAGCCCCCGACCCTCGAGGAGCTCTTCCTGCGCCACTACAACGGCGCCGAGACCACCAAGGTGTCCGCATGAGCACCGCGACCCTGGAAAGGCCGCGCCCCGCGCAACCGCGGGCCGCGTCCAACTTCTCCGGCACGCTCGGGATGCTGCGGTTCTACCTGCGCCGCGACCGGGTGTCGATGCCGCTGTGGGTGCTGCTGCTGTCGGTGCCGCTGGCCACCGTGTACGTCGGCAGCATCGAAAAGGTCTACCCACACCAGGCCGACCGCGCCGGATTCGCGGCCTCCATCATGGCCAGCCCCGCCCAGCGCGCCCTGTACGGGCAGGTCTACAACGATAGCCTTGGGGCCGTTGGCATTTGGAAGGCCGGGATGTTCCACCTGCTGATCGCGGTGGCCGTCATCCTGACGGTGATCCGCCACACCCGCGCCGACGAGGAGACCGGGCGCACCGAACTGATGGACTCCACCGCGGTCGGCCGGTACGCCGCCCTCAGCGCGGCGCTGCTGCTGGCGTTCGGAGCGTCCATCGCCACCGGCGCGATCGGCGCGGCCGGCTTGCTGGGCACCGACGTCCCGGCCGGCGGGTCGCTCGCTTTCGGCGCCGCGCTGGCCTGCTCGGGCCTGGTCTTCACCGCCGTCGCCGCGGTGACCGCACAGCTCTCGCCGAGCTCCCGGTTCGCCCGCGGCGCCGCGTTCGCCGCGCTGGGCACCGCGTTCACCCTGCGCGCCGTCGGCGACGCCGGCGACGGAAAGCTGTCGTGGCTCTCCCCGCTTGGCTGGTCGCTGCAGGTGCGGCCGTACGCGGGTGACCGCTGGTGGGTCCTGCTGCTGCATCTGGTGACGACGGCCGCGCTCACCCTGGTGGCCTACCGGCTGCTCGCCGGGCGCGACGTGGGCGCCGGGCTCATCGCCGAACGCGCCGGACCGGGCTCCGCCGGAACGCGATTGCGCGGTGTCGACGGGCTGACGTGGCGACTCGACCGCGGCGCGCTGCTGCTGTGGACCGTGGGCCTGTGCCTGTACGGCCTGCTGATGGGCAGCGTCGTGCACGGCATCGGCGACGAGCTCGGTGACGGCACCACCGCACGCGACATCGTCGCGCGGATGGGCGGCACCAGCGCACTGGAGGACGCCTTCATCGCGGTGGCCTTCACCATGATCGGCATGGCGGCCGCCGCGTTCGCCATTTCGCTCACCCTGCGGCTGCACCAGGAGGAGACAAGCCAACACGCCGAGCCGATGCTGGCCGGCGCGGTCTCCCGGACCCGCTGGCTGGCAAGCCATTTGGCCGCCGCGCTGCTCGGGCCCGCGGCCGCGCTGCTGGCCGCCGGAGTGACGGGTGGGCTGGTCTACGGCGCCGCGGCCGGTGACGTCGGCGGCAAGCTGGGTATCGTCGTCGGCGCCGCAATGGTCCAACTGCCCGCCGTCTGGCTGCTCGCCGCGGTCACGGTCGGCGTGTTCGGCGTGGTGCCGCGGTTCACCCCGGTGGCGTGGGGGGTGCTGGTCGCCATCGTCGCGATCTACCTGATCGGCTCGCTGGCCCGGTTTCCGCAGTGGGTGCTCGACCTCGAACCGTTCGCCCACATTCCCCGGGTCGGCGCCGACTTCACCGCGGCACCGCTGCTGTGGTTGCTGGCGATCGACGCGGCACTGATCACCTTGGGGGCCATCGCCTTTCGACGGAGGGATCTGCGGCTATGAGGACCGGGGCGCAGGCCGCGACGTCGTCGGTGTGCGGGCTCGTCGGATTGGGGTTGATGCTGTTCCTGCCGGCGGGCACGCTGAACTATTGGCAGGCATGGGCTTTCGCCGCCACGTTCACCGTGGCCACCACCATCCCGAGCATCTACCTGCTGCGGACGAACCCGGCGGCCCTGCAGCGCCGGATGCGCGGCGGCCCGATGGCCGAGACCCGGCCGGTGCAAAAGGTGGTGATCACCTTGGCGTTTTTGACCCTGTTCGGCGTCGTGGTGTTCAGCGCGTTCGACCATCGGATGGGGTGGTCGTCGGTGCCGGCGTGGGTGTCGGTGCTCGGCGACGTCCTGGTGGCGACGGGGCTCGGCATCGCGATGCTGGTGGTCATCCAAAACGGTTACGCGGCAACCACGGTCACGGTGGAGTCTGGTCAGACGGTGGTCTCCACCGGCCTCTACAAGCACGTGCGGCACCCGATGTATGTCGGCAACATGTTCCTGATGCCCGGCATACCCCTCGCGCTCGGCTCGTATTGGGGGCTGCTGTTCCTCGTGCCGGGCGTCGCGGTGCATGTGCTGCGCATCCGCGACGAGGAGCGGTTGCTCGCCCAGGAGCTGCCCGGCTACCGCGAGTACACGCAGCGCGTACGCTACCGGCTGGTGCCCCACGTGTGGTGACCCCCGCGCCCTAGATCCAGATGCCCTTGCCCACGGCGACCACGCCCCCGGCGCTGATCGCGAAACGCTCGCGGTCCTTCTCCAGGTCCACGCCGACCATCTCCCCGGGCCCCACGACGACGTTCTTGTCCAGGATCGCGTGGCGCACCACCGCGCCGCGGCCGACGCGGGCGCCCGGCATGATCACGCTGCCCTCCACGATCGCGCCGTCGTCGACGACGACGTTCGACGACAGCACCGAGTTGCGCACCGAGGCCGCCGAGATGATGCTGCCGGCGCCCACCACCGACTCCTGGGCCGAGCCGCCGTTGACGAACTTGGCCGGCGCCAGGTTCTCCGACTCGCCGCGGATCGGCCAGCGCTTGTTGTAGAGGTTGAACACCGGATGCACCGACACCAGGTCCATGTGCGCGTCGTAGAACGCGTCCAGCGTTCCGACGTCACGCCAGTAGCCCCGGTCGCGGTCGGTGGCGCCGGGCACCTCGTTGTCGGAGAAGTCGTAGACCGAGGCCATCCCGTCGTCCACCAACCGCGGGATGATGTCGCCGCCCATGTCGTGATCGGAGTGGTCGTCGTCGGCGTCGGCGCGGATCGCGTCGACGAGCACCTTGGTGGTGAAGATGTAGTTGCCCATCGACACGAACGTCGACGCGGGGTCGCCGGGCGTGGCCGGCGGATCCACCGGCTTTTCCACGAAATCGCGGATGCGGCCGGACTCGTCGGCGTCGATGCAGCCGAACGCCGAGGCCTCGGCGCGCGGCACCCGGATGCCGGCCACGGTCGCGCCGGCCCCGCTGTCGATGTGGTAGCGGACCATCTGCTCGGGGTCCATCCGGTAGACGTGGTCGGCGCCGAAAACGACGAGATAGTCGGGGTCTTCGTCGTAGATCAGGTTGAGGGACTGATAGATCGCGTCGGCGGAGCCGGTGTACCACCGCGGGCCGAGGCGCTGCTGGGCCGGCACCGGCGTGATGTATTCACCGGCCAGGCCCGACAGCCGCCAGTTCTGCGAAATGTGTCGGTCGAGCGAATGCGACTTGTATTGGGTCAGAACGCAGATCCGCAAATAGCGGGCGTTGACGAGATTCGACAACACGAAATCGATCAGCCGGTAGGCACCCCCGAAGGGAACGGCGGGTTTGGCCCGGTCCGCGGTCAGGGGGTACAACCGCTTGCCCTCACCGCCGGCCAGGACAATGCCCAGCACGTGTGGCGCTTCCCTCATGGCTCCAAACTATCGGCCGCCGCCAACCGCTGCCAGCGGGAACCGGCGTGCCCGCTGTGCTGACGGATTGTCAGTCAAGGTGTTTGGCGTGATCCAGGACCCGATTACTCCATTATGCCCACGGCCCACTCGCGCGCCGCCACGTCTCCGAACTACCGTGCGGATATGCGCGTGGCGATGATGACCCGGGAGTACCCGCCCGAGGTCTACGGCGGAGCGGGGGTACACGTCACCGAACTCGTCGCCCAGCTGCGCCGGCTGTGCGCGGTCGACGTGCACTGCATCGGCGCGCCCCGCCCGGACGCCTTCGCCCAGCAGCCCGACCCGCGCATGCCCGGCGCCAACCCGGCGCTGGCCGCGCTCTCGGCGGACCTGATGATGGCCAACGTCGCGTCGGCCGCCGACGTCGTGCATTCGCACACCTGGTACACCGGCCTGGCCGGGCACCTGACCGCGTTGCTCTACGACATCCCGCACGTCCTGACCGCGCACTCGCTCGAGCCGCTGCGGCCCTGGAAGGCCGAACAGCTCGGCGGCGGGTACCGGGTGTCGACGTGGGTGGAGCACACCGCGGTGCTGGCCGCCGGCGCCGTGATCGCGGTCAGCGCGGCGATGCGCGAGGACATCCTGCGCGTGTACCCGACCCTGGATCCCAGCCTGGTGCACGTCATCCGCAACGGGGTCGACACCGGCGTCTGGCATCCCGCGGGCCCGGGGGAAACCGGATCGGTGCTGGCCGAACTCGGCGTCGATCCGCAACGGCCCATCGTGGCGTTCGTCGGGCGCATCACCCGGCAGAAGGGGGTCGCCCACCTGGTGGCGGCCGCGCACCGGTTCGCGCCCGGGGTGCAGGTGGTGCTGTGTGCAGGCGCGCCCGACACCCCGGAGCTGGCCGACGAGGTCGGCGCCGCGATAGCGGCGCTGGCCCGCAGCCGGGCGGGGGTGTTCTGGATCCCGGAAATGCTGCCCACCGCGGAGATACGCGAAATAGTATCGGCAGCAACGGTTTTCGTATGCCCGTCGATGTATGAGCCGCTGGGGATCGTGAACCTGGAGGCGGCGGCGTGCGCGACGGCGGTGGTGGCCTCCGACGTCGGCGGGATCCCGGAGGCGGTCGCCGACGGCGTCACCGGGACGCTGGTGCATTACGAGCCCGACGATCCGGCCGGTTTCGAGGCCGCGCTGGCCGACGCGGTCAACGCGTTGGTCGCCGATCCCGACAAGGCAAAGCGCTATGGCGAGGCGGGACGCCAGCGCTGCGTCGAGGACTTCTCGTGGGCGCAGGTTGCCGAGCAGACGCTCGAGATCTATCGGAAGGTGCGCGCGTGAGCCGCAGTTAGCTGGTGACGCCCTTGAGTTCGTCGCCCAGGGCGGCGGCTTCGTCGGGCGTCAGCTCCACGACCAGCCGACCACCACCCTCGAGCGGTACCCGCATCACGATCCCGCGCCCCTCCTTGGTCGCCTCCAAAGGACCGTCTCCGGTACGGGGCTTCATCGCCGCCATCGAGTGCTCCCTCCAGATTCGGACTGCGTCGACTGCCAAATCACCCCCCCATTGTTCCCTATCCGGGTCGGCAGTTATACAAAGACCCGCTTCTGGCGCCCGATCAGGCCGCCCCGGGCACCCAGCAATCGCGCAGATGGTCGTCGACCATGCCCGTTGCCTGCATCAGCGCATAGGCGGTGGTCGGCCCGACGAAGCGGAACCCCCGCCGTTTCAGCTCCCGGGCCATGGCCTTCGATTCGTCTGTGGCCGAGGGGATTTCGGACGCCTCGGCGGGGCGGGGCCGCGACGACGGCGCGAACGACCACAGCAGCGTCGACAGGTCCGCCGCGGACCCCAGCTCGGCGGCGGCGCGGGCGTTGGCGATGGTGGCGTCGATCTTGGCCCGGTTGCGCACGATTCCCGCGTCCGCCATCAGCCGCGCCGCGTCGGCGTCGGTGTAGCCGGCGACGGTCTCGATGTCGAACCCGTCGAAGGCACGCCGGAAGTTCTCCCGTTTGCGCAGGATGATCAGCCACGACAGCCCGCTCTGGAATGCCTCGAGGCTCATCCGCTCGAACAACGCCACCCCGTCGCGCAGTTCGCGGCCCCATTCCTGGTCGTGGTAGTCGCGGTACATCTGAAAGTCCGGCCCGGGCCGAATGCCCGCCCAGCCGCACCGGATCAGCCCGTCATCGCTCACACTGTGTCCTGACGCTCCTCGGCGTCCTCCGGTTCCACGGAGTCTCCGTCGGTCTGGTTCTCGGCACCAGCGTGCACTGCACCGAGCTGCCCGCGTAGCGCCTCGAGCTCGCGGGCCAGCCGGTCCAGCACCCAGTCCACCTCGCTGGTCTTGTAGCCGCGCAGCACCTGGGTGAACTTCACGGCGTCGACGTCGGCGCCGGTCACGCCGAAGGCGGGCAGCACCGTGGCCGTCGTCCCCCGCGGCAACGGCGGCAGCTGCTCGCCGCGACCGAACAGCAGGCTGGCCGCGCCGAACAGCACGATCGCCACCAGGACCAGCACCACCAGGTACAGCAACACCAACGCCACGCGTTCGATATTGCCCTATTGCGCCGACACCGCCGCCATTCCGGTCAGCGTGGCCTTACGCCGTTCATCGGCGGGCGGTCCTGAAGCGACACCGGCGCGGTCCGGGCGGTGTAGCCGGCCGGCCCGTCGGCGAAGAACTGGGTCAGCCCGACCCCGGAGTCGGGAATCCCGCAGCGCGACAACAGCGTCGCGATGACCTGGCGGCTCATCGCGCCCAGCTCGGCCAGCGGCCGGTTGCGATGCGCCCGCACGCCGAGATTGACCTGGGCGATCGCGTCCAGCCCCAACCGGTCGAAGGTGTCCACCAGCAGGCCGATCTCCACGCCGTAGCCCGGGGCGAACGGCAGCGAGGTCAGCAGCTCCCGGCTGGCCGCGTACTCGCCGCCGAGCGGCTGCAGGATGCCGCCGAGCTCGGGGCGCAGCGCCGCGAGCAGCGGCCGGGCCACCAGCTCGGTCACCCGCCCGCCGCCGGTGGCGCCGGCGCCGCCGCCCGCGTCGCCGACCGCCAGCGGCCGCCGGTAGAAGCTTTTGACCAGGTGGATCCCGTCACCGGTGAGCAGCGGCGCCACCAGCCACGGCACGAACATCGGGTGCGGGTTGATCAGGTCGGAGTCGACGAACACGACGACGTCGCCGCTGGTGGCCGCGAGCGAGCGCCACAGCGCCTCGCCCTTGCCGGGCCGGGTGGGCACCTCGGGCAGGGCCTGTTCGCGGCTGACGACGCGGGCGCCGGCGGCGATGGCGCGGATCTCGGTGTCGTCGGTGGAGCCGGAGTCCAGCACGATCAGCTCGTCGACCAGGCCGTCCACCAGCGGGGAGATGCTGTCGATCACCGACTCGACGGTGGCCTCCTCGTTGAGGGCGGGCAGCACCACCGAGATCGTCCGCCCGGCCTTCGCGTCCTCGAGTTCGCCGACGGTCCAGGCGGGACGGCTCCAGTTGCGGTCGGACAGCCAGACGTCGCCGGGCCGCGCGGCGAGGACGCCCGTACCGGCAAGGTCGACCAGCTCGGTCATGCGAGTCCCCTCACCGTGCGCGCGGGCGGGCGGGTGCCCTGGATCGCGGCCACCATCTCCAGCACCCGCCGGGTGGCCGCGACCTGGTGCACCCGGAACATCCGGACGCCGGCCGCCGCGGCCAGCGCGGTGGCCGCCAGCGTTCCCTCGAGCCGTTCGGTCAGTTCCACACCCAGAGTCTCCCCGACGAAGTCCTTGTTGCTCAAAGCGAGCAGCACCGGCCAGCCGGTTTCGACGAGATCGCCCACGTGGCGCAGCAGCGCCAGGCCGTGGAATGTGTTCTTGCCGAAGTCGTGGGCGGGGTCGATCAGGACCCGGTCGCGGGCCACGCCGGCCGCGACGGCCCGCTGCGCCGCGGCGGTGACCTGGCCGATGACGTCGTCGACGACCCCGCGCGTGCTGGTCCCGTAGCTGACCCGGAACGGCCGCGTGCGCGGCAGCGCGCCGCCGGTGTGCGAACACACCAGCCCCGCCCCGAACTCGGCGGCCACCTCGGGCAGGACCGGGTCGACGCCGGCCCAGGTGTCGTTGATCAGGTCCGCGCCCGCGGCGCAGGCCACCTTCGCCACCCGCGAGCGCCAGGTGTCGACGCTGATCAGCTGGTCGGGGTAGGCGCCGCGCAGCCATTCGACGAACGGCACCAGCCGGGCGATCTCGGTATCCTCGTCGACGGCCTCGCCGGGGCCCGCCTTGACGCCGCCGACGTCGATGACGTCGGCGCCGTCGGCGATGGCCCGGTGCGCGGCGTCGCGGGCGGCCTCGTCGCTGAAGGTCGCGCCCCGGTCGTAGAACGAATCCGGGGTGCGATTCACGATCGCCATGATCAGCGGGCGATCCCCGGCGACCGGGCGGCCGCACAGCGTCGAGTGCACGCGTCCATACTGCCCCGCCCGACGCATCGAAACTGCATCCAGTGCTATCCCCGGGCGCGCAAACACGCTCTCAGCGCAGTCTCGGCGCCCAAAATCTCAGCCCTTCGGCCGCTTACCGCCCGCAACCTCTTCGGGATAGCCGTCGTAGTACGGCACGTAGCCCTCGTCGCGGCCGGCCAGCACGTACAGCGGGTCCTCGACATCGGCGCCGTACCCCTGCTCGCGCAGCTCAACCTTGCGGCTCTTGAACGTCGACGTGTGCTCCAGCGTCTTGACCACCCGCACGAACAGCGGCAACGCGTAGGCGGGCAGCTGGCCGTACACCGCCCGGGCCAAAGACGCCCCGTCGAACTCGGCGCCCTCGCGCAGTTGGACCGCGGCCATCCCGGCGCGCCCGCCGGTGCGCGGGATCTCCACGCCGAACACCGTGCACTCCTCGACGGACGCGTCGGAGGCCAGCGCCGCCTCGACCTGCGTGGTGGCCACGTTCTCGCCCTTCCACCGGAACGTATCGCCGAGCCGGTCGACGAACGCGGCGTGCCCCATGCCCTGCGGACTCATCACGTCGCCCGAGTTGAACCAGCAGTCGCCCTCGCGAAAAGCGTTGCGCACCAACTTCTTTTCGGTCGACTCCTTATCGGTGTAGCCGTCGAACGGCTGCAGCTTGTTGACCGGGCTGAGCAGCAGCCCGGGCTGGCCGGCCGGCACCTTGCGCACCCGCCCGTCGGCGCCGCGCAGCGGCTCGCCGGTGTCGGGGTCGTACTCCACGTAGGCAAGGGGCATCGGCGAGATGCCGGTGGTCCGCGGCACGTTGAAGATGTTGATGAACGCGGTGTTGCCCTCGCTGGACGCGTAGAACTCACACACCCGCGCGATCCCGAATCGCTTGGTGAACTCGTCCCAGATCTCCGGGCGCAGCCCGTTGCCGGCGATCACCCGGATCTTGTGCGCGCGGTCGGTCGGTTTGGCCGGCTGGTTGAGCAGGTAGCGGCAGATCTCGCCGATGTAGATGAACGCCGTGGCGTCGTAGGCGATCACGTCGTCCCAGAACTTCGACGCCGAAAACGAGCGGCCCAGCGCCAGCGCCGCCCCGGAGTTGATCACCGACGACAACGCGACCGTCAGCGCGTTGTTGTGGTACAGCGGCAGGCAGCTGTAGAGCGTGTCGGAGCTTTTCAGCCGCAACCCCAGCCCGCCGAACGCGGCCAGGGCGGCCAGCCACCGGCGATGCGTCATCACGCTGGCCTTGGGGAAACCCGTTGTGCCCGAGGTGAAGATGTAGAACGCGGTGTCGCGTGCCCGCACCGCCGACGCCGACGCCGGGTTGGCCGCGGGCGCGCCGACGGCGAATCGCTCCAGGTCCTCGACGGTCAGCGTCTCGGTGGCGCCCGCGCCGCCGCACTCGGCCACGGCGCTGACCAGATCGGTCTCCGCGACCAGGACCTTGGCGTCCAGCAGGCCCAGGCTGTGGGCCAGCACCTCGCCGCGCTGGTGGTAGTTGAGCATGCCGGCGACCGCACCGCACTTGACCGCGGCCAGCATCGACAGCACCGCGTGCGGCGAGTTGCGCAGCATGATCGCGACCACGTCGCCGCTGCCCACGCCGCGCGCCGCCAGCACCGAGGCATACCGGTTGGCGGCCGCGTTGGCGTCGCGGTAGGTCAGCTGCTGATCGCCGAACCGCAGGAAGACCCGGTCACCGTAGCGGGCGGCCCGCTCGGCGAACACCGTGCCGATCGACTTGTGCGAGCCCGGCTGGGCCAGCAGCCCGGTCAGCGTCCCGCGCACGATCGTCGGCACGTCGGCCAGCACCCTCGGCACCCGGGCCGCGATGTCGGCCAGCCGGACCGCGGTGCGCGCTCCCCCGTCGTGATCGGACAATTGGTACCCCTATTCCCGTGATCCCCCCGCGGACGCCGGTCCTCAGGCGGGAGCGCACGCCTCCACTGCGGCCCCCACCTTATCGACCAGCACCAACCGGTCCATCGCCGCTTGCGTGATGTATCCGCCGTCGAGCAGCCCGCACAGCCACAGCCACAGGCCCTCGTAGTGCCCGAAGGGGTCCAGCAGGACGACGGGCTTGTCGTGCACGCCGAGGGAACCGGTGGTCCAGGCGTCGAACAGCTCGTCCAGCGTGCCGATGCCGCCGGGCAGCACGAGAAACGCGTCGGCGCGGCTTTCCATGACCTGTTTGCGTTCGTGCATGGTGTCGGTGACGATCAGCTCGTCGGCCCGGGTGTCGGCGACCTCGAGGCGCATCAGGTGCTGCGGGATGACGCCGACGGTCCGCCCGCCACGGGCGCGCACCGCGCCGGCCACCGCGCCCATCGCCGAGACCCGGCCGCCGCCCCAGACCAGCGTCCAGCCGCGCTCGGCGATCGCCGCGCCGAGTTCCGAAGCCAGCTCCAGCAATTCGGGATGCTCGGGGCCCGACGCGCAGTACACACACACCGCCCACGGCGGCGCGGGATCGCTGGGCGTGGGCATACCCCGAAACGTAGACCACGCGGGGTGCGCGCCGCACACCGCGCGCAATAAAATCCCGCTGGTGCCGATGCGTTGGAACGTCCCCCAGCACGAGGCGGCGCTGCAGCGGCTGGGCGACGCCCTGGTGGCCGGCCGGGGGGCCGTCGTCCTGGGTCCCGACGGCTGCGGCAAATCGACGCTGGCCCGGCTGGCCGCCGAGGATTACGACGGTGCGCACACGCTGGTCCGCTGGGTCACCGGCACCCCCACCGAGCGCGCCGTCCCGTTCGGCGCGTTCAGCCACCTGGTCGCGATCTCCGAGATCGGCAAGCCGGCGGCGCTGTTGCGTGCGGCCCGGGAGTCGCTGAGCGCCGGGCACGACGAGCTGCTGCTGATCGTCGACGACGCCCACGAGCTCGACGTCCTGTCCGCCACCCTGGTGTACCAGCTCGCCCTGGCCGGCGACGCCCGGATGATCGTCACCGCCCGCGCTGACGCCGCGCCCGAGGCCATCGCTGCGCTGTGGACCGACGACCTGCTGCCGCGCATCGACGTCGAGGCGCCCGGCGGCGCGAGCACACCTGGCGAGGTGGACGCGTTCATCGCCGGGCTGCCCGCCCCGGCGCGCGCGGTGCTCGACTACCTTGCCGTCGCGGAGCCGCTGGCGCTGGCCGACCTGACCGTCCTGGCCGGCGACGGCGCGGTCGGCGCGGCCGAGGAGCTGGGGGCGGCCGAGACCCGGGAGCGCGGGGGCGGCGACCCCGTCGTGTACACCGCGCACCCGCTGTTCGCCGAGCGGGCGCGCGCGGCGCTCGGCGCCGACGACGCGCGGCGGCTGCGCACCGGGGTCGTCGAGGCGCTGGCGCGGCGGCCGTCGGAGCACCTCAGCGACCGGCTGCGGCTGGCGTCGCTGGCGCTGGACAGCGACACCCCGCAGCCCGTCGCCGACGTCGTGGCCGCCGCGCAGCAGGCGCTGCGGCTCGGCGACCTCGCGCTCGGCGAGCGGCTGGCCCGCTCGGCGCTGCGGCGCACCGGCGGCCTGGCGGCGCGGCTGGCGCTGGCCCACGCGCTGGGGTGGCAGGGCCGGGGCCGCGAGGCCGACGCGGTGCTGGCCGAGGTCGACTCCGCCGCGCTGGCCGAGCCGGCGCTCATGGACTGGGCGCTGCTGCGCGCGGCCAACCAGTTCTGGATGCTCAGCGAACCGGAGCGCGCCACCGCGTTCCTGCGGACCATCCGGGGCCGGGTCTCGGACGCCGGGCCGCGCCTCACCCTCGACGCGCTGAGCGCCACCTTCGCGATGAACGCCGGCAACGTCGCCTACGCGGTCAAGGTCGCCGGCGAGGTGCTTCACGCGCCGGGGGCCGACGACCAGGCGGTGGCCTGGGCCGCCAGCGCCTCGGCGCTGTGCGCGGCGCGGCAGGGCCGCTTCGGCGACGTCGAGCCGCTGGCGCGGCGCGCCCTGGCCGCCGAGCATCCCGGGCTGCTGCGCTTCACGATCGGGTTCGGCCAGACCACCGCGCTGCTGATGGCCGGCCGCCTCGACGCCGCGCGCGAGCTGGCCCAGCAGTTCACCGACTTCGCCGAGCTGCAGCAGCCCGGCCGCGCGATCGGCGAGGTCCTGCTTTCCCACGTGCTGATCGTCGAGGGCGAATTCGCCCGGGCCGCAGCGCTACTCGGCCCCGCGGCCGCCACCCTGGAACGCACCGGCTACTCGTGGGGACCGCTGTCGCTGACGCTGCTGGCCACCGCGCTGGCCCAGCAGGGCGACACCGCCGCGACGGCAAAAGCCCTGAGCCGCGCGGAATCCCGGCACGGAACCAAGTCGGCGCTGTTCAGCGCGGAGCTCGGGGTGGCGCGGGCGTGGCGGCTGGCCGTCATGCGCGATACGCACGGGGCGGTGGCCGCCGCCCGCGACGCCGCCCGCACGGCCGAGCGCGGCGGGCAGTCCGCGGTGGCGCTGCGCGCCTGGCACGAGGCCGTCCGCCTCGGCGACACCCGCGCGGTCGATGCACTGGCCCGGCTGTGCGGCGAAATCGACTGCGCGGCGGGCAGGCTCGCGCTCGCCCACGCGCGGGCGCTGAGCGCCGGCGACGAGGCGGCGCTGCGCGCGGTGTCGGACGAGCTGGCGGCGGCCGGGATGCGCGCGGCCGCGGCGTCGGCAATTTCAGCGGCCGCGCAGGCGCGCCGCATTGTGCGCGAACCGTGACGCTGCCGTGCCACTGCGGTGACCATGACGCCTCACTGTTTGGCGAAAGTGTTTCGGAGGCACGATGCGAATGCGCCCTTCCCGCGCGCTCAGCGTGGTGGCCGTCGGCCTGCTGATCGCCGCGCTGACCACCGACGCGGCCTCGGTCGTCGCACCGCCGCACGCCGTGGCCGCGGCCACCGGGCCGACGCTGCCGCTCGGGCACGCCGGGCGGTGGCTGACCGACACCGACGGGCGCGTCGTCATCCTGCACGGGCTCAACCAGGTGTACAAGGTGCCGCCGTACGAGCCGTCGGCCGACGGGTTCGGCGACGACGACGCGGCCTTCCTGCAAGCCAGCGGGTTCAACGCGATGCGGGTCGGGGTCATCTGGGCGGCGGTGGAGCCCCAGCCGCTCAGCTACGACGACAACTACCTCACCTCGATCGCGCAGACCGTGGCGACGCTGGCGTCGCACGGCATCGTCAGCCTGCTCGACTTCCATCAGGACCTCTACAACGAGGCGTTCCAGGGCGAGGGCGCGCCGGCGTGGGCGGTGCAGACCGCGGGACTGCCCAACCCGCAACTCGGCTTTCCCGGCAACTACTTCCTCAACCCCGCCGAGGAGCACGCCTGGCACGCCTTCTGGAGCGACGCCCCCGCGCCCGACGGCATCGGGCTGCAGGACCACTACGCGCGGGCCTGGGCGCACGTCGCGTCGTTCTTCCGCGGCAACCCAGGGGTTTTCGGCTACGAGGTGCTCAACGAGCCGTGGCCCGGCTTCATCTGGGAGGGATGTTTCGACCCGATCCTGGGCTGCCCGCTGCAGGACCACAAGCTGACCGTGTTCTATCGCAAGGTAGTGCCGACGATTCGCGCGGCCGACCCGACCAAGTTGGTGTTCTACGAGCCGAACACGTTGTTCGCCGAGGGCATCCACACCGACGTCGGCCGGGTGGTCGATCCGAGCACCGGGTTCACCTTCCACGACTACTGCGCCATCGAGTCGGTGCTGCAGAAGAACATCGGCTGCCGCTTCGAGGACGGCCTCACGATCACCAACGCCAGCCTGTACGCGGACATCATGCACATCCCGCCACTGCTGACGGAGTTCGGCGCGACCAACGACCTGAGCAACCTCGCCGAGGTGATGCGCCACACCGACCGCCACCGGATGGGCTGGTTCGAGTGGGCCTACACCGGCAACGACAAGACCAGCTCGTCGCCGACCGGTCAGGCGCTGGTGTTCGACCCCGGCCAGCCGCCGACGGGCGCCAACGTCAACACCGCCAAGCTCGCCGTACTCGCCGCGCCCTACCCGCAGGTGATCGCCGGCACGCCTCGGGATTGGTCCTTCCGGGGTGGCGTCTTCCGGCTGTGTTACACGACCCAGCGGGCCGACCGCGCGGGCGGCTTCTCCCCCGCCGCGCAGACCCTCGTCTCGGTGCCGCCGATCGAGTATCCCAACGGCTATCACGTGAGTGTGACTGGCGGACAGGTGGTTTCGCCGCCCAACGCCCCCGTGCTGGCCGTCGTCGCCAACGCGGGCGCCGGGACCGTCGACGTCACCGTGACGCCGTGAAGCCGTCGACTGTAGAACGATTTCGTAGTACATTGTGTGGGTGAGCGAAGTACCCGTGCGAGTGCTGAACCAGGAAACCTCCAGGGTGTTGGCGCGTGTGAAGCGCGGTGAGGAAATCACCGTGACGGAGCGCGGCGAGGTGATCGCCCGCATAATTCCGGCGTCTGCCAGTCCGTTGGATGCGCTGATCAGTTCCGGCAGAGTGCAACCGTCCACGCTGCACGGCCCCGCACCTCGGCCGACTGTCCCCATGCGGAACGGCCCGGAAGCCGGCGCACTGCTGGAACGTATGCGCGGGGAAGAACGCTACTGACCGTGATCTATCTGGACACCTCGGCGCTGGTCAAGCTCATCCGGATCGAGCCGGAATCCGAGGCGCTTGGTGACTGGCTTGATCAACGAAGAGAATCTCCCTGGGTCACTTCGGTTCTCACCGAAGTCGAGCTGACCCGCGCTATCCGGGCGGCCGCCCCCGACGGCTTAGCCGCGGTCCCGGCAGTCCTGGCCCGGCTGGACCGGTTTGAGGTTGACGCAGTGCTTCGCTCGACGGCGGCGGCCTACGTCGACCCTGCGCTGCGCTCCCTGGACGCCATCCACCTGGCCACGGCTCAGATCGCCGGTGCGACTGCGCCGTTGACAGCAATGGTCACCTACGACGGTCGCCTTGCTGCGGCCGCTCATGCACTGGGAATCACGGTCGCCGCGCCGCGTGCAGGGTCGTGACGACGATGGGACGAAATCGCCGAAGCTGCAGTCGCTCCGAACCGGCGCTCAGATGGCAACGACGCGGACGAGGCCGTCCAGTCCCGCGAAGTCGTCGCCGTTTCGGGTGTAGAGATCGAGCCGGTTGGCGTGCGCCGTCGCCGCGATGAGCAGGTCGGCGAAACGGCTGCGCGGCTTCGTTCCTTCGCGGACGACGGCGGCGACGACGAGCCCGTAGCTGCGCGCGGCGCCCGCGTCGAACGGAATCGGCTCGAGTATCGATTCGACCTCTTGCAGCCGGGCCTGCCGCTTCGCGGCTTCCACCGGGTCCGCCGCCAGCAGCGGACCGGCGGCCAATTCGGCCGCGGTGATTGCAGAAATGGCGATCTCGTCGGGCAACATGGGCACCACTGCCGGGTCGTGCCAATCGACGACCACCGAGGTGTCGAGGAGGCCCGACGGCACCCTCAGAGTCCTTGATCGATCGACCGGTCGAGGTCCGCACGGAAGCGACGGTGGTCGATACGCACGGCGGCGGTCGCCAGTGCGGCGACGTCGTCGCGGGAGACGAAAGTACGACGACCGGTCCGGATCGGTCGGAGTTCGGCCACGGGTTCGCCATTTCGGGTGACGACGAAGGTCTCACCCGCGGTGACCGCTTCGATCACCTTCGCGTTCTCATTGCGCAGTTCGCGCTGGGCGATAGTCCGAACCACTCATCGATCGTAGCAGAATGTGCTACAGCTCGCTACGCGCTCAAGTATCCCCGCAGCAACTCCACCGCGGCGGTGATGTCGGCGACGGCCACCCGCTCGTCGCGGGTGTGCGCCAGGTTCGGATCGCCGGGACCGAAGTTGACCGCCGGGATGCCCAGCGCGGCGAACCGCGCCACGTCGGTCCAGCCGTACTTGGCGCGCACCCGCCCGCCGGCCGCCTCGACCAGCGCCTTGGCCGCGGGCTGCGACAGGCCGGGCAGCGCGCCCGCGGCGGCGTCGGTCTGCTCGATGGCGACGTCGAGCCCGTCGAACACCTCGTGCACGTGCGCCAGCGCGGCGTCCACCGACCGGTCCGGCGCGAAGCGGAAGTTGACCGTCACCGACGCCGCGTCGGGGATCACGTTGCCGGCGACGCCGCCGCCGATAAGCACCGCCGACAAGCCCTCGCGGTACTCGCAGCCGTCGATGTCCACGGCGCGCGCACTGTAGGAGGCCAGCCGGTCCAGCACCGCGCCCAGCTTGTGAATGGCGTTGTCGCCCAACCACGCTCGCGCCGAGTGGGCGCGGGTCCCGGCGGAGCTGATCACCACGCGCAGCGTGCCCTGGCAGCCGGCCTCGATGTAGCCGCCGGTGGGCTCGCCGAGAATGGCGACGTCGGCGGCCAGCCAATCCGGCAGCTCGCGCTCGATGCGGCCCAAACCGTTTGCGGCCGCGTCGATTTCCTCGCAGTCATAGAACACCAGGGTGAGGTCGTGCAAAGGCTCGGCCACGGTGGCGGCCAGGTGCAAAAAGACCGCGTCACCGGATTTCATGTCCGCGGTGCCGCAGCCGTAGAGGTCGCCGCCCGCCAGGCGGCTGGGCAGGTTGCCCGCCACCGGCACGGTGTCGAGGTGCCCGGCCAGCAGCACCCGCGTCGGCCGGCCCAGCGACGTGCGCGCGAGCACGGCGTCGCCGTTGCGGACGACGTCGAAGCCGGGCGCCTGGGCCCGTAACGCGGCCTCCACCTCGTCGGCCAGGCGCGCCTCGTCGCGCGATTCGCTGGGGATGTCGACCAGCGCCGCGGTCAGCTCGACGGGGTCGCCACGTAGGTCCAGCACGCCCCAAGGGTATCTGGCGCGCCGGGCCAAGTAACCTGGCCGCCGTGACTGGAGCTGCAGGTATCGGGGTGGCGACGCTGGCCTCCGACGGGTCGGTGCTCGACACGTGGTTTCCCGCACCGGAACTGGCCGACGCCGACACCACCGCCACCACCAGGCTCGCACTCTCGGACGTGCCGCCGGAGCTGGCCGCGTTGGTGGGCCGCGACGACGACCGCGGCACCGAGACCGTCGCGGTGCGCACGGTCATCGGCGCGCTGGACGAGGTGGCCGCCGACGCCTACGACGCCTACCTGCGATTGCATCTGCTCTCGCACCGGTTGGTGGCGCCGCACGGGCTGAACGCCGGCGGCTTGTTCGGGGTATTGACCAATGTCGTGTGGACCAATCGCGGGCCCTGCGCGATCGAGGGTTTCGAGGCCGTGCGCGCGCGGCTGCGCCGGCACGGGCCGGTGGCCGTCTACGGCGTCGACAAGTTCCCGCGGATGGTCGACTACGTCCTGCCGACCGGCGTGCGCATCGCCGACGCCGACCGGGTGCGCCTCGGCGCCCACCTGGCGCCCGGTACGACGGTGATGCACGAGGGTTTCGTCAACTACAACGCCGGCACCCTGGGCGCCTCGATGGTCGAGGGCCGCATCTCGGCCGGCGTGGTGGTGGGCGACGGCACCGACATCGGCGGCGGGGCGTCGATCATGGGCACGCTGTCCGGCGGTGGCACGCAAGTGATTTCGCTCGGCAAGCGGTGCCTGCTCGGCGCCAACGCGGGCGTGGGCATCTCACTGGGCGACGACTGCGTCGTCGAGGCCGGCCTGTACGTCACCGCGGGCACCAAGGTCGCCATGCCCGACGGCGGATCGGTCAAGGCCCGTGAGCTCTCCGGCGCCAATAACCTGTTGTTCCGGCGCAATTCGGTCACCGGGGCCGTCGAGGTGGTGGCCCGCGACGGTCAGGGGATCGCCCTGAACGAGGACCTGCACGCCAACTAGATGCCGAGCGCCGTCCCGTTGGTTTCGGGCAGCACAGAGGTGCACACCAGGCTGACCGACGTCAGGGTGGCCAGCATCAGCCCGATCGCCCAGCTGCCGTAGGTCGCCAGCAGCGTCCCGGCGATCAGCGGCGGCGTGGCGCTGCCGACGAGGCCGGCGAGGTTTTGCGCCAGCGCCACCCCGCTGTAGCGGTAGCGGGTGGCGAACAGCTCGGGGATGAACGCCGCCGTCGGGCCCGAGCCGATCGCCGCGGCGGTGCACATGCCGACGATCGCCACCGCGTACCCGGCGGGCCCGCCGGTGTTCAGCAGCGGCATCACCGCGAACGCCCACAGCAGGCACCCGGTCCAGCCCACCAGCATCAGGCGCCGGCGCCCGAGCCGGTCGCTCAGGATGGCCGAGGCCGCCATGAACGTCATGCTCGCCAGCCCGCCCAGCGCGCCGACGAACCAGATGAAGTTGCGCGAATACCCCAGGTGGGAGTGCGCGTAGACGGCCAGATACGTGTGGGCCATGTAGATGAACCCCAACGCGCCGACGATGCTGCCGGCGACCAGCGCGATCTCGCGGCGCTGCAGCCGCAGCAGCTCCGCGAGCGGGGCTTTGGGCACCAGTTCCCGCGCTTTCTCCGCGGCGAACACCGGCGTCTCCTCGATGTTCAGCCGCACATACAGGGCCAGCGCGATCAGCGCCGCGCTGAGCAAAAACGGCACCCGCCACCCCCACTGCAGAAACGCCGGGCTGTCCGCGCCGATGGTGAGGTTCACCGCGAGGAAGGTCGCGCTGCTCAGCACCGCCGCGGTGCCGCCGCCCAGCAGCGTGAACATGCCGTACCGGCCGCGCTTGTCGGCCGGCGCGTACTCGGCGCTCAGCAGCGCCGACCCCGCCCATTCGCCGCCGACGGCGAAGCCCTGCAGCAGCCGCAGCGCGACGAGGGTCAGCGGGGCGGCCGCGCCGATCGTCCCGGTGCTGGGGACCAGGCCCACGCCCACCGTCGACAGGCCCATGATCAGCATCGTGGCGACCAGGGTCTTCTTGCGGCCCAGCCGGTCGCCGAAGTACCCGAACACCGCGGCACCGAGCGGCCGGGACAAAAATGCCGTCGCGAACGTGCCCATCGAGGCGATCGTCGCGGCGGCTTGGCCGAGGTGCGGGAAGAACACCATCGGAAACACCAGGGCCGCGGCGGTGCCGTAGATCAGGAAGTCGTAGAACTCGATCGCCGAGCCGACCAGACACGCGGCCGCCACGCGCCGCATCGGCGTGGACCCGGCCACCACGGTGGAGTTCACCCGTACGACGGTAGGTGACGGTCCGCGACGCGGCCAGTTGCCGCGAGCGCGCGTGTCTGTACGCCGACACGCCGCAAAACGTGTGCATTTAGGGGCGCTCGCGGCGGCCAACACCGAGGCCAGCGCTCAGCCGTCGGCCAGCAACTGCTTCTTGAGCACCTTGCCCATGGCATTGCGCGGCAGCTCCTCGACCAGCCGTACCTCACGGGGCCGCTTGTGTACCGAAAGCTCCTGGGCGACATGGTCGATCAGTTCATCGGCGTTCAGGTCCGGAGCACCGACGACGAACGCGACGATCCGCTGGCCCAGGTCGTCGTCGGGCAGCCCGACGACGGCGGCCTCCTGCACGCCGGCGTGGCCCAGCAGCGACGTTTCGATCTCGCCCGCGCCGATGCGGTATCCGCCGGACTTGATCAGGTCGACGGACTCGCGCCCGACGATGCGGTGCATGCCGCCGGCGTCGACGACGGCGACGTCCCCGGTGCGATACCAGCCGTCGGCGTCGAAGGCGTCCGCGGTGGCCTCGGGCCGATTCAGGTAGCCGTCGAACATCGTCGGGCCGCGGACCTGAAGGCGCCCAACGGTTTCCCCGTCATCAGGCACCGGGTTTCCGTCATCGTCGAGCAGCCGGGTCTGCACGCCGGCCAGCGGCAGGCCCACCCAGCCGGCGCGGCGCTCGCCGTCGGCCCGCGTGGAGATGGTGATCAGCGATTCCGAGGTGCCGTACCGCTCGATGGGCTGATGCCCGGTGAGCGCGGCCAGTCGGTCGAACACCGGCACCGGCAGCGGCGCGCTGCCGGACACCAGCAGCCGCGCCGGTCGCAGCGCCTCGGCCGCGGCCGCGTCGGCCACGATCCGCGACCACACGGTGGGCACCCCGAAATACAGCGTGCCACCCGCCTCCGCATAAAGAGCGGGCGTCGGTTTTCCGGTGTGCACGAAGCGATTTCCGACCCGCAGCGACCCGAGCAGGCCCAGCACCAGCCCGTGCACGTGGAACAGCGGCAGGCCGTGCACCAGCACGTCCTCGGCCGTCCACTGCCAGGCCTCCGCCAGCGCGTCGAGGTCGGCGGCGATCGCCCGGCGGCTCAGCTGCACGCCCTTGGGCAGCCCGGTGGTGCCCGAGGTGTAGATGATCATCGCGGTGGCGTCGGGTGGCGGCTCGGCATAACGGTGCCAGGAGCGGGCGTGCAGCCGAACGGGTATGTGCGGCAACCCTTCCGGATCCTCCGGCCGCGGGCCCAGCCACGCGTGCGCGCCCGAGTCGGTGAGCATGTGCCGGCGCTCGGCCACCCCGACGTCGGAGGGTACCGGGACGAAGGGCACGCCGGCGATCAGGCAGCCGGTGACCGCCAGCACCGTCGACGCGGTCGGCGTGGCCAGGATCGCCACCCGCTGCGCGCCGGCCACCCGCTCGGCCACCGACGTGGCGGCGCCGACCAGGTCGCCGCGGCTCAGCGCGACGCCGTCGATGCGCACCGCGTCACCGAGGTCGGTGGCGCCGACAACTCCGGCGGGATTCAGGGACGCGAGCAGCACGTGAGCAGGCTACCCGGAGCCCCGCTCGTCCCAGACCTTCATCAGAGTCGACAGGATCTCCTCGCCGCGGCCCAGCCCCGCCAGGTGACTCTCCCCGGGCAGCTGGAACAGCTCGGCATCGGGCAGCCGGGCCACGACGTGCTCGCCGTGGGCGAACGGGACGATGTGGTCGTGGTCGCCGTGCCACCACCGGACCGGGACCTTGACCTCCTCGAGCCGGAATCCCCAGTCCCGGGTGAACAGAATGATGTCGTTGAACGGGGCGGCGAGTTGCTTGCGGCTGCCGTTGAGCAGGTCGTCGAGGAACATGGCGCCGAACTCGGGCCGGGTCAGCAGCCGCCGGTCGGCTTCCGGCGATATCGCGGCGTACAAATACAGCGCGGGGTTCGCGACCGGGCGGATCGCGCGGACCACCAGGCTCGCCCCGATCCGCAGCGGGTCCCCGCCCAGCCGCAGCAACGGGGCCACCCGCTTGCCGAGGTTCATCAGGCCGCTGGTGATTCCCTCGTCGCCGAGGAACGGCGCGACGCCGCCCAGCACGCCGGCCGCCACCACCCGGTCGGGCAGCACCGCAGCGGACGCGAGCGAGTACGGGCCGCCGCCGGACAGGCCGATGACCGCCATCTTGTCGATGCCGAGTGTGTCCGCGATGGTCCCCAGATCCTCGCCGAACGCCCGGATGTTCTCGTAGCGGTGCGGCGTCGACGAGCCGATGCCCGGCCGGTCGATGCCGATCAGGCGGATGCCGTGCTGTTCGGCGTAGACGCGGGCCTCGGTCGGGATCTGCCGGCGCGCCCCGGGGGTGCCGTGCAACCAGAACACCGCGCGGCCCTGCGGGTCACCGAATTCGGCGAAGCCGAGCTGACGGTTCTTCCCGACCGCGACGTTGCCTTCCAGCTTGGGGCGGGCGATCTCGAGGGCCATGCCAGCAGCTTTGCACGCGGTAAGTGCTCTTCGAAAGTCCGGGCCGTCAGGCCGGGACGCCGATGGCCTTCACCTCCATGTACTGGTGCAGGCCGGCGACTCCGCCGCTCTCCCGGCCGAACCCGCTGAGCTTGAACCCGCCGAACGGGGCGTCGCCGGGCCCGACGCCGTTGACCGCCACCTGGCCGGTGCGCAGGCGACGGGCGACGCCGACGGCCCGGTCCACGTCGGTGCCCCACACCGCGCCCGACAGCCCGTACCGCGAGTTGTTGGCGGTCGCGACCGCGTCGTCGTCGTCGCGGTAGCGCAGCACCGACAGCACGGGCCCGAACACCTCCTCCTGGGCGATCGCGGAATCCGGGTCGACGCCGGTGAGGATCGTCGGCTCGAAGTAGAAGCCCGTGTCCAGGCCGGCGGGGCGGCCGCCGCCGGTCGCGAGCTTGGCCCCGTCGCCGAGCGCGCCGGCGACGTGCGCGCGCACGCGCTCCAGTTGCGCCGCGCTGATCAGCGGCCCCATCTGCGTGTCGGGGTCCCTGGGGTCGCCGACCTTGACGTCGCGGGCGAGCGCGACGAGGCGGTCGACGACGTCGTCGTGCAGCGAGTCCGGCAGCAGCAGCCGGCTGTGCAGGATGCAGGCCTGCCCGGCGTGCAGCGAGCAGCAGTCGAACAGCATCTGCCGCAGCATCTCGTCGGTCACCTGCGCGTCGTCGAGGACGATGCTGGCCGATTTCCCGCCGCACTCCAGCAGCAGCCGCTTCATGGCGTCGCCCGCCGCGCGCATGACCTCGCAGCCGACCGCCGAGCTGCCGGTGAAGCTGATCATGTCGATGCGCGGGTCGGTGGTGAGCAGCTTGGCCGCCTCGACGCCCGACGGCGTCACGACATTGACCACGCCCGGTGGAATGTCGGTGTGCTCGTGGATGATTCGGGCGAGCGCGAGTCCGGCCAGCGGCGTCAGCGGCGACGGCTTGAGCACGACGGTGTTGCCGGCGGCCAGCGCGTTGTTCACCTTCATCACATTGAGGCAGTGCGGGAAGTTCCACGGCGTCAGGATCGACACCACCCCGAGCGGTTCGCGGCGCAGCAGCGTCGTCCCGGCGCCGATCCCGGTGACCGGCTCGTCGGTCAGCTTCGTGGCGAGCTGGGCCGCGTGCATGGACATGAACCCCGCGCCGTCGATCTGCATCACCCGCTCGTTGGCGACGCAGCCCCACTCCGTCTGCGACAGCGCGAAGAACTCGTCGGCGTGCTTGGTCAGGGCGTCGCCGAGCTGGTTGAGGCAGCCGGCCCGGTCCTCGGGGCTCGCGGTGCCCCACGGGCCGCTGTCGAAGGCCCGGCGCGCGGCGGCGATCGCCGCGCCGGTCTGCGCGACGCTGGCATCGGGCGCGGTGGCGATGACCCTTTCGGTGCCCGGGTCGACGTCGTCGTAGCGACCGTCCTCCGGTTCGACCCAGCCACCGTCGATGTAGAGCCGGTAAGCGTCGACAAGTCCCATCTGATTCCCTCACCCGAACGCCGGTCAGATAAAGACTCAGTGTTCACCCCGCCGGAGTTCGGCGTCAATCATCGACGGCGCGAAATTCCCGCTATCTCATGGCGTTCGGGCGTATTGACAGTGACGGCACGCGCAGAGTACACACAAGGTCGCAGACAGATCCGGGCCGACTGTCGGGTCGAGCACGTCAGGAGGCAGGGTTGGTGACCGATTCAGAGACCGTCAGCGCCAAAGTCCGGGCGCTGGTCGGCCAGCCCACCGGCGGAAGCGGAAAGCCTTCGGTGGCACCGGATCCGGTCAACCAGCCGATGATCCGGCACTGGGCGCACGCGCTCGACGACATGAACCCCGCCTACCTCGATCCCGAGTTCGCGGCGTCGTCGCGGTTCGGCGGCATCGTGTCGCCGCCGGTGATGCTGCAAACCTGGACGATGCCGTCGCCGAAGCTGGAAGGGATCGGGGATCGGGGCGGCGCCCCCACCGAGATCACCGGCAACCCGACGGCATTCCTCGACGAGGCGGGTTACACGAGCACGGTCGCGACCAACTCGGAGTTCGAGATCGAGCGCTATCCCCGCCTCGGCGACGTCATCAGCGCGACGGCGGTGTACGAGACCGTCTCCGCGGAGAAGAAGACGGCGCTGGGCACCGGCTTCTTTCTGACCTGGCTGACCACCTACACCGACCAGCACGGTGAAGTGCTGGGGCGACAGCGATTCCGCGTGCTGCGATTCCGGCCGGACAACTGATGGCCTCCCGTCTGGCCCCGGCGATCAGCCCGGACACCGAGTTCTTCTGGAACGGGCTGCGCGAGCACAAGCTGCTGATCCAGCGCTGCGGCGGGTGTGGCACGCTGCGCCACCCGCCCCGCCCCATGTGCCCCCAGTGCCGTTCCCTCGAGTGGGAGGCGATCGAATCGTCCGGCCGCGGCACCGTCTACAGCTACGTGATGCCGCACGAGCCGCGGTTCCCGTTCTTCGACTACCCCTTCATCGTGGCGCTGGTGCAGCTCGACGAGGGGGTCCGGTTGGTGTCCAACCTGTGCGGCGTCGACCCCGCCGACGTCACCGCCGGGATGCCCGTCGAGGTGTACTACGAGCCTTTCGACAACGACCTTGTGCTGCACCAGTTCCGGTCCCGGACGAACGAAGGAACCCGATGACGACCGCCACCACCCTGCGGTGGGCCGATGTCAACGTGGGCGACGAGGTCACCCCGCTCGAAATCCCGGTCACCACAACGATGATCGTCGCCGGCGCCATCGCCTCGCGGGACTTCATGCCGGTGCACCACGACCGCGACTACGCCAACAAGCAGGGCTCGCCCAACCTGTTCATGAACATCCTGACCACCAACGGGTACTGCGTGCGCTTCCTCACCGACTGGGCCGGACCCGAGTCGATGGTGAAAAACCTCTCGATCCGCCTCGGGGTGCCGTGCTTCCCCGACGATCCGCTGCGCTTCACCGGTGCCGTGACCGCGAAAACCCAAGGCCCCGCCGGCGAGAACTTCGTCGAGGTGAGCTTCAAGGGCTCCAACAGCCTCGGCGATCACGTGTCGGGCACGGCGGTGCTCAGCCTGCTCGACGGGGCCTTTGAAAGGGACGAGGCATGAGCTCTTTGCCCGGCAGCTGCGCCATCGTGGGGATCGGGCAGACCGAGTTTTCCAAGCAGTCCGGGCGCAGCGAGCTCCAATTGGCTTGCGAGGCGGTCAGTGCCGCGCTCGACGACGCCGGCCTGACGCCGGGCGACGTCGACGGCATGGTCACCTTCACCATGGACTCCAGCGACGAGATCGACATCGCCCGCAACGTGGGCATCGGCGACCTGAGCTTCTTTTCGCGCGTGCATCACGGCGGGGGCGCGGCCGCCGGAACGGTCGTGCACGCCGCGATGGCCGTCGCGACCGGCGTCGCCGACGTGGTGGTGTGCTGGCGCGCCTTCAACGAGCGCTCCGGGTTCCGGTTCGGCGGCAGCGGGCGCACCAGCGCCGAGACCCCCCTGTTCATGGCGCACTATGCGCCGTTCGGATTGCTCACTCCCGCAGCGTGGGTCGCGATGCACGCCCAGCGCTACATGTCCACCTACGGGGTGACCAACGAGGACTTCGGCCGGATCGCCGTCGTCGACCGCGCCCACGCCGCCAAGAATCCCGACGCGTGGTTCTACCAGCGCCCCATCACGCTGGAGGATCACCAGAATTCGCGCTGGATCGTCGAACCCGTGCTGCGCCTGCTGGATTGCTGCCAGGAGAGCGACGGTGGGGTCGCGCTGGTGGTGACCAGCGCGGAGCGCGCCCGCGACCTTCGCCAGCCGCCGGCGATCATCACCGCGGCCGCCCAGGGCGCGGCCGCCAACGGCGAGATGATGACCAGCTACTACCGCGACGACATCACCGGGCTGCCGGAGATGGGCGTGGTCGCCGACCGGCTGTGGCGCGACTCAGGTCTCAAGCCGCAGGACATCCAAACCGCCTTCATCTACGACCATTTCACGCCGTTCGTGTTCACCCAGCTCGAAGAGCTCGGCTTCTGCGGGCGCGGCGAGGCCAAGGACTTCGCCACCGTCGAAAGACTCTCGCTGGGCGGCGACTTCCCGATCAACACCAACGGCGGGCTGCTCGGCGAGGCCTACATCCACGGCATGAACGGCATCACCGAGGGCGTCCGTCAGGTGCGCGGCACGTCGTACAACCAGGTCGACGACGTCGAGCACGTGCTGGTGACGTCGGGCACCGGGGTGCCCACCAGTGGGCTGATCCTCGCGCCGGCCTGATGACGCAGGCGACCGATACCCGCGAGCTCATCGTGGAATCCGCGTACGCCTGTTTCGCCAAACAGGGCCTGCAGAAGGCGACGATCGTCGACATCGCCCGCACGGCAGGGGTTTCCCGCAGCACCGTCTACGAATACTTCAGCGACAAGTCGGCCATCGTCGAGGCATGCGCGGAGCACGCCTCGGAGCGGTTCTATCGCGAGATGTCCACGGCGATGGACCGGGGCGGCTCGCTCGAGGACAAGTTGAGCCGCGCGGCGGTGTTCGTGACCCAGGCGCGGCGGGCCATCGCCTCCGAAAAGTACTTCGACGAGGATGCGGTCAGCCTGTTGCTGACCAAGGACGCCGCCGTGCTGCTGCGCGAGTGCGTCGACTTCTTCGCCCCCTACCTGTCGGCGGCCCGGCTCACCGGCGAGGTCCGCAAGGACCTCGACGTCGAGGCGGCCGGCGAATGGTTCGCGCGAATACTGTTCTCGCTCTTCAGCACACCGTCGTCGGCGCTGGACATGGACGACCCCGACGTGGCCGCGGAGTTCGTGCGCGCGCACGTGGTGCGCGGATTCGCCAGCGAGCGCTCCCGGCCCCGCCGCGCTTAGTACCCGCCAGCGCCCGCAGGAAGAACGCCACATTGGCCGGTCGTTCGGCCAATCGGCGCATGAAATACCCGTACCACTGCGTGCCGAACGGCACGTACACGCGGACGCGATTGCCGGACTGAGCGAGCCTGAGCTGTTCGCGGTCGCGGATGCCGTACAGCATCTGGTATTCGAAATCTTTTGCGCCGCGGCCCGATTCGCGGGCAATGGCGCCGACGGCCGCGATAACGGCGGGGTCGTGCGTGGCCACCATCGGATACCCGCGGCCCGCCATCAAGACCCTAAGGCAGGCCAGGTACGAATCGGTGACCGCGGCGGCATCCCGGTAGGCCACCGACGCGGGTTCGTCGTAGGCGCCCTTGCACAGCCGGATCCGCGCTCCGGCCGCGGCGAACTCCCGGCAATCGCCCAGCGTGCGCCGCAAGTGGGCCTGCAAAACAACTCCCAGCCAAGGGAATTCGGTGCGCAAGTCGCGAATGATCGACAGCGTCGAATCGGTCGTGGTGTGGTTCTCCGCATCCACCGTCACCCGGACACCCGCCCGCTGGGCGGCGGCGCAGATCGACCACAGGTTCTCCCGCGCCACCTTCTCGCCGTCGCGCTCCAGCGCCCGGCCCAGCGCCGACAACTTCACCGACACCTCGAGCCCGTCACCGCCGAGCCGCCCCAACCTCTCGATCAGATCCGAATAGACCGCCACCGCGGCGTCGGCGTCGCCGACGTCGGTGACGTCCTCGCCCAGGTAGTCGACGCTGACGCACCGGCCCGACGCCCGCAGCGCCGCAACGGTATTCAATGATGACTCGATCGTCTCCCCCGGCACAAACCGCCGCACTACCCTGCGGGTGACGGGCCATCGTTCGGCGGCCCGGCGCAACCCTTCGCGCCGCCCGGCCGCCATGATCGCCGGCCGCAGCGTGCGCGCGAACAACCCGCCCATCAGTCGGCCGCCATGTGCGGATAGGTGTGGTCGGTGGCCGGGACGAACGTCTCCTTGATGGTGCGGGCCGACGTCCAGCGCACCAGGTTCAGCACCGATCCGGCCTTGTCGTTGGTGCCCGAACCGCGCGAGCCGCCGAACGGCTGGCGCCCGACCACGGCCCCGGTCGGCTTGTCGTTGACGTAGAAGTTGCCGGCGGCGAACCGCAACCGGTCTGCCGCCGCCAGGACGGCCGCGCGGTCGTCGGCGATCACCGCGCCGGTCAGCGCGTAGCGCGAGCCGGTGTCCACGACGTCCAGAATCCGCTCGTACTGGTCGTCGGGATAGACGTGCACCGACAGCAGCGGGCCGAAGTACTCGGTCGCGAACGACTCGTCGGTCGGGTCGTCGGACAGCAGCACGGTCGGCCGCACGAAATACCCCACGCTGTCGTCATATTCGCCGCCCACCGCGATCGTCACGCCGGGCGCGCCCTTCGCCCGCTCGATCGCGTCGACATTCTTGATGAAGGCGCGGCGGTCGATCAGCGCGCCGCCGTAGTTGTCCAGGTCGGTGACGTCGCCGTAGCGCAGCGCGGCCGTCGCGCCCAGGAAGTCGTCGCCCATGCGCTGCCACACCGAGTGCGCGATGAAGGCCCGCGACGCCGCCGAGCATTTCTGTCCCTGATAGTCGAACGCGCCGCGAATCAGGGCGGTGCACAACACATCCGGGCGCGCCGAGGCGTGCGCGACGACGAAGTCCTTGCCGCCGGTCTCGCCGACCAGCCGCGGATAGCTGCGGTAACGCCCGATGTTGGCGCCTACCCGCTGCCACAACCCCTGGAAGGTGGCCGTCGAACCGGTGAAGTGGATGCCCGCCAGGCGCGGGTCATCAAGGGCTACATCGGAAACCGCCATGCCGTCCCCGGTGACCAGGTTGATCACACCGGGCGGCAGCCCCGCGGCCTCGAGCAGTCGCATCGTCAGGTACGCCGACAGGGTCTGGGTGATCGACGGCTTCCACACGACGGTGTTGCCCATCAGCGCGGGCGCGGTCGGCAGGTTCCCGGCGATCGAGGTGAAGTTGAACGGCGTGATCGCGTACACGAAGCCGTCCAGCGGACGGTAGTCGCTGCGGTTCCACTCGCCGGGGCCGCTGATCGGCTGCTGCGCCAACAGCTGACGGGCGAACGCGACGTTGAACCGCCAGAAGTCCACCTGCTCGCACGGCGAGTCGATCTCGGCCTGATAGACCGACTTGGATTGCCCGAGCATCGTTGCGGCCGCGATTTTTTCCCGCCACGGCCCGGCCAGCAGGTCGGCCGCGCGCAGGAACACCGCGGCGCGTTCGTCGAAAGGCATGGCCGCCCAGGCGCTCTTCGCGGCCATCGCGGCCTCGACGGCGGCCGCCGCGTCGGCGTGCACCGCGTTGGCGAGGGTGCCCAGCCGCGCGGCGTGCCGATGCGGCTGGACGACATCGATGCGCTCGCCCGCCCCCATTCGGTGCTCGCCGCCGATGACGTGCGGCAGGTCGATCGGATTGCCGGCCAGCGCGCGCAACTCGGCGAGCAGGCGGCCGCGTTCCGGGGATTGCGGCGCATAGTCGTGGACCGGCTCGTTGGCGGGGGCGGGCACCTGAATGATCGCATCCATGCTGCCCAGGGTCCTCGGCGCGGCGGCCGTTTGGATTAGCGGATCGGACAAGCTCATCGCTCTCACGTAGTAGGATCGGACAATATGCGCGGCGTCGGCCTGGGACAACTCTTGCTCGCGCTGGACGCGACGCTGGTCACCCTGGTCGACGCGCCCCGCGGCCTGGACCTGGCGGTGCGGTCGGCCGCGCTGATCGATTCCGACGACGTGCGCCTGGGCCTGGCGGCCGCGGCCGGGTCGGCGGATATCTTCTTCCTGCTCGGCGTGGCCGACGAGGAGGCGCTGCGCTGGGTCGACACGCAGTCGCGTCAGCGCGTCCCGGCGGCGATCTTCGTCAAGCGCCCGTCGCAGGCCCTGGTGGCCGCCGCGGTGGGGGCCGGGTCGGCCGTGGTGGCCGTGGAACCGCGGGCGCGGTGGGAGCGCCTATACCGGTTGGTCAACCATGTCTTGGAGCATCACGGCGACCGCGGCGACGCGGTGGACGACTCCGGCACCGACCTGTTCGGCCTGGCGCAATCACTGGCCGACCGCATCCACGGCATGGTCAGCATCGAAGACGCCCAATCACACGTGCTGGCGTACTCGGCCTCCAACGACGAGGCCGACGAGCTGCGCCGCCTGTCCATCCTCGGTCGCGCCGGCCCACCCGAACACCTGAAGTGGATCGGCCAGTGGGGCATCTTCGACGCGCTGCGGGCCGGCGACGAGGTGGTGCGCGTTACCGAGCGTCCGGAGCTGGGCCTGCGCCCGCGGCTGGCGGTCGGGATTCATCAGCCGCCGGCCGATGCGCACCGACCGCCGACGTTCGCCGGCGCGATCTGGGTGCAGCAGGGTTCGCGGCCGCTGGCCGACGACGCCGACGAGATGTTGCGCGGCGCGGCAGTTTTGGCCGCCCGCATTATGTTTCGGCTGGCCGCCCGGCCGTCCACGCACGCGCGGCGGGTGCGGCAACTGCTCGGCCTATCCGGCGAATCCGACGAACCCACCGACCCGGGTGCCCTTGCCCGCGAACTCGGTCTCCCGCCCGACGGGACCACCGCCTTGATCGGCTGGGACACCGCCGGCACCCGCCATCCGCGCGTGGCCGACGTTGTGGCGTTGAGCGCCAGCGCTTTTCGTCGTGACGCCCAGGTTGCCTCGCACAACTCGCGCATCTACGTGCTGCTGCCGAAGACCCAGACCCGGCCGGTCACCTCGTGGGTGCGCGGCACGATCGGCGCCCTGCGCACCGAACTCGGCGTCGAACTGCGGGCCGCCATCGCTGCGCCGGTCGCCGGCCCGGCGGAGGTAGCCGCGGCGCGCATCGAGGTCGACCGGGTGCTCGATAGCGCTGAGCGACACCCGTTTTCGATAGGTCAGGTCACCACCCTCGCGGAGGCGCGCACCACCGTGTTGCTCGACGAGATCGTCACCGCTGTCGGCGCCGACGAGCGCCTGGTCGATCCGCGGATACGGGACTTGCGCGCCCGGGACCCCGTGTTGGCCGAGACGCTGCGGGCCTACCTGGACAGCTTCGGCGACATCGGCGCCGCCGCGCGGACGCTGCGCGTGCATCCCAACACCGTGCGGTACCGGGTGCGGCGGATCGAGAAGCTGATGGCGACCTCGCTGGCCGATCCCGAGGTGCGGTTGCTGTTCTCGGTCGGGCTGCGGGCGACCGAGCGCCCCGCCTAGGCCCCGGAGTTATCCACAGTTCGACCTTTGTCCACAGGCTGGGGTCTTGGATGCGGCGGGCGTCGCCGGCCCGCGCTAGATTCGCAAATGTGTTCGAATTATCCCTACCCGACCGGGCTGACCTGCGCCGTTCCGACGACGCCGCGCTGGTCGCCGCGATCGAGGAGTGCGCGCGCGCCGAGGCGGCCGCCGGCGCGCGGCGGTTGTCGGCGATCGCCGAGCTGACCGGCCGGCGCACCGGCAGCGACGAGCACGCGGACTGGGCTTGCGACGAATGGGATTGCGCGGCCGCCGAAGTCGCCGCGGCACTGGGGCTCAGCCACCGCGGCGCCTCGGCCCAGATGCGGTTGAGTCTGGCCCTGAATCGGCTGCCGGCCGTGGCCGCGCTGTATCTGTCCGGGCGGCTGAGTTCGCGGCTGATGTCGGTCATCGCCTGGCGCACTCATCTGGTGCGCGACCCCGACGCACTACGGCGCATCGATGCCGCCCTGGCCGACCACGCCCGCGACTGGGGGCCGCTGTCGGTGACCAAGCTCGAGCAGGCCATCGACTGGTGGATCGACCGCCACGACCCCGGCGCGCTGCGGCACACGCGCGCCTCCGCCCGCAGCCGCGACGTGCACATCGGGGAACCCGACGACGACACCGCCACGGCCGCGCTGTGGGGCCGGCTCTACTCGACAGACGCCGCCCGGCTGGACCGGCGACTGGCCCAGATGGCCCACGACGTGTGCGACGACGATCCCCGCACCCTCGCCCAGCGCCGCGCCGACGCCCTGGGCGCACTGGCCGCCGGCGCCGACCGGCTCGCCTGTACCTGCGGTAGCCCCGAATGCCCCTGCGCTACCGGCACCGACCAGCGGGCCGGCGGCGTGGTCCTGCACCTGCTCGGCCAAGCCGCCGCGCTCGAGGCCCACCCCGACCCGCACCTATCCGGCGAGGCGCCGCCCGGGCGGCTCGTCACCCCTGGCATGACCGTGGCCGATATCCTGGCGCTCGACCCCGAACCCGAGCCCGATGTGCCCGTGACACCGGCACCGCCGGCTCTGATCACGGGCGGCGGGGTGGTGCCCGGGTCGCTGGTCGCCGAATTGATCCGCGGCGGCGCCACGATCAGCGAAGTCCGCCATCCGGGCGACCTCCCGCCCGAACCGCACTACCGGCCCTCGGCCAAACTGGCCGAGTTCGTCCGCATCCGCGACATGACCTGTCGGTTTCCCGGCTGTGACGTGCCCGCCGAATTCTGCGACATCGACCACACCATACCCTGGCCGGCCGGGCCCACCCACGCCTCAAACCTCAAGTGCGACTGCAGAAAACACCACTTGTTGAAAACTTTCTGGCCGGGCTGGCACGACGTGCAACTGCCCGACGGGACCGTGATCTGGACCGCCCCCAACGGGCGCACCTACACCACCAACCCCGGCAGCCGCATCTTCTTTCCCACCTGGAACACCACCACCGCCCCATTACCCCGAACACCAACCCCCACAACCCCCGACGGCGACAGTGGCGTCATGATGCCGCGACGACGACGAACCCGAGAACAAGACCGCGCCCGCCGCATCGCCGCCGAACGCGCCCTCAACGCCGAGCACGTCGCCGAACGAAACCGGCCCCCGCCGTTCTAGCGGCGGCCTACCCGCACCCCCTGTCAGGCCGCGGCCGGCCCCTTGCGGATCGCGATATTGAGGTACGGCATGAAGAGCCCGGGGGGCAACTCCGGGCATTGCCGGTGCAACAAGTTGGCAAAGCGGCGGTTGGTGGACTGCCGGTAGTACAGCCAGCGCAGCGGGTTCTGCCGGGTTTGGAAGCTCTGCCGGTCGACCAGGAAGTCCAGCTCGCCGATGGGCCCGAGGGCCAGCTCGAGGTCGTGATAGCTCACGCCCCGGCCGCGGCGGCTGAGCTCCAGGCTGGCGCCCTCCGACGCGGTGTCGAACGCGGACGCCTGGAACCGCGGCGTCCGCTTCAGGTACTCCAGCGCGATCTCGTCGGGCAACCAATGGAAGAACGGCAGATCCGCGGTGTGGTCGTCGAAAAACCACAGCCGGTTGGGCGCTTCGACGATGCAGAGGATGCCGCCGTCGGCCAGCAGCTGCCACGCGGCGCGCAAGCTGCTCAACCGCTCGCCGTAGGTCATGTGCTCCAGCGATGCGAAGAAGATGACGAAATCGAAGCTGCCATGCGCGAATTGCGTGCCGATCTCGGTCGCGTTCATGTGATGCAGCGGCGGTTCGTCGAGGCCGAAAAGACGCATCCTGGCCCGCGACACCTCGACGGATTCCGGCACCGCGTCGATGCCGGTTACCTCGCTGCCCTGCTCGACCAGCGCCATGACGGACGAGCCTGTCCCGCAGCCGATTTCGAAGACACGTGCCCCCTCCAGGGGCCGCAGCGCGTTGAGCCAGGGCACGTATTCGTGCCGGCTGTAGGTCAGCCGCTCGACGGTGTGCTCCTCGAGGTCGAGGCGGCCCACCTCGGAATCCCAATACTCCGGGCTCGCCCAGGTTTCCAGCAGGTGCTCCCGAAACTTGTCCACCACCGCCGGGTCCAGCGCCACGAACCGCCGCCGGAGTGCGGCGGTGGTGGCCCGGTCGGCCCGCCAGATGATCCGGCGGGCCGACTCTTTGGCGGAGTTCTGCACGATGCGGTCTTCCCGTCGGTTATTGGAGTGCGGTCGGACGGTAATCATCGCATCCGTCCTGCGCCACCGTGCGCCGACGCCGAAACCCCGGTCGACACCACGCAACGGTTATGTTCACACTGCCCGAATGTGAATGCCGTGCACTGTGTTTTCCTGCGGTTAGGCTGCGGTGGTGAACCCGACGCCGTCGTCGTATCTGGTGCTGGCTTCTCAGCGCAGCGGCAGCACGCTGCTCGTGGAGTCGCTGCGCGCCACGGGCGTGGCCGGCGAGCCGCAGGAGTTCTTCCAGTACATGCCCCGCACCAGCCAGGCCCCCCAGCCGCGGGAGTGGTTCGCCGGCGTGGACGACGAGTCGATCCTGGCCCTGCTCGACCCCTTGGACGCCGGGACGCCCGACCTCGCGCCGGCCGAGATCTGGCGGGACTACATCCGCACGGTCGGCAGGACGCCGAACGGAGTGTGGGGCGGCAAGCTGATGTGGAACCAGACCCCGCTGCTACGCAACCGCGCGAAGGACCTGCCGGACCGCTCCGGCGACGGCCTGCTCGCCGCGATCCGCGACGTCGTCGGCGAGGAACCGCTGCTGATCCACGTCCACCGCCCCGACGTCGTCTCCCAGGCGGTGTCGTTCTGGCGAGCGGTGCAGACGCGGGTGTGGCGCGGCCGGCCCGACCCGGCGCGCGATGCCCGCGCGATCTATCACGCCGGGGCGATCGCGCACGTCGTCACCATGCTGCGCGCCCAGGAGGAGGGCTGGCGAACCTGGTTCGCCGAGGAAGATGTCACGCCGATGGAAGTTCCGTATCCGGTGTTGTGGCGCAACCTGACTCAGGTGGTGGCCACCGTCCTGGAGGCCTTGGGTCTCGACCCGCGGCTGGCGCCCGAACCGGCCCTGGAACGCCAGGCCGACCAACGCTCCGACGAGTGGGTGGAGCGCTACCGCGCCGACGCCGAAAAGAACGCGCTGCCCACCTGACGCGCACAGCCGTTGCGCCGCCGCGGGTTTTGGGCGACACCCCTGGCCGGCGCAACCGCCGCGCCGGCGGTCAAACTGGGCCACATAGCGGAGCGGTAACCTGATCGGCGATGTTGATCACCATCCTGGTGATGGCGCTCGCCGTGAGCCTCGAACCGTTCCGGATCGGCATGACGGTGCTGATGCTGAACCGACCCCGGCCGATGCTGCAACTGCTCGCGTTTCTGGCCGGCGGCTTCGTGATGGGCATGACGGTGGGCGGCGTCGTCCTGTTCGTCCTGCGGCGCCGGCTGCCGGTGTCGACGTACTTCACCCTGCCCCGGGTGCAGATCTTCATCGGCGCGCTGGCCCTGCTGGCCGCCGTCGCCGTGCTGGTCGTCAAAGGCGTCAAAGGCGTCAAAGGCGTCAAAGGCGTCAAAGGCGTCAAAGGCGTCAAAGGCGTCAAAGGCAGAGGATCGGGCCGCCTGGCGTCGCGGGCCCAACGGCTGGCGGTCGGTCCGTCGCTGTGGGTGGCCGGCATGGCCGGACTCGGGATGGCGCTGCCGTCGGTGGACTACCTGGCCGCCCTGGCCGTCATCCTGGCCTCGGGCGCGGCGGCGACGACGCAGGTCGGGGCGTTGCTGATGTTCAATGTGGTCGCGTTCGCGCTGGTGGAGATCCCGCTACTGGCGTACCTGCTGGCACCCGCGGCGACGCGCGCGTGGATGGGTGCGCTGCACGACTGGATCCGGTCGCGGCGCCGTGCCGAGGTCGCGGCCCTGCTGGGGACCGTGGGCTGCGTGCTGCTGGCCGTCGGCCTAACGGGCGCCTGACGGCGCGTAGACCTCGGCGAGGAACTGCTCGACGGCCAGCGCGGTACACCACCGGCTGCCGGCTGGCCTCGCGCAGGCGCGCGGTGAAGCTGCGGGCCCGCTGCACCGGGATCAGCGAATCGTCGGTGCCGTGCAGCACGAAAAACGTTGGCGCGTCGGCGGATATGTGCGTGATCGGCGACGCCGGGCGGAAGGGCTCGCGGGTGAGGTCGTCAACGCCAGGCCCAGCATCGACACCACGACGGCCGCCAAGCGCCTCACGATTCATCGACCGCCGGGTCGTCGATCACGTGATACGCAGGGTCGACCAGCACCATGGGCCGGTTGCCGCTCTGCTTGGGCTTGCCGGTGACCCGCAACAGCTGACCGGGCTGGATGTCGGCGCCCCCGCGGCCGGACCGGAACATCACGGTGATCTCGCCGCTGTTGTCGGCGACGATGACCTCGCGCACCGTCCGCCTGCGGTTGTTGATGTCCTGGACCTCGTTGACCCGCCCCTCGAACGTGGCGCGCTGCCCCGGGATCAGGCCGGCCACGGTGATCACCGACGGCCGCTCGGGGTGCTCGTAGGCCTCGACGCTCTCCTCCTCGCTGCTGGTCACCCACGCCTCGATCTTGTCGAGCTCGCGCGCGATCCGCTGCTCGAAGCCGTCGGGGAACGCCTCCTTGATCCGGGACTGCACGTCGTAGGGCACGATCGTCGCCGCGGCATCCGGGATGAGACCGACCGCGCGGGACACCTTGTCCGCGGTGCGGTCGTGCAGCAGGCGCCCCAGCAGCGGCGCATAAGTCCGGCGCGGCAGCAACACCGTGACGTTGGTGTTGTGATGTTCGTCGCGCTCCTTGGCCACCAGCACCTGCGCGGCCCGGGTGACCCGGCGGTCAGGGCAGTCGACGACGCGCAGTGGCGTGTCGAGTTCGAAGTGGTCCCAACGCTTTCGCAGCACCTTGGCGTGGGCCTCGTCGACCATGAAGTGGACCGCGACCAATTCGTCGGCCCGCAATCCCCTGCCGTAGCGCAGCCCCTCGATCACCGCGAGGTCGACCGAGTTCACGAACACGAACACCTTGTGCCGGGCGTACTTCACCAGCTCGGGCCGGTCGGTGCGAAACATCTCGAGAATGGCCGCCTCG
The DNA here is from genome assembly GCF_059812405.1 of Mycobacterium sp. NGS57. Taxonomy (NCBI): domain Bacteria; kingdom Bacillati; phylum Actinomycetota; class Actinomycetes; order Mycobacteriales; family Mycobacteriaceae; genus Mycobacterium; species Mycobacterium sp. NGS57. The sequence continues at coordinate 190,876 of NZ_JCALCP010000010.1, read as the reverse complement.
GCGCGGTATTCGCGGTTGAGCCGCATCAGCAGGAACACCAGCACCGGGAACACCACGACCACCAGCCACGCGCCCTCGGTGAACTTGGCCACCGCGAAGATGCCCACCACGATCGTCGACAGCACGCCCGCGGACAGGTTGATCGCCAGCCGGTGCCGCCAGCCCCGTTCCCGGTGCGTCAGATGGTGCTTGGTCATGCCGTAGCCGGCCATCGAGAACCCGGTGAACACGCCGATCGCGTAGAACGGGACCAGCGCGTTGACCGAGCCGCCGGTGGTCAGCAGCAGCGCCACCGACAGAGCCGTGAGCGCGATGATGCCGTTCGAAAACACCAGTCGGTGACCGCGTTTGGTCAGCTGCCGCGGCAGGAAGCGGTCCTCGGCGACGAAACTGGCCAAGGCGGGAAACCCGTTGAAACTGGTGTTCGCGCCGGTGAACAGGATGGCCGCCGTGGCGGTCTGGACGAGCGCGAAGAACACGTTGCCCAGCACGCCGCGGCCGAAGACCGCGCGCCCGATCTGCGACAGGACCGACGGGTATTCGCTGAGGTACGGCGTGGCGTGGGTCATGTAGGCGAGGAACGCGACGCCCGCGAGCAACACTCCCAGGATGCTCGCCATCGCGGTGAGCACACGACGTGCGTTGCGGCCCTGCGGTTTCCGGAAGACATCGACCGTGTTGGAGATGGCCTCGACGCCCGTCAGCGACGAACCGCCGTTGGCGAACGCCCGCAACAGCGTCAGCACGGTCGCGCCCATCACCAGCGCGCTGCCCTGATGAACGGGCACGGTTCCCGGCAGCCGCGCGGCGTCGTAGACCGGCAGGTCGCCGAACAGCACGCGCGCCACGCCCACCACGATCGTGAGGCCGACCATGACGACGAAGAAGTAGGTCGCAAAGGCGAACTGCCAGCCCGCTTCCCGCAGCCCGCGCAGGTTCAGGTAGCAGATGAACAGCACCACGCCGATCGTGATCTCCAGGCTGTGCGGGCCCAGCGACGGGACCGCCGACACCACGGCCACCGTCCCGGCCGCCGACTGCACCGCCACGGTGACCACGTAGTCGATCAACAACGCCGCGGCGGCGACCTGGGCCACCCGGGGACCGAAGTTCTCCCGCGCCACGATGTAGGAGCCGCCGGCGCGGGTGTAGGCCATGACGACCTGGCGATACGACGCGGCCACCAGGACCAGGATCAGCAGGATGACGCCGGTGACCGGCAGCAGCAGCACGAACGCCGCCAACCCCGCATGCGGCAGCAGCTCGATCAGGATCTGCTCGGGGCCGTAGGCCGTCGACGAGATCGCGTCGGGCGAAAGGGCGCCGAGGGCAACCGGATTCGACAACCTCTCGGAGCTGAGTTCCTCGGTGATCAGCGGCTTGCCCAGAAAGATTCGCTTGGCGATGTCACCGATCGACGCGGGGATGCGCAGCTTGCGGGCCGACGTGCTGGCCGAAGTGGTCACGAATGCATTGTGCCGGGCCCCCGGTCGGCGCGGCAGGCGGTAGGGCTAACTCAGCCCCCGATAAGCCGCTGCACGGCGGCGGCGACGCGTTCGTCGGTGGCGGTCAGCGCGACCCGCACGTGCCGGGCGCCGCCCGGGCCGTAGAAATCGCCGGGCGCCACCAGCACCCCGCGGGCGGCCAGCCACGCCACGCTGTCCGCGCACGGCTCGCCGCGGGTGGCCCACAGGTAAAGGCCCGCCTCGGAGTGGTCGACGGCGAAGCCGGCCGACCGCAGCGCCGGCAGCAGGGCGTCGCGGCGTCGTTCGTATCGCGCGCGCTGCTGCTGTTCGTGGGCGTCGTCGTCGAGGGCGGCCACCATGGCGGCCTGCACCGGCGTGGGCACCATCATCCCGGCGTGTTTGCGCACCGCCAGCAGCTCGGCGACCAGCGCCGGGTCGCCCGCGACGAAGCCGGCCCGGTAGCCGGCCAGCGACGAGCTCTTCGACAGCGAGTGGATCGCGAGCAGCCCGGCATGGTCGCCGCCGCACACCGAAGGATGCAGCACCGACAGCGGCTGGGCCGCCCAGCCCAGGCCCAGGTAGCACTCGTCGGAGGCGACCACCACGCCCCGCTCGCGCGCCCATCCGACGACCTTGCGCAGGTGGTCGGCGCCCAGCACCCGCCCGGTCGGATTGCTCGGCGAGTTCAGGTAGAACAGCGCGGGGGTCTGCGGCCCGAGCTGGGTCAGCGAGTCCGCGCGCAACACCCGGGCGCCGGCCAGCCGGGCCCCGACGTCGTACGTCGGGTAGGCCAGCTCCGGGACCACGACCGCGTCGTCGGCGCCCAGGCCCAGCAGCGTCGGCAGCCAGGCGATGAGCTCCTTGCTGCCGATCACCGGGAGCACCGCCGCCTCGCTCACCCCGGTGATGCCGAAGCGTCGGGCCAGCGCCGACGCCGCCGCCTCGCGCAGCCGCGCGGTGCCGGCGGCGGCGGGATATCCCGCGGCGGAACTGGCGGCGGCCAGCGCCTCGCGGATCAGCGGCGCGACGGGGTCGACGGGGGTGCCGACCGACAGGTCGACGATGCCGTCGGGATGGGCCTGGGCCAGCGCCTTCGCGTCGGCCAGGGTGTCCCAGGGAAACTCCGGCAGCGACGCCGAGACGCCCCCGGGCTGGTGGCGCACCGGCCCGCTCAGTCGCCCTCGCCCTGCGGCGGCAGGTCCTTGACCACCTGCGGGTCGTTCTCGGTCATGCCGACCTTGGCCGCGCCGCCCGGAGACCCCAGCTCCACGAAGAAGTCGGCGTTGATCTGCGTGTACTGGCTCCACTGCTCGGGCACGTCGTCTTCGTAGTAGATCGCCTCGACGGGGCAGACGGGCTCGCAGGCCCCGCAGTCGACGCATTCGTCGGGGTGGATGTACAGCATCCGGGCGCCCTCGTAGATGCAGTCGACCGGGCACTCCTCAATGCATGCCTTGTCCTTGATGTCGACGCAGGGTTCGGCGATCGTGTACGTCACAGGCGTCTCCTCCATGTACCGCATGTGGGCTGCTGTTCGGCTCGCCGCGACACCACGGCCGCTTCGGCGAAAGCTTTCGGTTACTGATACTAGACGTTGCACATACAGGTCAACTACCGGGGACACGCGTCGGACCACCCGCGCCGGCCGGCGGCGATCCAGCGACGACCCGTTGCCGGGGCCGGCCGGGTTTCACTGTCGGCGAACAGCGCCGCGAACCGGCGCTGACCTGCGGATAGTTACGATTAGAGCTTGCTGTGCGATATCCCTTGCGATAGAAGAAAGCTCGCGGGGCCTGGTAACGTCGACCGCAGACGGCAACCGTTGGGCAGATGTCGTCGCCGTTTTTCCGACGGTGCATTGAATGGGGAAGGTGTCCACAGATGGTAAGGCTGTCGTTGACCAAAATTGCCGCTGCCGTTGGCGGTGTCGCGTTCGCGTTGACGGCCGGTTCCGGGATCGCATCCGCAGATCCCCTGGACCCGGTCGTGAACACAACCTGTAACTACGGGCAGGTGATGGCCGCCCTGAACGCGCAGGACCCGGCCGCTGCCGCGCAGCTGTCCGCGTCACCGGTCGCGGTGAGCTACCTGAACCAGTTCCTCGCCTCGCCGCCGTCGAAGCGCCTGCAGATGGCCCACCAGATCCAGGCCATGCCTGGGGCCGCGCCGTACTTCAACGACGTGCTGGCCGTGGCGGGCAGCTGCAACAACTACTGACCCAGCGCGTAACTCAGTAGCCGCATGGCCGGCCCTTCGGGGCCGGCCATTGCGATCGCGGCGTAGCCGGCGGCCGGAAACTCAGGCCGCGAGCGAAGCGTAGGTGGTGGTGCGCTGGCGCGCCGGGCGCCCGATGCCCTCGGCGATCGCGACCAGTTCCGCCACCGTCTTCGACGACCCGTGCTCGGAGCCGGCCATCCGCGAGATGGTCTCCTCCATCAACGTGCCGCCCAGGTCGTTGGCGCCGCCGTTGAGCATCACCCGCGTGCGCTCGATGCCGAGCTTGACCCAGCTGGTCTGGATGTGGGAGATGCGGCCGTGCAACATGATTCGGGCCAGAGCGTGCACCGCCCGGTTGTCGCGGTGGGTGGGCCCGGGGCGCGCGGCGCCGGCCAGATACAGCGGCGAGTTGTGGTGCACGAACGGCAGCGGCACGAACTCGGTGAAACCGCCGGTGCGGTCCTGGATCTCGCGCAGCACGTTGAGGTGGCCGACCCAGTGCCGCGGGCTGTCGACGTGCCCGTACATCATCGTCGACGACGACCGCAGGCCCACCTCGTGCGCGGTGGTCACGATGTCGATCCACATCGACGTCGGCAGCTTGCCCTTGGTGAGCACCCAGCGCACCTCGTCGTCGAGGATTTCGGCGGCGGTGCCCGGGATGGTGTCCAGGCCGGCCTCGCGCAGACTGGTCAGCCATTCGCGAACGCTCAACCCGCTCTTGGTCACCCCGTTGGCGATCTCCATCGGGGAAAACGCGTGCACGTGCATCGACGGCACCCGGGCCTTGACGGCGCGGACCAGCTCGGCGTAACTGGTGACCGGCAGCTCGGGGTCGATGCCGCCCTGCATGCACACCTCGGTCGCGCCCTCGACGTGCGCCTCCCACGCGCGGTCGGCGACCTCATCGGTGGACAGCGAATACGCGTCGGCGTCGCCCTTGCGTTGCGCGAACGCGCAGAACCGGCAGCCCGTGTAGCAGATGTTGGTGAAGTTGATGTTGCGGTTCACCACGAACGTCACGTCGTCGCCGACGGCTTCGCGGCGCAGCGAATCCGCCAGCGCGGCAACGGCTTCGAGTGCGGGGCCGTCCGCGGTGGCCAGCGCGAGGTACTCGTCGTCGGTGCAGCCGGCGGGGTCGCGTTCGGCGGAGGCCAGCGCGGCGAGCACGTCGGTGTCCAGGCGTTCTGGCGCTTTGGCGCCTTGCGCCGCGAGCTCGCCCACGCGCGCCCGGATCGACTCCCAGTCCCCGAAGGCGCTGTCGAGGTCGCTGCGGGCCTCGGTGTTGCGGCCGTCGGTGTCGATCGCCGCGTGCAGGTCGACCCGGCCGGCGGACGCCACGTCGTCGGGCTCCTGCCAGGGCAGCCCGACGGGGTTGACGTCGCGGGCCAGGCCGGTGGCCGGGTCCGCCAGCGCCGCAACGTGTCCGGACACCCGCGGGTCGATCCACGCCGCCCCGGCCTGCACGTATTTGGGCTGGGCCGTCAACCGCTGCACCAGGTCGTATCCGGCTTCGGCGGTGACGGCGGCCAGCTCGTCCAGCGCGGGCCACGGCCGCTCGGGGTTGACGTGGTCGGGGGTCAACGGCGAGACGCCGCCCCAGTCGTCGACACCGGCCGCGACCAGCGCCAGGCATTCGTCGCGCGACACCAGGTTGGGCGGCGCCTGGATGCGCATGCCCGGGCCGAGCACCAGCCGCGCGACGGCCACCGTCGCCAGGTAGTCCTCGATCCCGGCGTCGGGGACCGCGGCCATCGCGGTGTGCTCCTTGGCCCGGAAGTTCTGCACGATCACTTCCTGGACGTGCCCGAACTCCTTGTGCGACTTGCGGATCGCGTGCAGGGTGTCGGCGCGTTCGGCCAGCGTCTCGCCGATGCCGACGAGCAGCCCGGTGGTGAACGGGATGGACAACCGCCCGGCGTCGGTCAGGGTGCGCAGCCGAACCGCCGGGTCCTTGTCCGGGCTGCCGTAGTGCGCCAGGCCTTTGGTTTCGAACAGTCGCCGCGACGTCGTCTCGAGCATCATGCCCATCGACGGCGCCACCGGCTTGAGCCGCGACATCTCCGACCAGCTCATCACGCCCGGGTTCAGGTGCGGCAGCAGCCCGGTCTCCTCCAGCACCCGGATCGCCATCGCCCGCACATAGGACAGGGTCGAGTCGTAGCCGCGCTCGCCGAGCCAGTCGCGCGCCTCCGGCCAGCGGTCCTCGGGCCGGTCGCCGAGGGTGAAAAGCGCTTCCTTGCAGCCGAGTTCGGCCCCGCGCCGGGCCAGGTCGACGATCTCGTCGGGCTCCAGGTACATGCCGGCCCCGGCGGCACGCAGCTTGCCCGGGACGGTGACAAAGGTGCAGTAGTGGCAGGTGTCCCGGCACAGGTGGGTGACCGGGATGAACACCTTGCGCGAATAGCTGATCGGCAGCCGGCCGGTGGGCCCGCGCCGCCCGGCCGATTCCAGGCCCGCGTCGCGCACGCGCGCCGCGCTCGAGCACAGGTCGGCGAGCTCGCCCCCGCGGGCGGTCATCGCGACGGCCGCCTCGTCGAGGTTCAGCGCGACGCCGTCGCGCGCGCGGCGCAGGACCCGCCGCAACGCCGACGTGCCGGGGGTGGGCAAAGCGATGGGCTCCGGTGTTAGCGGCACGTTGGTGTAACTTCCCCGCGATCGAATTTCATCCGCGTTCTATGCACTTTTCACACCCGTCCAACCTGGGAATTTCTGGGGCCGCGGTGCCATACGCGCAACAGTAGCGTCAGGCCCGCGCCGGCCCGCGGTCGACATCCCGGCGCCCGCGGCGGTACACGGGGGCACCTTGTCTATGTGTTTTGCGGACTTGCCCGCTAGCCACCGGCGATCGCGATACCATCCGTCCACAAGGAGGTGCCGAATGTCGTTCCTGTTCGCGGCCCCCGAGGCGCTGGCCTCGGCGGCTTCGGATTTGGCCGGGATCGGCTCGACGCTCAGCACGGCCAACGCGGCCGCCTCGGTGCCCACCTCCGCGGTGGTGGCATCCGCCGCCGACGACGTCTCGGCACAGGTGGCCGCCTTCCTCTCCCAGCACGGCCTGGGATATCAGCAGGTCAGCGCCCAGATCGCCAAGTTTCACGAGCAGTTCGTGCAGGTTCTGAGCGCCGGCGCGAACGCGTACTCCTCGGCCGAGGCCGGCGCCGCGCAGACCCTGGCCAGCGCGGTGAACGCGCCCGCCGCCACGCTGCTGGGCGGCTCGGGGGCGGCGGCGGCCGTGAGCCAGATCGAGGGCGCCGTCGCGGGCTCCAACTGGCTGGGGCTGATCGGCTCCGGCCTCCCCGGCGGGGTGCAGGCGATCGCCGGTCAGGCCGCCGCGCTGCTGCAGCCGACCGCCGGCGTCAGCGCCCTGACCGCGGCCGGCGCCCTGTTGGCCCCGGCCGCCGTGACCAACGCGGCTGCGGTGACCGCGGCGAACGTATTCGCTCCTATCGGAGCCGCGATCGAGTCCGCCTATCTCGCGATCGAGCCGTGGGTGCAGTACGGCTTCCAATTGGCCTCGTACGCGGCGGGCTGGTTGCCCTGGATCGGCTGGATAGTGGCACCACAGATCATGTACTTCTACAACCTGTTCGAGCCCATGGTGCAGAGCGGTCTGTTCAACATCCTGGACTGGTTGGGCGGTTCGATCACGTTCGTCCAGGGACTGAACAACTTCGTCACCGCCACCTCGGCGTCGGTCAACAATTTCATCCAGACCGAGATCAACTGGTTCTTGAGCTTCCTGCCGCCGCTGCCGCCGATCGGCGTCAACCTGCCTTAGCTAGACCGGCTGTGCCGCCACAGCACCCACACCGGCGGCACCACACCCAGCACGATCAGCACCAGCGCCCCGTAGGCCATCAGTCCCCGGCCGCCCAGGATCACGTCGTCGGCGGGTCCGCCCATGCTCATCACGGCCACCGTGACCAGCCACGTCCACAGCGGCAGCGCGGCCACCCGCGCCGACCTCGTCCACAGGCCGGCGGCCCACACCAGCGCCGCGTTGAGCAGTCCACTGACCAGCCCGCTGATCGGAAACGGGATCGCGCCGAGGTAGGAAGGCAGCAGCAGCGCGCCGGCCAGTGCCGAGAGGATGCCGTCGACGGCCAGCAGCGTCAGGACAACGAAACGAATCGCGGGATCTGTCGCGCCGCCGTCGTGGACGGACGCGGCGCGTGGCCGGGTTTCGGTCAGGTCGGGACGCTGTCGATGTTGGAGAGGATCGAGCCGATGACCCACTGGAAGTTGTCGAGCCGGTCCTGCCAGTGCTGCAGGTTAGGGTCCAGGTCGGGGTCCATGCGAATTCCTTCCGTGGCTGCCTGCTTGGCAGCTTACCGCGTTGCGGGGGCGGCGAAGTCAAGTCCCGCGAGCAGATCCGTTTCCCAGCCGCGCCCGTCGCGCTCCCCCGCGACTCCGCCGGCCAGCACGTAATGCTCCTCGCCCAGGATCGGCAGCGCCATGTTGTTGGACAGCGCGCAGGCCCGGCCCGTCGGGCCGACGACGACTTGGGTGGCGTGCGCGGCCAGCGCGGCCACTTTGGCGGCCAGCGCGTCCGGACCGGTCGCCACCACGGCGCCGATGCCGGAGTCGGCGTATCCGAAGTCGAACTCGTCGTACGGCGGAATCGTCCACTGCGCCAGCAGGTCTCGGCTCTCCAGCGCCGCCCAGCCGGCCGCGAAGGCGCTGGCGGCGAACACCCCCCAGTAGAACTTCGGCACCGCCCAGGGCTCACCCGCAAAGTCCGGCGAGGCGGCAGCAGCCACCGCCGCCGTCGTGACGGTGTGGGCGTGGACGTGGTCGGGGTGGCCGTAGCCGCCGTTGGGGTCGTAGCCGACGACGACGTGGGGGCGCTGCTCGCGGATGATGGCGACAAGTTCGCCGACGGTCTCGCGCTCGTCGGCGTCAATGAACCTCTGCCGCAGTCGTTTTGGCGTGCCCGGCATGCCCGAGTCGCGCCACCGCCCCGCACCGCCGAGATAGCAGGGCTCGCCGGCGCCCAGCGCGCGCAGGGCGGCGCCGAGTTCGCCGATCCGGTAGCCGCCGAGTTGATCCGCGCGATCGACGGCGAGCCCGGCCCAGCGGTCGCCGATGACCTCGCCCTCCTCGCCGAGCGTGCAGGTCACGACGCGCACCCGCGCCCCGCGGGCGGCGTAGTGCGCGATGGTGGCGCCGTTGCCGAGGGTTTCGTCGTCGGGGTGGGCGTGGACGAACAACAACCGCGGCGTCTCGGGCATGTGAGGCACCCTACCGCGCGGCGAATAGGAACGCGGGCGGCTACTATCGAGCAATGCCGCAGCTAGCCGGGGACCGCCGTGGCGCCCGGAGCCGCCGCCGTGGCGAGGTGCTGGAGCGGGCGCTGTACGAAGCCACGCTGGCGGAGTTGGCCGAAGTCGGATACGGCGGGCTGACGATGGAGGGGATCGCGGCGCGCGCCCACACCGGCAAGGCGGCGCTCTACCGGCGCTGGTGCAGCAAGCACGATTTGGTGCACGCCGCCCTCGTCTACACCCTGCCGCCGGTCTCGGAATTGCGGTCGGGCCGCTCGGCACGGGAGAACCTGCTGGCGGTGTTCACCAACCACCGCGACATCCTGGCGGGGAAGACGGCCTTCCCCGGCCTGGAGATCATCCATCAGCTGCTGCACGAGCCGGAGATGCGCGCCATCTTCGCCGACGCGGTGGTGACCCCCCGCCTCGAGATGGTCGAGTCGATCCTGCGGGCCGCCGTCGACGACGGCGATATCGACGCGGCCACGGTCACCCCGCTGACCGCGCGGGTCGGGCCGGCGTTGATCAACCACCACTTCCTGCTCACCGGGGAGCCGCCGAACCGGCGCGAGCTGGCGCTGGTCGTCGACACCGTGATTCCGCCGCGCCGGCGGGCCGGCGGCTGAGCTGGCGGCCGTTCGCGCCGGTTAGAGGAGCCCGGCCAGGTCGGCGCCGAACGCCAGGCTCTGGTTGAAGATGCCCTCCAGGCCGCCGATGTTGCCGGCGTTGAAGACCTGCGCCGCGCTGCCGGTCAGGAACAGCGGCGGGGCCTGAATTCCACTCACCAGCCCATTGACCGTCTGCTCGCCGGTGGAGATGAACAGGTTGCCCACGTTGAAAAGCCGGTTGAGTGCCCCGTTGAAGGCGCTGTTGGTCCCGAATGTGGCTGTCTCGAAAGCGATCTCGTTGGCGAGCAGGTTGTTGTTGAAGCCCGTCTCGGCCGCGACCACGTTGTTGAGGAACGCGATCTGGCCCGACGCCAGCCCCTGCAGCCCGGCGATCGGCGCGGCCACCAGCGCCGCCCCCGTCGTGGGCAGCCCGGCCAGCAGCGAGCCGTTGAGGGCCCCGGTCAGCGAGGCCTGCAAGCCCAGGCCGTTGATGGCCGCGCCCAGCGAGGCCTGCAGGGCACCGTTGCCGGTGAACGCGCTGGCCACCGCGCCGACGACGTTGAGGTCCCACAGGAACTTGGTGTCGATGGCGCCCAGGATCCCGCCGAGCGCGCCGCCGCCGATGATGTTGGCCGGGTTGCCCATGAGGAGGCTGGCCAGCAGCGCGCCGCCGGCGGGAAGCTGCGCTCCCAGGAGGCTGTCGAAGCCCACCTCGCCGGCGCCCACCAGCATGTTCGCGGCGTTGAAGACGCTGTCCAGCACGCCGCCCACGGCTCCGGTGCCGCCGAACAGGGCCGTCTCGATCGCCGTCTCCTGCGCGACCAGGGCCCCGTTGAAGAGGAGCTCGTTGGCGATCAGGTTCGCGTTGAAGCCGAGTTCCATGCCCTGCAGCTGCGCGAAGAACGCGGCGGGCGAGGTCGAGGCGAACAACGTCTGGTACGGGGCGATGATGTTGGCCAGCATGGTGGGCAGCCCGGTGATCCCGGCGGCGAGGCCGCCGTTCAGCGCGGCGCTGAGCTGGGCGCCCAGGCCGGACAGGCCGATGCCGATGTTGGCGGCCAGGTTCGGGCTGAACCCGAAGATGCCGCCCAGCGCCGCCAGCGCGGCGTTCAGGTTGGCCGGCAGCGCGAAGCCGCCGGCCAGGCCGGGCAGGTTGGCGAACAGCGACGCGCCGGTCTGCAGCAGGCCGCCCAGGCCGGACAGGCTGCCGCCGAGGCCGCCCGACAGAGCCGCGTTCAGCGCGGCGTTGATCGCGCCCAGCCCCGGCAGCCCCGCGGTCAGGCCGGAGAGCCCGGCGCCCAGGCTCGTCGCCAGCGCCCCGCCGGTCTGCGCCAATCCCGATAGGCCGCTGTTGATGTTCGCCGCCAGCGTTGCGCCGAGCGGCCCCAGCCCCGCCAGGCTGCCGCCGAGGTTGAGGCCGCCCGACAGGGCGGCATTGATCGCCCCGCCCAGGCCCGACAGGCTGCCACCCAAACTGGCCGACAGCCCCGGCAGCATGGCGGCGAAGCCGCCCGAGAGCGCGGGCAGCGCGGCGCCGAAAGCGGTTGCCAGGCCATTGATTCCGGCGGCGAAGCTGTTCGCCAGAGCCCCGCTGGTCTGCGCCAGCGTCGACAGCCCGCTGTTGAAGCCCGCCGTCAGCGCGGCGCCGAGCGGGACCAGCCCCGCGAGACTGCCGTTGAGGCTGCCCGACAGGGCGGCGTTGAGAGCGCCGTTGAACGAACCGCCCAACCCGGACAGGCCGCCGTTGAGGCTGGCCGACAGCCCCGGCAGGGCGGCGTTGAAGCCGCCGGCCAGCCCGGACAGGCCGCTGCCGAGGTTGGTGGCGATGGCGCCGCCGGTCTGCGCCAGGGTCGACAGCCCGCCGTTGATTTGCGTCGCGATGGCCGCGCCGAGCGGCGCCAGCCCGAGCAGGTTGGCGCCGAACGTCGCCGTCAGGGCGCCGTTGATCGAGGCGCCGAGCCCGGCCAACTCGGCGGTCAGGGCGGCCTGCAGCCCGCCCAGCCCGGCGCTGAAGTCGAAGGCCGCCGCGGGCACCGCGCTCGCCAGGGTCTGCACGACGTTCACCTCGGCGGCCGCGTAGGTGGTGGCGCCGGCGGTCAGATTTTGCACGAACTGTTGGTGGAACGCCGCCGCCTGTGCGCTGAGTTGTTGGTAGCCGGCCGCGTGCGAGGAAAACAGCGCGGCAATTTGCGCCGAAACCTCATCGGCTGCGGCGGGCAGCACCCCCGTGGTCGCGGCGGCCGCCGCGGTGTTCGCCGTACCGATCAGGGACCCGATGTTCGCCAAATTCGATGCGGCATCGGCGATTAGTTCCGGCCCCACGACGAGAAACGACATTCTGACCTCCCCGGTTCAGCGCAAAGTGACCGCAATCCCCCCCTTTTGCCCATTGGGCGGGTTTCACGATGCCCGCAGCGTATCGAAATGGCGTGCTGAAAATGCCTATTTGCAAGTATTGCCGTAGTGAATGGTCGATCCGGCAAAACCGTGATTAATTCGTTACATTCGATTCACCGGCCCGATGCGTGCCCGATGCGCCATCGGATCGCGCGGCCGCCGGACGTCAGGCGCCGACGAAGAGGCCGGCCAGATCGGCGCCGAACGCCAGGCTCTGGTCGAAGGATCCCACCGGGCCGGCGATCTGTCCGCCGTTGAAGGTTTGCTGTGCGCTACCGGTGAGCAGGCTCTGGTTGAAGGCCAGCTGCGGGGGCAACGCGCCCGAGAAGCCGTTGACGACCTGCTCACCGGTGCCGACGAAAAGGTTGCCGACGTTGAACGCGCGGTTGACGGTGCCGTTGAGTGCGGAGTCGGTGCCGAAGATCGCCTTCTCCAACCCGATCTCGTTGGTGAGCAACGTGTGGTTGAAGTTGAACTCGCCGTTGATCAGGTTGGTGTTGAAATTGATCTGCGCCGTCTCCAGCCCCTGCAGGAAATTCGCCGGCGCGCTGACGATCGCCGCCTGGGTGGACGCGGGCAGCACGCTCAGCATCGCCTGGCCGGGCGGGCTGCCCAGGACCAGCCCGGCGAAGTCGGCGCCGACCACCAGGCTCTGATCGAAGGCCCCCAGAGGGCCGCCGATCGCGCCGCTGTTGAACACCTGCTGCGCGCTGCCGAGCAGCAGGCTGGACGTGAAGTTCGTCGGAACCGGCGCTCCCACAAGGGTATTGAGCGCTTGCTGGCCCGTCCCCCACAGCAGGTTGCCGACGTTGAAGCCGCGGTTGACGACCCCGTTGAGGGCGCTGTCGGTGCCGAAGATCGCTTTCTCCAGCCCCACCTCGTTGGTGAGCAGCGACTGGTTGAACTTGAGCTCGCCGGCGACCAGGTTGGTGTTGAAGTTGACCTGCGCCGTCTCGATCTGCTGCAGCAGGCTGCCCGGCGTGTTCGCGGCCGCCTGGACGGCCGCGGGCGTGGAACCCGTCAGGGTCTGCACCACATTGGCCTCGGCGTTGGCATACGCGCCGGCCGTGGCCGCCATGGTCTGCACGAACTGCTCGTGGAACTGCGCCGCCTGCGCGCTGAGCGCCTGATACAGCTGGCCGTGCGCGCCGAACATCGCCGCGATCCCCGCCGACACCTCGTCGGCGGCGGCCGGCAAAATCCCCGTTGTCGCGGCGGCCACCGCGCCGTTGGCCGAGCCGATCGTCGAGGCGAGGTTCGCCAGGTCCGTCGTCGCCGCGGAAACCAATTCCGGCGTCGCGATCAGGAAGGACATCGTGCACCTCCGGCCGCAGGGCTGCTGGGGACGTCCCGAGCGTAGCGCCTCGTCCAGACGAAAACCGGCGTTTCGGAAAGTGCGGTTTTCAGAATTTGAAGCCCCGGCACCGCCCTACGGCCCGGTCTTGATCCACTGGCCGGCGTCGCCGACGATGCCGACCGGCACCGCGCCCGACAGGCTGACGTGCTGCACGCTGGGCCCGGCGGCGACGATCGTGGTGTCCTGCAGGATCGGCAGGACCGTCGACATGTTCCACAGCCGCGGTTCGACCGCGGTGATCACGTCGTTGATGGCCTTGGTGCCGTTGAGCGCGGCATCGATGTTGGACTGAATGCTGCGGTCGCAGATGCCGGTGAGGTTCGACGGCGCCTGCACCAGCGCGCCGGGCTCGGGCGGGTTGGCGGGCGGCGACGGGGTGGGGGTGGTGCTCGGGCCCGGGGCGGCGGTCGGCGTGAGCGCGGCCGGGGTGGAGGAACCGGGCGCCGCCGCATTCGAGGTCGGCACCTGCGTGGACTGCAGCGCGGGGCAGCCGTAGCGCGAGGCCAGCAGCGTCGCCAGGTTGCCGCCGGCCTGATGCCAGCCGACGATCGCGTCCACCTGGTTGTTGGTCAGCGCGTCGCGATACAGCGTCACCGGGTCGAGCGCCAGCACGGTCGCGTAGATGCCGACGTTGCGCAGCTGGTCGGCGGCCGTGTTGGCCACCGCGACCGAGGTGGGGTCGTTCGCGGCGACCCCGATCACCAGCGAAAGCTGTTGGCCGTCCTTGCTGATCCGGCCGCGGATCACCTCCGGCGGCCCCGTGGTGGGCGGGGTGGGCGCCGGCGAGGTCGACGAGGTCGCCTCGACCTGGAAGCCCGACGCCGACAGCAGCGCCAGCGCCGCCGGCGTCGTCATCGCGGGCGGGGCGGTCGGCTCGTAGCCCGGGTCGCTCGGCGACCGGATCTGCGCCTGGTCCAGCGTGACGGTGTTGTCGCTGCCCGCCCCCACGGCCGCGAGCAGGTCGACGTCGAGCAGCCCCAGGATCGCCTTGCGGACCTGCGCGTCGGCCAGCTTCGACTCGTTGGCGCGCAGCGTGAGCTGCATGACCCGCGGCGTCACGATCCGGGCGGTCCGCACGTCCGGGATGGCCGACAGCTGCGCGAAGGCCGCCGAGCCGCCGTGCACCTGGGCCACCTGGGTGTCGCCGTTGCGCACCGAGTCGGCCAGCGCGGCCGGCGCCCCGGCCCGGCGGAACAAAATCAGGGCGGGCTTGGCCGGCGGCCCCCAGTACCGGTCGTTGCGGGCGATCAGGATCTCGTCGCGCTGCGGGTCGATGCTCTCCACCCGGAACTGCCCGCCGGTGACCGGCAGCGCGCGGACCAGCCCGGCGGCGAAACCGCCGGGGACGTCCTTGACGATGTGCGCCGGCAGGATGTCGCTGAACAGCTCCTTCCAGGCCGGGTACGGCTGGGCGAAGGTGACCACGGCCTGCTTGCCGCCCTCCAGCGACTGCACGCCGGTGATGAGGTCGTAGCCGGCCGGGTCGACCACGCCGGGCTGGCTGACCATCTGGCGCCACAGGTACCAGAAGTCGTCGGCGGCGATCGGGGCGTTGTCGGTCCACTGCGCCTCTGGCCGGATCTTGTAGGCCACGGTGAACGGGTTTTGGCCGGTCACCTCCGCCGACACCAGCAGGGTTGGGTCCATCTCCCAGCGCGAGCCCGTCGGCGTGGTGGGGTCGGGCACCGGCCGAAACGCGCTGGGCAGCACCAGCGCGCTGATCGCCGCGTTCACCGGCGACAGATCCGACAGCAGGTGCGGGTTGAACCCGGCGCCGATCGAGTCGATGCCCATGATGATCTGGGTCGGCCGCTGCGGGGGCGGCGCCGAATTGTGCGGCGTGTCGGTGCTTTGCGGGGCCGGCGGCGGGTTGACGGTGCACGCCGCCAGCACCAGCCCGGCCAGCGAGACGACGGCGCCGACCGTCAGGAACAGTCGGCGGGCTCGGCGCGGCACGGTCATCAGGGTATCGAGCCGGGTCCCGGCGGCACGCGCGCTAGCCCCGGGCCTTGGCCCGCGCCCGGCTGCGGGCCCGCGTGGTGGCGTCCAGCTCGACCTTGCGTACCCGCACGATCTCCGGCGTCACCTCGACGCATTCGTCGGCCGCGCAGAACTCCATGGCCTGTTCGAGGTCGAGCTCGAGCGGCTTGGCCAGCGTCTCCATCACGTCGGCGGTCGACGAGCGCATGTTCGTCAGCTTCTTCTCGCGGGTGACGTTGATGTCGAGATCCTCTGGGCGCGGGTTGATTCCGACGACCATGCCCTCGTAGGTGTCCTGGCCCGGCTCGACGAAGAACTGGCCGCGGTCGGCGAGCTGCAGCAGCGCGAACGGGGTGATGACGCCCGAGCGGTCGGACACCAGCGAGCCGGTGTGCCGGGCCCGGATCTCCCCCGCCCACGGCCGGTAGCCGTCGAAAACGGCGTTGGCGATGCCGGTGCCCCGGGTGATCGTGAGGAAGTCGGTCCGGAAGCCGATCAGGCCGCGGCTGGGCACCACGAAATCCATCCGGACCCAGCCGGCGGCATGGTTGGTCATCTCCTCCATGCGGCCCTTGCGGCCGGCCATCAATTGCGTTATCGCTCCGACGAATTCGTCGGGACAGTCGATCGTCATCGCCTCGAACGGCTCATGGAGCCGGCCGTCGATCGTCTTGGTGACCACCTGCGGCTTGCCGACGGTGAGCTCGAAACCCTCGCGGCGCATCTGCTCGACCAGCACGGCCAGCGCCAGTTCGCCGCGGCCCTGCACCTCCCACGCGTCGGGCCGGCCGATGTCGACGACCCGGATGGAGACGTTGCCCACCAACTCGGTGTCCAGCCGGCCGCGCACCATGCGTGCGGTCAGCTTGTGCCCGGACACCTTGCCCGCCAACGGAGATGTGTTGGTGCCCACCGTCACCGAGATGGCCGGCTCGTCGACGGTGATCCGCCGCAGCGCATGGGCGTGGTCGGGGTCGGCCAGCGTGTCGCCGATCATGATCTCCGGCAGCCCCGCCACGGCCACGATATCGCCGGCGACCGCCTCGTCGGTGGCGCTGCGCTCGACGCCTTCGGTCGCAAGCAATTCGGTGATCTTGGCGCTGGTGATGACGGGCACCCCGTCCACCTCGCGCATCCACGCCACCTGCTGGCCCTTGCGGATGCGCCCGTTGTAGATGCGGATCAGCGCCAGCCGGCCCAGAAACGCCGACGCGTCCAGGTTGGTGACCAGGGCCTGCAGCGGCGCGTCCGGGTCGCCCTTGGGGGGCGGCACGTGCTCCTCGAGGACCTCGAAGAGCGGGTCCAGATTGGTGCCGTCGGGAACACTGCCGTCGGTGGGCTGGGTGGTGCTGACCACGCCGGCGCGCCCGGAGGCGTACAGCGTCGGCAGGCCCAGCGCGTGCTCGGCCGCGGCGGCCGCCTCGTCGTCGAGATCCGATGCCACGTCGAGCAACAGGTCGTGGCTGTCCTCGACGACCTCGGCGATGCGCGCGTCGGGCCGGTCGGTCTTGTTCACGACCAGGATGACCGGCAGGTGCGCGGCCAGCGCCTTGCGCAGCACGAACCGCGTCTGCGGCAGCGGGCCCTCGGAGGCGTCGACCAGCAGCAGCACCCCGTCGACCATGGACAGCCCGCGCTCGACCTCGCCGCCGAAGTCCGCGTGCCCGGGCGTGTCGATCACGTTGATGACCGTGACGGTTCCATCCTCGTGGTGGCGGTGCACGGCGGTGTTCTTGGCCAGGATCGTGATGCCCTTTTCCTTCTCCAGGTCACCGCTGTCCATGATGCGTTCCTGGGTGTCGTCACCGCGGTGGTGCAGCGCGCCGGACTGCCGCAGCATGGCGTCGACCAGGGTGGTTTTCCCGTGGTCGACGTGGGCGACGATGGCGACGTTGCGAAATGGCACGTCGGAGATTCTGGCAGCCTTGCGCCCCAGATAGCGAACCGGCTGTTGGCCGCCTACCAGCCGGGGCGCCGCGGCGCCGAGCCGATCAGCTCCGGTTTGTCCGACACTTCCCGGCTGCGATACACGATGTAGGGCCGGAACAGGTAGGCGATCGGGGCGCTGAACGCGTGCACCAGCCGGGTGAACGGCCACAGCGCGAACAACGCGAGCGCGATGAACACGTGGATCTGGTAGTAGAACGCGGCGTGCGCCATCAGGTCCCCGCGCGGATCGAGGATCCAGATCGACCGGAACCAGACCGACACCTTTTGCCGGTAGTCGTGCAGCTCGCCGAAGTGGGTGGCCCCGGCCAGCGTGCAGGCCATGCCGGCCACCAGGGCGCACACCAGCACGAGGTACATCAGCTTGTCGTTGCGGGTGGTGGCCAGGTAGACGGCGCCGTAGGCGCGCCGCCGGTAGACCAGCAGCCCGATGCCGATCAGGGTGGCGAACCCGGCGGGCACGCCGAGCAGCAGCGCCTGCAGGTGATAGATGTGGTCGCTCATCCCGATGTCCTCGGTCAGCCATTCCGGGACGAACAGGCCCATGATGTGGCCCGCGATGACCGCGAGGCTGCCGAAGTGAAACAGCGGGCTGCCGATCGAGAGCAGCTTGGACTCGTAGATCTGCGACGAGCGGGTGGTCCAGCCGAACTTGTCGTAACGGTAGCGCCACCAGGTGCCCACGGCCGCGGCCGCCAGGACGGCGTAGGGGATGTCGTCCCAGAAGATCTCGAGCAACTTCATGTGAACCAACGTCAGGCCCCCTCGGTGCGCTTCGGCGGAACGGTCAAGGTGAACGGTTGCAGCCCAACGGCTTCGGTGGGCGGGCCGGCCTCCCAGAGATGGCGGGCCTGGCGTTCGGCGCGGCGCGCCTCTTCGTCGGTGCCCGCCGGCAGCGTCTCGCAGACCGCCGCGATGGTGTGTTCATAGGGAGAGTTGGTGTCCGCCAGCGCTTTCCGCAACACGTCGATGGGAACCCGGTGCTCGGTCAGCAACCGGCGCCCCACCTCGGCGTCGACGGTCGCGGCGAACTCGAGCACGACGGGCAGGTGATCGGGCGCCTCGGTGCGCGGCGGCTCGACGCCGGCGTCGCGGTAGGCGGTCGCGAACGCCAGCATCTCCCGGCCGCGGTTGCGGGTGTCCCCGGCCGTCCAGTACGTCAGGTACATGGTGTTGCGCCGGCGCATGTCGAACGTCTCGACGTAGCCGATCTCGGCGGCCATCGGGTCGAGACCGCGCAGGGCCGCGACCGTGTGGCCCAGCTGCGCCGCCGCGGTCCCGGCGAGGTGGGACAGCAGTTCCTCGACGGTGTCCAGCCGGCCGGCCAGCCCCTCGTCCGGGTAAGCCAGCAGCAGCGACGCCGCCTGCCACACCAACCGGTCCTGCATCGTCCTATTGCCCGCGCGGTCCCGGGCCTGCCTGAGTAGCCTCATTCGCCGGCCTCGGGGAACAGGCCGGCGGGGGTGCCGTTGCCGTCCCAGTTGAGCAGGTTGACCCGGGAGCGGCCGCCGCCGCGGGGGCGATCGCCGTCTTCCGCGCCGTCCCCGCGCTGGCGTTGTTGCTTGAGGACGTGGAAGGTCTCCACGGCGACGGGCACCGGGGCGCCGCTGCCGTCGCCGAACGGGCCGGATTCGTACATCCCCGGGCCGCCCTCGCCCGACAGCGAGCAGCCCATCTCCTCCAGGTCCTTGGCCTGCGGGCTGAACGCGGTCGGGATGACGTAGCGCTCTTCGTATTTCGCGATCGCCAGCAGCCGGTACATCTCGTAGATCTCTTCTTCGGTCATCCCGACGGCATGCGGGATGTGGGGCTGGGTGTCGCGGCCGAGGTTGATGTCGCGCATGTACGAGCGCATCGCCGCCAGCCGCCGCAGCACACCCTCGACGACGGCGGTGTCGCCGGCGGTGAACAACTCGGCCAGGTACTGCATCGGGATGCGCAGCGCGTCGAGCGCGCCGAACAGGTTGCCCAGTTCCTCGCCGTCGTGCCCGTCGCGGCTGACCGCGTCGACCACCGGCGACAGCGGCGGGATGTACCAGACCATCGGCATGGTCCGGTATTCGGGGTGCAACGGCAGCGCCACCTTGTACTTGTTGATCAACGCGTACACCGGCGAGCGCTGCGCGGCCTCGATCCACTCGTCGGCGATCCCCTCGGCCCGCGCGGCGGCGATCACCTCGGGAGCGTTGGGATCCAACAGGATCCGGCGCTGCGCCTCGTAGAGATCGGTGTCGTTTTCCACCGACGCGGCCTCCAGCACCCGGTCGGCGTCGTAGAGCACCAGCCCGAGATAGCGCAGCCGGCCCACGCAGGTCTCCGAGCAGATCGTCGGCAGGCCGACCTCGATCCGCGGGTAGCACAGCGTGCACTTCTCGGCCTTGCCGGTCTTGTGGTTGAAATACACCTTCTTGTAGGGGCATCCGGACACGCACATCCGCCATCCGCGGCAGCGGTCCTGGTCGACCAGCACGATGCCGTCCTCGCTGCGCTTGTACATCGCGCCCGACGGGCACGACGCGACGCAGGAGGGGTTGAGGCAGTGCTCGCAGATCCGCGGCAGGTAGAACATGAAGGTCTCTTCGAGCTTGAGCTTGACGTCCTCGGAGACCTTTTTCAAAATCGGGTCGCCGGAAAGGATTTCCGGTGACCCGGCCAGGTTGTCGTCCCAGTTCGGACCCCACGAGACCTTCATCGGCTTGCCGGTGATCAGGCTGCGCGGCGCGGCGGTCGGGAACGTATCGCCCGCCGGTGCGGTGGTCAGGTTCTCGTAGTCGTAGGTCCACGGCTCGTAGTACTCGTCGAGGGTCGGCAGCTTGGGGTTGGCGAAGATCCGCAGCAGCTTGCTCAGCCGGCCGCCGTCGCGCAACCGCAGCCGGCCCTTCTTGTCGCGGATCCACCCGCCGCGCCAGCGCTCCTGGTCCTCGTAGGTGCGCGGATAGCCTTGCCCGGGGCGGGTTTCGACGTTGTTGAACCACACGTACTCGGTGCCGCTGCGGTTGGTCCACGCCTGCTTGCAGGTGACCGAGCAGGTGTGGCAGCCGATGCATTTGTCGAGGTTCATCACCATCGCCATCTGCGCCATGACCTTCATGTCAGTACACCACCTCCTGGCTGCGGCGACGCACCACCGTCACCTCGTCGCGCTGGTTGCCCGTGGGGCCCAAATAGTTGAACGCGAAGGCGTGCTGGCCGTAGCCGCCGGCGAGGTGGCTGGGCTTGATGCGCACCCGGGTCAGCGCGTTGTGATTGCCCCCGCGCTTGTTGTTGGTCTCGGTGCGCGGGGTGTCCACGGTGCGTTCCTGGACGTGGTAGACGAACACCACCCCGTCGGGCATCCGGTGCGACACGATCGCCCGGCACACGTAGATCCCGTTGGCGTTGACCGCCTCCACCCAATCGTTGTCGCGCACTTGTATTTTCGCGGCGTCGCCGGGACTCATCCACATCGTCGGGCCGCCCCGGGACAGCGACAGCATGTACAGGTTGTCCTGGTAGGTGGAGTGAAACGACCACTTCGAGTGCGGGGTCAGATACCGCACGGTCAGCCCGATCCCCTCGTCGGGGACGGACCCCAGTTCGGGCTGGCCGAACAGCCGCGCCATGTCCAGCGGCGGCCGGAAGACCGGCAGGTGCTCGCCGAGCTCCTCGACCCAGTCGTGGGCCAGATAGAAGTGCATCCGCCCGGTGAGCGTGTGAAACGGCTTGAGGTGCTCGATGTTGATGGTGAACGGGGCGTAGCGGCGGCCGCCGGTTTCGCTGCCCGACCATTCCGGGCTGGTGATCACCGGGACCGGACGGGCCTGGGTGTCGGCGTAGGTGATCCGGCGCTCCTCGCTGCCCTCGGCCAGGTGCGCCAGCCGCTGACCGGTGCGCTTCTCCAGCTCGCGGAAGCCCTCGACGGCCAGCCTGCCGTTGGTGGTTCCCGAGAGGATCAACAGCACGTCGGCCATCCGCTGGGCGGTGGTGATGGCCGGGCGACCCGCCGCCACACCGGAATTCATCACGCCGAAGCGCGCGGCCAATTCCTCGACCTCGCGGAACGGGTGCACCGTGATGCCCTTGGTGGTCACCCCGAACTGATCGACCAGCGGGCCCAGGGTCAGCCACTTCTCGTGGATGGCTGCGTAGTCGCGTTCCACCACGGTGAGTTTGCCCATCGTCTGCCCCGGGACCGGGGTGGCGCCGTTGCGCAGCCAGTCCTTCTCGGTGCCGTCGGGGTAGGCCATCGCGTCCGGGGTGTCGTGCTGCAGCGCGGTGAGCACCACGTCGCTGCGGGTGCCCAGGTGGCGCTTGGCCATCCCGCTGAACGCGCGGGCGATCGCGCCGAAAGCGTCGAAATCCGAACGGGTTTCCCACGGCGGATCGGTGGCGGCGCTGAACGCATGCACGTACGGGTGCATGTCGGTGCTGGACAGGTCGGCCTTCTCGTACCAGGTGGCCGCCGGCAACACCACGTCGGACACCAGCGTCGTCGAGGTCATCCGGAAGTCGATCGACATCATCAAATCGAGCTTGCCCTCGGGGATTTCGGCGCCGCACGCCACGTCGACGGGCCGCACCCCGTCCTGCGGCGGCTGCGCAGTCGCGTTGGAATCGGTGCCCAGCAGATGGCGCAGGAAGTACTCTCCGCCCTTGCCCGACGAGCCGATCAGGTTGGCCCGCCACACGGTGAGCACGCGGGGCCAGTTGACCGGGTTGTCGGGGTCGGTCACCGAGAGCCTGAGCTTGCGCTGGCCGAGCTGCTCGGCGACGTACTCGGCGACGTCGCGATCGGCCTCGCGCGCCTCGTCGGCGACGTCCAGGCTGGACCGGTCGAACTGCGGATAGAACGGGCTCCACCCCATCGCCACCGCCGAGGCCAGCACGTCCATGGTGTGTTTGCCCGAAAACCGGCCCCGCCCAATGGGACTGGCCAGCTTGTCGGCGCCGTACCCGTCGTAACGCCACTGGTCGGTGTGGGCGTACCAGTAGGAGGCGCCGGGCACCTGGCGCGGCGGGCGCGACCAGTCGGTGGCCATCGCCATGGTCTGAAAGCCGGTGAGCGGACGGACCTTCTCCTGGCCGACGTAGTGGGCCCAGCCCCCGCCGTTGCGGCCCATCGACCCGGTCAGCATCAGCAGCGCCAGCACCGCGCGGTAGATCGCGTCGCTGTGGAACCAGTGGCAGATGCCGCCGCCCATGATGATCATCGAGCGGCCGCCGGACTCCTCGGCGCTGCGGGCGAATTCTTTGGCGACGCGGATGGCCTGCGCGGCCGACACGCCGGTGATCGGCTCCTGCCAGGCCGGGGTGTTCTGGTGGGTCGCGTCGTCGTAGCCGGTGGGCCAGGCACCGGGCAGGCCCGGGCGCGCCACCGCGTACTGGGCCAGCATCAGGTCGAACACCGTGCACACCAGGTGGTTGCCGACTCGGCGCACCGGCACGCCGCGCGCCACCGTGCTGCCCTCGCCGTTGACGGTGTCGAAGCTGGGCAGGTGGACCAGCGCCGTGCCGGGATCGTCTTCGCCGGTGGGCGCGTCGGCGACGCTGAGCGCGGGCAGCACGTCGCCGAGGTCGAGGTTCCACTTGCCGACGCCGTCCTCGCCGTACCGGAAGCCGAGCGAACCATGCGGCACCACAACGGAATTCGTCGCCTCGTCGAGCACCGCCGGCTTCAGCGAGGCGTTCTCCGCCGCGCCCCCGATGTCGGCCGCCGTCAGGTTCTTGCCCGGAACCAGCATGTCGCCGCGCTGTTCCAGCTTGATCAAAAACGGCAGGTCGGTATAGCGGCGCGCGAAGTCGGCGAAGAACGGAACCCGGTTTTGCACATAGCATTCCGACAGGATCACGTGGCCCATCGCCATGGCCAGCGCCCCGTCGGTGCCAGCGGCGCACGGCATCCACTCGTCGGCGAACTTGGTGTTGTCGGCGTAGTCGGGGCTGACGGTCACCACCTTGGTGCCGCGGTAGCGAGCCTCGGCCATCCAGTGCGCGTCGGGCGTCCGGGTGATCGGGACATTGGAGCCCCACATCATCAAATACGCGGCGTCCCACCAGTCCCCCGACTCCGGCACGTCGGTCTGGTCGCCGAACACCTGCGGCGAGGCCACCGGCAGGTCGGCGTACCAGTCGTAGAACGACGTCATCGGAGCGCCGATCAGCTCGTAGAACCGCGAGCCGGCCGCGTAGGACACCATCGACATCGCCGGGATCGGGGAGAAGCCGGCGACCCGGTCCGGACCGTAGGTCTTGATCGTGTGCACGTGGGCCGCCGCGATCAGCTCGGTGGCCTCGGCCCACGTGATCCGCACCAGCCCGCCCTTGCCGCGCGCCCGCTGGTAGCGCAGCCGGCGCTCGGGGTCGGCCTGAATGTCGGCCCACGCCAGCACCGGGTCACCCAGGCGCGCCTTGGCCTCGCGGAACATCTCCACCAGCACGCCGCGGGCGTACGGGTAGCGCACCCGGGTGGGCGAGTAGCTGTACCAGGAGAACGACGCGCCGCGGGGGCAGCCGCGTGGCTCGTATTCGGGCCGGTCCGGGCCCACCGACGGGTAGTCGGTCTGCTGGGTTTCCCAGGTGATGATCCCGTCCTTGACGTAGATCTTCCACGAGCACGAGCCCGTGCAGTTCACCCCGTGCGTCGAGCGGACCACCTTGTCGTGGCTCCACCGGTCGCGGTAGAAGACGTCGCCTTCCCGGCCGCCCTGCCGGGTGACGGTGCGCAGGTCATCGGAGAATTCGCCCGGGGTGAAAAATCGCCCGCTGCGCTCCAGTAACTCCTCGAGCGGTCCACCGATATGGGGTGTGACGGTCAAGGGGTAACCCTCCTACTCCGGCTCGTCGTGTCGGGGAGTCCCTGGGTCGATCGCGCCGGGGCGGCACGCGCCAGCGCACCAGGATAGGCAGCCGGCAGGAGTCCTGCCAGCCGCGCCGGGTGCGCGCTGCTAGCGCGTGTTTTTGCCGTCAATGCGGGGTTACGTGGTGCGCACACCCCGGTAGCCGGTGTGTCGGCCGTGACCACACCGCCGCAAACAACCATCGGGATCGCTACCGGCATGCAAATCGAGGTTAGGGGGACTTTTTGGGTTATTACCGTTCGATTCCACGCGTGTCAGCTGGAACAGCGCTGAAGGTTGACTGGACGAAACCTGTGGACCGGTTATGAGGCTGCTCACAGCGCCCGGGCGAGGTCCCCCAACCAGGCCCGATCGGCCGGCACCCAGTCGACGTCGGGCAGTTCTGCGGCGGTCACCCAGCGCAGCGACTGGTGGTCGTGTGGGTGCGGTTCACCGCGATCCAGACGCACCCGGTACGCGCGCAGCGTCATCGCGCCGTTGAGCGGGACGTCGGCGCCGAGCCGGTCGCCCACGGCAAAGTCGCCGGGCCGCAGGCCCAGCTCCTCGGTCAGCTCCCGGGCCAGCGCGTCGCGCTCGGTCTCGCCGGGAGCGACCTTGCCGCCGGGCAGTTCCCAGCGCCCGGCCAGCTCCGGCGGTCGCGCGCGCTGCGCGACCAGGAGCCGGGAGCCCGAGATGACCGCGGCGGCGACGACGATCTGGGTCGGCATGGCCTGAGACGGTATACGGTCGAAAGATGGCTGTGTTAACGGATGAGCAAGTGGACGCCGCACTGCCCGGACTCAACGGATGGGAACGTTCCGGCGGCGCGCTGCGCCGCTCGATCAAGTTTGGAAGCTTCCTCGACGGCATCGACGCGGTGCGCCGGGTGGCCGAGCACGCCGAGAGCAAGGACCATCACCCCGACATCGACATTCGTTGGCGGACAGTCACTTTCGCACTCGTCACGCATTCCGAGGGCGGCATCACCCAGAACGACGTCGACATGGCTCGCGACATCGACGGGATCCTCGGGGGCTAGCGCTCCGGCTCGGCGCGGCTGCCGGTGGCCGCGATCCAGATCAGCGTCGCCACCGCCGCCACGATGTAGACCAGCCCGGCCCACGCCAGGTACCACGGGCGGCCGATCTCCCAGATGGTCGGCTGCGCGAAGCTCAGCAACCACGGCACGCCGACGATCGTCAGCGCCAGCCAGCCCCAGCCCACGACCCGCGCGCCGGGGCGTCGACGCGGCGCGCCGTGGATGGCCCACATCATCAGCGGCACCAGCCACACCCAGTGGTGCGTCCACGAGATCGGCGACAGCAGCAGCCCGAAGAGCTCGACCACCAGCAGCCTGCCCAGCCGGTCGGTGGGCTCCAGCGCCCGCCAGGCCAGGACGGCCAGCACCGCCGTGGCGGCGACGGCGGCGAGAACCAACGGGCCGAAGCCGGCGTCGTGGCCCAGGATCCGGGAGATGCCGCCGCGCCAGGACTGGTTGAACGACGTGCCGATCGGCCCGACCCGGCGCGCGTCGCCCAAAAGGTGGGTGAAGTAGTAGCGCGCCTGGTCGCCGGCGATCAGGGCCGACACGCCGACGGTGCCGGCGAAGACGACCGCCGAAAACGCCACCGCGCCCCACCGCCGCACGCCGAGTAGGTAGAGGCCGGAGATCGCCGGCGTCAGCTTGATCCCGGCCGCGACCCCGATCAGCAACCCCGACAGCCACCACCGAGTGGTGTAGACGGCCCACAGCACCGCGACCATGAGCAACACGTTGACCTGCCCGTAGTCGAAGGTGCTGCGCAGCGGCTCGATCCAGATGGTGACCGCCGTCCACGCCATCGCCACCCGGCGCCCGGCGCCGGCGGGGCAGCCCATCAGGCGCTGGCTGATCCGTATCGCGCCGTACAACGCGGCCATGGTCGCGAGCTGCCACAGGAAGGCGACGAGCCCGAACGGCAACAGGTGCAGCGGGTAGAAGACGACCGCCGCGAACGGCGGATAGGTGAACGGCAGCGGGAAGTCCGGCGTCTGATCGGCGTAGGCGTAGCTGTACAGGGTGCCGGGGTGGTCGAGGGCCGCGGAGCCGCCGAGGTAGACGTGCAGGTCGACGAAGTTCGCGCCGTTGGGCGCCAGGTACGTCCAGGCCAGCCGCGCGGCGACGCTGACCAGCAACAGCACCGGCGCGGCCGCCCGCAGCCGCGCCGCCGGCGCGGCCGTGGTGGGGGTGGTGGTGTCTATCCGCCTGACTCTAGCGAGCGCGCCGGGCGCGGCGGGCCGTCCGGTCACCGCCGTCGCACGTATCGGTAACGATCGAATAAATGCCACACGTGTCACTTGAGTCACACCAGCATCAAAGTAACTTCGGCCCCGGGACCCGTCATCGACAACCAGGGAGAGTCATGCCAACCATCTGGACCTACTTGCGCGCAACCGCCGTCCTCGTCGGTTCGTCCGCAGCCTTGCTCACGGGCGGTATCGCCCACGCCGACCCCGTGCCGGCGCCGGCCGTGCCGAACATTCCGCAGCAGCTGATCAGCTCGGCGGCCAACGCGCCGCAGATCCTGCAGAACCTCGCCACCGCCCTCGGCGCCACGCCGCCGGCGGCGCCGGCCACGCCCGGCGTCAGCTTCCCGGGCCTGCCCGCGGCGGCCTCGCCGGCCTCGCCGGTGTCGGCGCCGTCGCCGCTCTCGGCGATTCCGGGGCTCACCTCGCCCGCCGCACCCGCGGCCCCCGCGGCGTCGCCGTCGATTCCGGGGCTCAGCTCGATCCCGGGCCTGGCGCAGCAGGCGCCCGCGGCACCCGCCGCCCCGGCCGCGCCGACGATTCCGGGGCTGCCGGCCATCCCGGGGCTGTCGACGCCGGCGGCCCCCGCGGCCCCGACGGCGCCGCAGCTACCGCAGGCGCGGGTCAACATGCCGGCGCTGCCGTCGGGCATGCCGGTCAATGTGCCCGCACAGCTGAACCTCCCGGGGGATCTGTCGGCGCTGGCCACCGGTCAGGCCCCGGCCGCGCCGGCCGCCCCGGCTGCTCCGGCCGCGGCCCTGCCCAACCCGATGTCACCGCTGCTCGCGGCGATTCCCTGAGTAACCCGTTAGACAGCTGACCCACCAACCCAGGACCGGAGGACACCGTGGGAAACACTTGGAATCTGTCTAAAGGTGTGGCCGCTGTCGTCACGGCGTCGGCTGCCGCGTTCGGGTTCTGCCCGAGCGCGGCGGCCGATCCCGCGGCACCGCAGCCGACGCCGCAACCCGGCGCCGCCCAGCAGTTGCCGGGCCTGCCGGCGCTGTCGCAGTTGAGCCCGATCATCCAGCAGGCGGCCGGCAATCCCGGGCAGGCGACCCAGCTGCTCATGGCCGCCGCCCAGGCCTTCACCCACAACCCGACGGCGCCCACCGAGTCCAAGAACGTGGCGGCTTCGGTGAATCAGTTCGTGCAGGAGCCGGGCGCACCGGTTCCCGGCGCGCCGGCACCCGCGGCCGACACCGCCCCGGTGCAGCACGTGCCGCCGGCGGGCATCGAGCCGGGGCTGCAGTCGCACCTGCCGCCCGGCATCGATCCGGCCCACGCGGTGGGTCCCGCGCCCGTCGCGGCGCCTTCGGCCGCCCCTGCCCCGGCGCCCTCGGCGACACCGGCGGCGGCACCGGCAGCACCGGCCGCCGCGCCGGCTCCGGGACCCGCGCCCGCCGCGGCCGCTCCGGCACCGGCTCCCGCACCCGACGCCGCTCCCGCGGCGGCCCCGGGTCTGGGCCCCGACGCCCCGCCCACCCAGGACTTCATGTACCCGTCGATCGGCACCAATTGCCTTGCGGACGGCAGTAGTTCGATCGCGACCGCGCTGTCGGTCGCGGGGCCGGCCAAGATCCCGACGCCCGGCCCCGGGCCCGGCCAGACCGCCTACGTGTTCACCGCGGTCGGCACGGCGGGACCCGCCGAGGTGCAGAAGCTGCCGCTGAACGTCACCTGGGTCAACCTGACCACGGGCAAGTCGGGGACGGTCACGCTCAAGCCGCGCACCGACATCAATGGCGACGGCCCGACGACGCTGACGGCGATCGTCGACACCGGCTCGGGCAGCATCATGTCGACGATCTTCGGGCAGGTCACCACCAAGGAAAAGCAGTGCCAGTTCATGCCCACGATCGGCTCGACGGTGGTGCCCTGACCGGGCACCGCCGCTAGTACGCCATAAACAGGATCGCGTCGCGGTCGTACTCGAGGCCGGGGTGGGCGCTGGCCAGGTGCGCCTGGGTCAGCTCCACCAGCTCGTCCTCATCCTTGCCGACGATGGCTTCGCCGCACGGACACGACAGATGTGTCTTCACGTTGCCGCCTTTCCCTTCGCTGCTGCCTTCAACTGCTTCTTGTACGACCGCACCTGTGAAAGCGAGCGATCGTCGACGATGTCCGCGACGGACACGTGCGTGCCGGCCTTGCCGAACTCACCGGCCGCCGCCCGCCAGCCCGTCGGCGTCACGCCGTACTGCTTGCCGAGCAACGCCAGGAAGATCTTCGCCTTCTGCTCGCCGAAACCGGGCAGTCCCTTGAGCCGCCGCAGCAGCTCCTTGCCGTCGGGTTCCCCCGCCTTCCACAACCCGGCCGCGTCACCGTCATAGCGATCCACGATGATCTGCGCCAGTCCCTGGATGCGCTTGGCCATCGAGCCCGGGAAGCGGTGCACCGCCGGCCTTTCCGAGCACAGCGCGGCGAACTTGTCCGGGTCGTAGCCGGCGATCTCGCCGGCGTCGAGGCGGCCCATACGGTCGGCGATCTTCTTCGGCCCCGCGAAGGCGGTCTCGAACGGCACCTGCTGGTCGAGCAGCATCCCGATCAGCAACGCGAACGGATCGTCGTCGAGCAGCGCGTCGGCGGCCGGATCCTGGGCCAACTGCAGTCTGGGCACTCGCACAGCATAGCCACCGGGCTAGTGTGGCGTGGTGGCGGACGAAGCCAAGTTGGCGCTGATGCTGGCCCGCGACGAACTGCACCAGCTCGTCACCGCCTATTGCCGCGCCGTCGACCGCGCCGACTATGCGGCGCTTCGGGACCTGTACCACCCCGACGCGACCGATTCGCACGGCTCGTTCTCCACCGGCGGCGTCGACGAGTTCATCGCGCAACTTCAGGCCGCGGAGCCGTATGTGCGTGTCTCCCAACACCACGTCACCACGACGAACTTCGTGATCGACGGTGACACCGCCCGCGGCGAGATCTACTGCCTGGTGTTCCACACCTTCGCCGGTCCCGAGCACGACTCGGACATCGTCATCGGCGGCCGGTACCTTGACACCTACACCAAACACGAGGGCCGCTGGAAGTTTCGGCAGCGCACCATCGCGGCGGACTGGGCCTACCGGAACGACCCGTCCCGGGTGGACTTTTCGCACCCCAGCACCCGGGGCAGCCTGCGCGGCAAACCGGGCAAGGCCGACCCATCCGTCGGCCTGTTCACACCGTCAAAAGTGTTGTCCGACAACGAAGATTAGCCGCTCTTGCGGCGAAACTCCCGACGGCCGCCGCCGGCGGCGCCATGTGCCCGCGACTGCTTGCCGCCACCGTCTTTGTGATCGGATCCGCCCGACGATTTGGCCATCTTGCGGTCCAGCGCCTCACGGAATTTGCGCTTGTTCTCGTCGTCTTCCGCGGACTTCGATTCAGCCATACCGGCAGCCTAGCGCTTGCCCGGCGGCATCCCGTAGACGTGCGAGATCCGTAGCGTCATCAACACCCGCCGGTCGGTGACCATCGCCTGGCGGTACTCGTCCCAGTCGGGGTGCTCACCGGCGATGTTGCGATACAAGGCAATCAGGCCCTCGACGGTCTCGTCGTCGGGCGCGGCCGCGGGGGGCGTCAACTCCGCGGCGCCCTCGGCGACGGCATACGACCAGCCGTCGTCGGCGTCCACCAGAATCGATGCCCGCGGGTCGCGGCGCAGGTTGCGGGTCTTGGCCCGCGGCTCGGTGATCGACACCTGCACGACCAACTCGCGCGGGTCGAAGTGATAACTCACGTTCGACAGCTGGGGTCGCCCGTCGCGCTTGATCGTGGCCAGCACCCCCAGCGAGTTCCCGCTGATCACGGCCAGCAGCTTGTCGTCGAAGACCTGGCGTCCCATGGGAGAAAGCCTACGTCGTCGTGGTGGGATCGGAGGGTGACCAGCTACGCGGCCTTCCTGCGCGGTGTCAACGTCGGCGGAGTCAACCTCAAAATGGCCGAGGTGGCGGCCGCGCTGACCGACGCCGGGTTCGCCGGGGTGCGCACGATCCTGGCCAGCGGCAACGTGCTGCTGGAGTCGCCGGCCAAGGCGGCCGGGGTGCGCAAGAAGGCCGAGGCCGCGCTGCGCGAGCGGTTCGGCTACGACGCGTGGGTGCTGGTGTACGCCGTCGACGCGGTGCGCGCCATCGTCGGCGCCTACCCGTTCGAGCGCGAGGTCGAGGGGTACCAGTCGTACGTCACCTTCGTCGCCGACCCCCTAGTGCTCGACGAGCTCGCCGGCCTGAGGGCTTCCGCCGCGGACGAGAAGATCGGCCGCGGTGACGGCGTCGTCTACTGGCAGGTTGCCAAGGGCGCCACGCTGGACAGCACGATCGGCAAGACGATGGGCAAGGCGCGCTACAAGTCCTCGACGACGACGCGCAACCTGCGCACGCTGGACAAAGTGTTGCGCTGACGGGCTTCTCAGTCGTCGGGCACGTTGGTCAGATACCGCATCGCGTCGGACTTGGTCAGCCCCAGCGCCTTGGCCACCTCGACGTACTCCTTGGCCGCGGCGGCCATCGCGGCGTCGGTCGGGTCGAAGCGGGAGATGAAAGTGCCGAAGCGCCCGCGGGTTTCGACGATCGCCGCCGACTCCAGCTCGCGGTAGGCCCGTGCCACGGTGTTGGCCGCGACGCCCAGCTGGCCGGCCAGGTCGCGCACCGTCGGCAACCGGCTGCCGGGCGGCAGCGCGCCGCTGCGGACCCCGTCGATGACCTGGGTCCTGAGCTGGTCGAACAGCGGCTTGCCAGCCCGCACGTCGACCCGTAACCAATCCCGCAGCTCCACCCGTCCAGTATCCCGCACGCGAGGCTATGTTTGTGGGATGCGAGTAACCGTGCTCAGCGGCGCGGGGATTTCCGCCGAGAGCGGCGTGCCGACCTTCCGGGACGACAAGAACGGGTTGTGGGCCCGCTTCGACCCCTACGAGCTGTCCAGCACCCAAGGATGGCGCGACAACCCCGAACGCGTCTGGGGCTGGTATCTGTGGCGCCACTACCTGGTGGCCGACGTCGAACCCAACGCCGGGCACCTCGCGATCGCCGCCTGGCAAGACCACGCCGACGTCACCGTCGTCACGCAGAACGTCGACGACCTGCACGAGCGCGCCGGCAGCGCCCCGGTGCACCACCTGCACGGCAGCCTCTTCGAATTCCGTTGCGAGCGTTGCGATCTGCCCTACACCGAGACGCTTCCCGCGATGGCCGAGCCGGCGCTGGAGGTCGAGCCCCCGGTCTGCGGATGCGGCGGCCTGATCCGGCCCGACATCGTCTGGTTCGGCGAGGCGCTGCCCGACGGGCCGTGGCAGCGCGCGGTCGAAGCGACTCGGGCCACCGACGTGATGGTGGTGGTGGGCACCTCGGCGATCGTCTATCCGGCGGCAGGCCTGCCGGACCTGGCGCTGTCGCGCGGCGCCGTCGTCGTCGAGGTCAACCCCGAGCCGACGCCGCTGAGCGCCAGCGCCACGATCAGCATCCGCGAGAGCGCCAGCCAGGCGTTGCCCGAGCTGCTGCAGCGCCTGCCCGCGCTGCTGCGGTAACCCTGCCAACCCTTCGCGCCGAGACTGCGCACAGATCGCGTTTGGTGCACAAGAACACGCGCTGAGCGCAGTTTCGGCGGGGTTTGCGTCGGTCCGTTCGGCGAGCGTGCGGTCATGGCAATCGACGAACCCTTCATCGGCAGCGAGGCGGTGAAAGCCGGGGCGCTGCGCAAGTATCAGCTGCGGTCCCGGTTCCGGGCGGTGTTTCCCGACGTCTATGTGCGGCGCGATCACAAGTTGACGCCGCGCGACCGCGCGGTCGCGGCGTGGCTGTGGTCGCACCGGCGGGGCGTGCTCGCGGGGCTGACCGCGGCCGCGTGGCACGGCTCCAAGTGGGTGGACGAGAATCTGCCCGCCGAGCTGGTGTGGTCGAACGCCCGCCCGCCCCGGGGCATGAAAACGTATGACTACAGCCTTGTTCCGCAAGACCTCGAGGTGGTGGCGGGCCTTCCCGTAACGACACCTGGGCGCACGGCATTCGACATCGGCCGGTGCCGCCCGATCGGCACGGCGGTCGCCCGCTTGGACGCACTGATGGCTGCGACGGGCACGAAGGTCGACGAGATCCTCGCGATTGCGGACCGGCAGCACGGCGCGCGGGGACTCCGGCAATTGGAAGCCGCGCTGGACCTCGTCGACCCGGGCGCCCAGTCGCCGAAGGAGACGTGGCTGCGCCTGCTGCTGATCCGCGCGGGCCTGCCGCGGCCGACGACCCAAATCCCGGTACTGGCCGGGACGCAACGGTATTACCTCGACATGGGATGGGAGGACATCATGGTCGCCGCCGAGTACGACGGCGAACAACACCGCCTCGATCCCGTGCAGTACGCGTGGGACATCCGTCGCAGGGAGGCGATAGACCGGCTCGGCTGGATCGTCATCCGGGTGATCGCATCCGATCGTCCCGCGGACGTCGTCGCGCGGGTGCGCGACGCGTGGGAATTCCGGGCGATCGGGACTGCGCTCAGATCGCGGCCGAGGTCGCGGAACGCGATCTGAGCGCAGTCTCGGCGCGAAACCTTAGCGGCGAACGGCCCGGCCCAGCGCCAGCTCCGACACCGGCAGCGGCGCCCACACCGGTAGCGTCCATTCCCGCCGCGACGCGTCCACCTCGAACCCGGCGCCGGCGATCGCGCGCTCGGTGTCGCGGTGGGTGTGGCAGTTGCCGAACAGCCTCGGCCACAGCGTCGCGTCGGCCAGCCGCTGCAGCCTGCCCCGCGCGCCCGCGCTGGCCACGTGCTCGAGGTAGCGCAGCTGTCCGCCCGGCCGCAGCATCGCGTGCACCCGGCGCAGCACGCCG
Organism: Mycobacterium sp. NGS57; assembly: GCF_059812405.1. Lineage (NCBI taxonomy): Bacteria > Bacillati > Actinomycetota > Actinomycetes > Mycobacteriales > Mycobacteriaceae > Mycobacterium > Mycobacterium sp. NGS57. The sequence goes on along the minus strand of NZ_JCALCP010000010.1, from coordinate 157,724 downwards.
TCGACGTCGCGCACCGAGCACAACACCAGCGAGCACACCGCCGCGTCGAACGGCTGCTCGTCACGAAACGCCTCCGCCGTCGCCCCGATGACGACCACCGGCACGGGGGCCGCCGCGGCCGCCGCGCGGGCGCGCTCCGCCAGCCGCGGCTCCGGCTCGACGGCGACCACCTGGGAGACGGTCTGCGGATAGTTGGCGAAGTTCGTCCCGACACCCGCGCCGATTTCCAGCACCCGGCCCGACAGGCCGGCCACGTTCTCCCGGCGGAGGGCCCGCACCGGCTCGGCCTCGTGCGCCGCGACAAGCGGCCACACGCGCGCGAAGAACGGGTGGTTGACGGTGGACTCGGCCGCCGCCGTCACGGCCGCGACTCCTCGCCGGGCCGGTGCGCCACCACCCACGCCGCCAGCCTCTGCGGCGTGGCGTCGCGCCCGCAGTACCCCAGCACCAGCTGCCCGCAGAACACCGCCGACAGCACCCGGTCGACGAACGCCTCGGTGTCACCGAACGGCAAGTGCGGCTTGGCGATCAGCATCGCCGCCACGCCGTGCGCCGCGCTCCACAGTTCCAGGGCGACGCCGGTCGGATCGTCCGGGCGGTAGGTGCCGTCGTCCATCAGCCGGCGCACGGTGGCGCGAATGTGCTTGAACGCCGAGCTGTTCAGCGTCGTGTCGACGCTGCTTCCGGAGCGCCACTCGCCCATCGTGGCGATCCGGTACAACTCGGGCGTCTGCACCGCGAACCGCACGTAGGCACGCGCCTGGGCGCGCAGCACCTCGATCGGGGACGTGTGCTCGGCGGCCAGCCGCCGCATTTCCGGATCGAGCTTTTCGAAGTACCGCGCACACACCGCATCCATCAGGGCGTCTTTGTCGGCGAAATGCAGGTAGATCGACGGCGGTGTGACGCCGACGCGCTGCGCGACCGACCGGATCGACACCGCCCTGGCGTGCCCCGTCTCCAGCAGCAGTTCGGTTGTGGCATCGAGGATTTCGTCGCGGAGCCGCTCGCCGGACCCACGGCGCGCCCGGACACGGCGGGCCTCGGTGAGGCCCTCGATCGACACGTCAACCACTGTGGGTCACCGACTCCCTGACCTGGCGCCCGTTGGGCTGCGCAGGCGCGGAGTCCGTCGCCAGGGCCGGCTTTTTGACCTCCTCGCCGCCCTCGCTGATCCCGAACCGCTCGTGCAGCCACACCAAAGGCTTTGGCGCCCACCAATTCCAGCGGCCCATCACATGCATGAACGCCGGAACCAGGACCATGCGCACCAGGGTCGCGTCGGCGAACACCGCAAGGGTCAGGCCGAGGCCGAACATGCGCATGAACGAGACGTGCGCGGCGATCAGTGCGGCGAACGACATCGACATCACCAGGGCCGCGGCGGTGATCACCCGGCCGGTGCGCGCGACGCCGTGCGCCACGCTCTCGTCGTTGGCGGCGTGCGCCTCCTTCGCGGTCGGTGTCGCGGGCCGGGCCGCCCCCGATGCCAGCCAGTACTCCCGGATCCGGGAGAGCAGGAACACCTCGTAGTCCATCGACAGCCCAAAAGCGATACAGAATAACAACACCGGCATGTTCGCCACCAGCGTCCCGCTCGGCGTCGTGCCGAGCGCACCGAGGTGGCCGTCCTGGAAAATCCACACCAGTGCCCCGAACGCCGCGGTCAGCGACAACACGTTGCACACCAGGGCCTTCGCCGGCAACAGCACGCTGCCGGTGAGCAGGAACAGCAGCACGAACGTCACCGCGGCCATCAGCCCCAGCACCAGCGGGAGACGATCGGTCACCGCATCGACGCTGTCGCGGTTGACCTGGGCCACCCCGGCCATCTCGACGGACCGGCCGCCCGGCCCGGCCACCTTGTGCAGCCGCGTCAGCTGCTCGTCGGACGCCCGCGAGAACAGCGGCGCCGAACTGTTCACGGTCAAAAACGCGCTGCCGTCGGCCAAACCCGTTGCGGCAACCGGTGGTCCGGACGGTATGCCGTTGACGAACGTCCCGCTCGGCGCCGACACCGCCGTCACGTCGGGGACGCGGGACAGGTCGGCGGCGTAGCGGTCGAGGTCCGCCGGGCTCACGTTTCGGACATCCGGGATGAGGACCGGCACCGCGGTCGCCGAATCGTCGGCGAAGCCGCTGCGCAGCCGGTCGCCGACCTCGTGCGACGACGCCGAACGCGGCAGCACCCGGTCGTCGGGGAAACCCCACTTCACCGAGAAGAACGGCAGCCCGAGCAGCAACAGCAGCGCCAGCACCGACAGCCCCACCGGCGCCCACCGCCGCATCACGTACTTGCTGGACCGATACCAGAACAGCTCCTCGACCGGCTTGTGCACGGGATCGGGACGCGTCCACCGTCGCAACCACGTCCGGCGCAGCAGGTGGCGCACGTTCAGCGCGTCCAGCCGCGGGCCGAGCAGCACGATCGCGGCCGGGGTGATCACGATCGACGCGATCGCGACGAACGCGACCGAGGCCACGCCGGCGTAGGCGAACGACTTCAGGAAGTACATCGGGAACAGCGCCGTCGCCGACATCGACAGCGCCACGGTGACCGCGGAGAACAAGACGGTGCGGCCGGAGGTGGCCATGGTGCGGATCAGCGCCTCGTCGCGGTCACCGCCCTCGGCCAGCTCGTCGCGATAGCGGCTGACGATCAGCAGGGTGTAGTCGATGGCCAGCGCCAGGCTCATCGCAGTGCTCAGGTTGAGCGCGAAGATCGACACCTCGGTGCTGAAGGTGATCAGCCGCAACACCGTCATCGAGCCGACGACGGCCAGTGCCCCGAGAGCCATCGGCAGCGCCGCCGCCAACAGCCCGCCGAACACCCAGATCAGCACCAGGAAGCTGAGCGGCAGCGCGATCATCTCCATGACCACCAGGTCGTCCTGGTTCTGCTTGTTGATCTGGGCGTATTGCATCGCCGGTCCGCCGGCGCGGACGGCGACGCCGTCGCTGTCGTGAACGAATTCGTCGGCCAGGCGTTGGGCGTTTTTCTGCACGAGGTTCTCGCCGCCCTTGAGGTTGACCACGAGCAACCCCGACTTGCCGTCGGTGCTGACCAGGTCGTCGGCGGCCTGGGGCGGCGCGGTCCAGGCGGATGTCACGTTGTAGACCAGCGGCGAGGCGTGCAGTTCGGAGACGAGCTCGGTGCCCACCTTGCGCGCCTGCTCGCTGTGGGCACCCGCGGGGGACGTCACCATGATCACCATCTGCTGACCGCTCTGGCCGAACTTGTCGGCCAGGACGTCGATGGCGTGGGCCGACTCCGAGTTGGGGTCCATGAAGCCCCCGGGCGACAGGCTCTTCGCGACGGGAAGGCCGAACACCGCCGCGCCGATGAAGATCAGTACCGCGACCGCGACGATGCGCCGTGGCGCCCTGATGGCCAATCGAGCGATCGCTTGCAGCACGTTCCCCGGTCCTCCCCGTACCCATGATTCGCCGCGCCCCCGACCCGCGGTAACTTATCAGTGGTAACTGACAGGTGTCAAACAAACATTACCCCGAAGTAACGTCGTCGGGCCACCGAACGGTTCAAAGCGGCATCTCACCCGCTCAGGGACCGAATTCGGCGCCCGGCGCCCGGCAAACCTACCCGCGAGTAAATTGCCACCATTTTCCGAATCGTGACTCACTGATTCCTTAGGAGAGGCCCATACGCTCAGTGTCATGTGGATCGACGACTCGAGTGCCGACGTCATCAAAGCTGACTTCGAGGCCCTTTACCACGGCGACGTGCTGGTCGAAGGCGAGACCTCCGAGCAGTTCGAAGACCCGCAACCGCTGCCTACGGCAAGCTGACCGCCATGAGCGTCATAGCACGGCTGTTGATGGCCGAACCCGCGATCACCCGATGGTTCCGTCGGTAAGTTTCTCTCGATCCGAAAGCCCCCCGGCAAAGCTGGGGGGCTTTCGTTTGTACGGGGCGCGCCGGGGTCAGCGCGGGGCCATGCGGATGGCGCCGTCCAGCCGGATGACCTCCCCGTTGAGCATCGGGTTTTCGACGATGTGCACGGCCAGGGCGCCGTACTCGTCGGGGTCGCCCAGCCGGGCCGGGTGCGGCACCTGCTTGCCCAGCGACTTCTGGGCCTCCTCGGGCAGCGAACCCAGCAGCGGGGTCTTGAACAGCCCCGGCGCGATGGTCACCACCCGGATGAGCTCGCGCGACAAATCGCGCGCGATCGGCAGCGTCATGCCCACCACGCCGCCCTTGGACGCCGAGTAGGCGGCCTGGCCGATCTGGCCCTCGAACGCGGCGACCGACGCGGTGTTGATGATGACGCCCCGCTCTGGGCTTGTTTCGGGCCCGACCGGCTCGGTCTTCGCGATCCGCTCGGCGGCCAGCCGCAGCACGTTGAACGTACCGATCAGGTTGACCCCGATCACCTTCTTGAACCCGTCCAGCGGGAACGGACCGTCCTTGGACAGCGTCTTGATGGCGTTGCCGATGCCCGCACAGTTGACGTTGATGCGCAGCGTGCCCATCGCCTCGGCGGCGTCCAGGGCCTTGCCGACGGCGGCCTCGTCGGTGACGTCGGCCTCCACGAAGCGCGCGCGATCACCCAGCTCGCGGACCGCTTCCTCACCGCGCAGGTCGAGCACGACCACCTGCGCGCCGCGGTCGAGCAGCCGCTTGGTGGTGGCCAGGCCCAGCCCCGAGGCTCCCCCGGTGACGACGGCTACGGCGTCCTTGATCTCCATGCGAGTCCTTCCCTCTCGTCCAGCCAACCAGTTGGTTGGGGACTATACCCAGTGCCGGAGAACCGCCTCGACGTCGGTCTCCGGCGCCGCCGGGCGGGGCGTGTCCGGCGCGGTGCGCGAGAACCGCGGCGCCGGCAGCGGCTGCAGGCCGCCGTTGACCTCGTAGAAGGTGTTCCGCTCGGTGATGTGCGGCTCGGTGTGCACCTCGCCGAAGGCCAGCACCGGCGTCACGCAGGCGTCGGAGTCGGCGAACACCTTGGCCCAGTGGTCGCGGTCGTGGCCGGCGAACTTGTCGGTGAGCACCGCTCTCAGCTCGGGCCAGCGGGTGACGTCGTTCTGCCCGGGCAGGTCGGCGCCCTCCAGGCCGAGTCCGGCCAGCATGGCCGCGTAGAACTGCGGCTCGATGGCGCCGACGGCGACGTAGCGGCCGTCGGCGCACTCGTAGGTGTCGTAGTAAGGAGCCCCGCCGTCGAGCAGGTTGGTGCCCCGCACGTCGGTCCACATGCCCGAGGCGCGCATCTGCCACATCATCTGGATCAGCACGCTCGATCCGTCGACCATCGCGGCGTCGACGACCTGGCCCTTGCCGGAGCTCTGCCGCTCCCACAGCGCCGAGAGGATGCCGACGAGCAGGAACATCGAGCCGCCCCCGAAGTCACCCACCAGGTTCAGCGGCGGCACCGGCCGCTCGTCGACGCGGCCGATGGAGTGCAGGATGCCGTTGAGCGAGATGTAGTTGATGTCGTGGCCTGCCTGCTGGCTGCGCGGGCCGGTCTGCCCCCAGCCGGTCATCCGGGCGTAGATCAGCCGGTCGTTCACCTCGGCGCATTGCTCGGGGCCCAGGCCGAGCCGCTCGGTGACGCCCGGGCGGTAGCCCTCGATCAACACGTCGGCCTTGGCGACCAGCTTGAGCACGAGTGCGCGTCCCTCGTCGGACTTGAGGTCGGCCGTCACGACGCGCCGGTTGCGCATCATGGCGTCCTTCGCGACGCCACCGGGACCGGCAGACGGCCGGTCGATGCGCACCACGTCGGCGCCCAGATCCCCCAGGATCATCGCGGCATGTGGGCCCGGCCCGATGCCGGCCAACTCGACAACCCGAAGTCCGTTCAGCGGTCCCGCCACAATCTCCCGACCTTCCGTCCGCTCCGATGCCCGTTCGCTTCGCATCTTCGCAGCCGCCCCAGCGGGCCCCGCAGCCCGGTCACCTATGGTGAGCCCATGCCGCAATCCGCGATCGACACGCTGTCCCCCGTCGCCGGTCTCGACCTCGCCCTGAGCAACGGTGTGCTGTCGGTGACCATCGACCGCCCCGACAGCCTGAACTCGCTGACCATTCCCGTGATCACCGGGCTCGCCGACGCGATGGAAAGCGCCGCCACCGACCCCGCGGTCAAGGTGGTGCGCGTCGGTGGCGCGGGTCGCGGCTTCTGCTCGGGGGCGGGCATCGGCGCCGACGACATGTCGGGCGGCGGCGGGGTCCCGCCGGACGAGATCATCCTGGAGATCAACCGGCTGATCCGGGCCATCGTCGCGGCGCCGCAGCCGGTGGTTGCCGTGGTCCAGGGCCCTGCGGCCGGCGTCGGCGTCTCCCTGGCGCTCGCCTGTGACGTCGTACTTGCTTCCGACGCAGCGTTTTTCATGCTCGCGTTCACCAAGATCGCGTTGATGCCCGACGGGGGCGCGTCGGCGTTGATCGCCGCGGCGATCGGCCGCGTTCGGGCAATGCGCATGGCCCTGCTGGCCGAGCGGCTGCCGGCCGCCGAGGCGCTGGCCGCGGGCCTGGTCACCGCCGTCTACCCGGCCGCGGACTTCGGCGCCGAGGTGGACAAGGTGATCGACCGGTTGCTGGCGGGTCCGGCGGTGGCGTTCGCCAAGACCAAGCAGGCGATCAACGCGGCCACGCTGACCGAACTGGAGCCGGCCCTGCAGCGCGAGTTCGAGGGACAGTCGGGCCTGTTGCGCGCCAACGACTTCAAGGAGGGCGCGACGGCCTTCCAGGAGAAGCGCGCCCCCAACTTCACCGATCAGTAGGGCTTACTTTTCCCTGAACCGGCAATCCTTCCTTGCGTCGGGTCCGAATACTTTATGCAGGGGACGGAGGGTCGATGGTCCGCTGCCTGGTGACCGGGGCGACCGGCTACATCGGCGCCCGGCTGGCGCCGCGACTGATCGACGAGGGCCACCAGGTTCGCGCGCTGGCCCGCGACCCGGACAAACTGGCCGACGTCCCGTGGCGCGACGGGGCCGAGGTGGTGCGCGGTGACCTCGGTGATGTGGATTCCCTGATCGCCGCCTTCGACGGGATCGACGTCCTCTACTACCTGGTCCATTCGATGGGGGCATCCCGGGATTTCGCCGCCGAGGAGACCCGCGCCGTTCGCAACGTGGTGACGGCCGCTCGCCGCACCGGGGTGCGACGGGTGGTGTACCTGAGCGGACTGCATCCCGAGGGCACCAAGCTCTCGCCGCACCTGGAGTCGCGGACCGCCGTCGGTCGGGCGTTAATCGACTCTGGCATCGAGACGCTGGTGTTACAGGCCGGGGTGGTCATCGGATCGGGGTCGGCTTCGTTCGAACTGATCCGGCACCTCACCGACCGGTTGCCCGTGATGACCACGCCGAAGTGGGTGCACAACCGGATCCAGCCGATCGCGGTGCGCGACGTGCTGCACTACCTGGTTGGTGCGGCGACGGCGACGGTGCCGGCGGAGCAGAAGTCGAGGACGTGGGACATCGGCGGGCCCGACGTACTGGAGTACGGCGACATGATGCGCCTCTACGCGGAGGTCGCGGAGCTGGGGCGGCGCTATCTGGTCGTGCTGCCGTTCCTGACGCCGACGATCGCCAGCCTGTGGATCGGGGCCGTGACCCCGATCCCGCCCGGGCTGGCGCGGCCGCTGATCGAATCGCTGGAATGCGATGCGGTGATGCGCAACGCCGACATCGACTCCGTCATCGCGCCGCCACCCGGTGGCCTCACCGGCTACCGTCGCGCCGTCGAATTGGCGCTCGACCGCACGACGCGAGGGCTCGCCGACGCCACCTGGAACTCGCTGCAATCGGACCCCGCCGAGCCGCTGCCCAGCGACCCCGACTGGGCCGGGGAGGAAATCCACACCGACGTGCGGATCGCCGACACCACGGCCGAGCCCGCCGGCGTGTGGAGCGCCGCGGAAGATGCCGCCCGGTCCAGCCGGCGGCGCATCCTCAAAGGGTTGATCGTGGCGGAGCGCGAGCCCGGCAGCAGGCTGCTGTTGCGCGGCGGATCTCGTTCGGTGGGCCAGCGTTGGCTGGAGATCGCCGTCGCACCGCGCGTCGGCGGGGGCACCCGGTACACGCAGCGGGCAACCTTCATGCCCGCCGGCCTTCCTGGTCGGCTCTGCTGGCTCGTGATGCGGCCTTTGTGGACCGCCGCGCTCCGTGCGCTGGCGACCGACGCGGTGCGGCCGGTTAAACCCCGAACATCGGGGGCAGCGCGAGCACCATGATCAGGCCCCACACCAGGTGAGTCAGCGCCGGCGCCAGGACTCCGCCGCTGGCCCGGCGCTCCAGCGCGCACACCGTCCCCAGGATGATCGCGGCGAACCCGAGCATCGGGTTGCCGCTGGCCAGGGTGGCGCAGATGTACAGCAGCGTGGAGATGAGCACCGGGTGGTGGCGGCCCAGGGCGGTGTAGAGCGCGCCGCGGAAGAAGATCTCCTCGGCCACGCCGTTGACCACCGTGATCACCACGACCAGCAAAAAAGAGCCCTGATGGGCGAAGGCCAGCACCCGGCCGATCAGGCTCGCGACGGCAGGTATCTCGCGGGCGACGAGCCCGCCCGCCACGAAGGCGCCGCCGAGCAGCAGCCCGACGGTCGTCCCGGTGATGACGGGCCGCTGGTTGCGCCCGTGCCAGCAGATGCCGCCCAGATGCAAAGGGCCCGAGGCGAACCCGCCGACGACCCACACCGCGGCCAGCGCCAGGGTCAACCAGTAGAAGCTCGACTCGCCGGGGTGCCGGCGCAACGAAAACCCGAGCACCACCGCGCCGATCACCAGCGTGACGGCGACCACGACCCGCCGGCGCCGCACCACTGCCGGCGATTCGTTATGGGGCACGGCGACATTGGTGATCGCACGCCACAATTCGGAGGCGACGCTGGCGCGGGATGGGGCCGCCTGGCTCACGCGGGTCGCACCTTTGCGTTCAACGCCGCCACGATGTCCAGGCCGGTGCGCAGCGCGCCGGCGAGCGGGCCGGGCACGCTGTCGACCAGGCGCAGGGTCGGCCGCGCGATGCGCGGGGTGACCGCGCGGGCGAGCCGGCGGATGCGCAGGGCGTCGCCGCCCGCCCAGGCGGGATCGCTGTCGGCCAGCTGATGGGGGTCGGTCAGCTTGTTGACCGGAAGCGGCCGACCATGGGATCCGGCGAGCGCCAGAGTGATGGCGTCCTCGACGCCGAGCAGGCCGCCGGGCGGGTCGGGCACCCGATCGCGCAGGCCGCTGACCGATGCCACCATCGGATGGTCCAGCGACTCGACCAGGTCGGCCGCCAGGCCCGGCGGCACCGGCAGCGCAACCCCGGTGACCAGCGAGGCCAGCCCCGTGTCGACCCTGCCGACCGGCAGGACCGCGTGCCACCTGCCCGAGATCTGCGCGTAGGTCTTGAGCAGCCCCCGGTAGGAGGTGGTGGTGGGACCGGAGATGTCGTAGGCGCCGGCGGGCACCAGGGCCGGGTCCGCGGCGGCGACCAGGTAGTGCAGCACGTCGCGGATGGAGATCGGGTCGATCGGGTTGTCCATCCAGCTCGGGACGGGGAGCAGCGGGAACCGGTCCGCCACGTAGCGCATCATCTCGAACGACGTCGAGCCCGCGCCGATGATCATCGCGGCGCCAAGCCACACCAGCTCCGGGCCGTCCTCGACCGTCAGGGCCTCGGCCACCTCGGCCCGGCTGGTCAGGTGCTCGGACAGGGCCTCGTCGGCGGGCACGAATCCGCCCAGGTAGACGATGCGCCGCACGCCAGCGCCCCGGGCCGCCTCCGCGAGGTTGGCCGCCGCGGCCCGGTCGGCGTCGCGGAAGCCGGGCTGGCCGATCGCGTGCACCAGGTAATACGCCACGTCGACGGGTCCGGCGGCGTCCATCCCGGCCTGCGCCGATACAGGATCCGACGCGTCGAGGGTGACGGGGGCGACGTCGCCGAACCACCCGAACCCCTTGAGCCGCTTCGGGTTTCGGCTGGCGGTCACGACCTGATGACCATTCTCCAGGAGCGCGGTGACCAGCCGCGATCCGACATAGCCCGTGGCGCCGGTGACGAGAATCCGCATACTCCCGACACTAGCGACGGTTTTGAACCGATGCCGGGCCGGCACCGTGAGCAGACCATGGAGGAGATCATCGGGGGCACTTCCGCACGCGTGAGCGCCACAACTACACCCACATCAACACCAACCAGTTATCCGGCCGTGGCGGGCGTCGCCGTCACCTTCCCACCGAACCGGTACCGGCAGGACGAAGCCACCCGCGCGCTGAGCGGCTTCGCCGGCCCGGAATTTCGGCGGTTCGCCGACAGCAGCGGGGTCGAATTCCGCAACATCGCCCTGCCGCTGTCGCGATACGGCCAGCTCAGCGGCTTCACCGAGGCCAATGACACCTACGTCGACACCGCGCTCGGCCTGGCCGAGCAGGCGTTCCTCGCGGCGCTCGACCAGGCGAAGGTCAGGCCGTCGGAGGTCGACATCGTGTTTTCCACGACGGTCACCGGGCTGACCGTGCCGACGCTGGAGGCCCGCCTGGCCAACCGGGTCGGGCTGCGCCAGGACGTCAAACGCATCCCGCTGTTCGGCCTGGGCTGCGTGGCCGGGGCGGCCGGGGTCGCCCGCATGCACGACTACCTGCGCGCCTTCCCGGGCCAGGTGGCGGCGCTGCTGGCCGTCGAGCTGTGTTCGCTGACGATTCAGCGGCAGGACAATTCGGTGGCAAACCTGGTCGCCACCAGCCTCTTTGGCGATGGCGCGGCCGCCGTCATCGCGACGGGCGCCGAGCGGGCGGCTCGCGGTCCCCGGGTGCTGGCGACGCGGAGCCGGATATACCCCGGCACCGAGGACGTCATGGGCTGGAAGATCGGCAGCGACGGATTCCGGATCGTGCTGTCGGTCGACGTCGCCACCGTCACCGAGAAATACCTCGGCGACGACGTCCGCGAGTTCCTCGGCGAGCACGGCCTGACCCCCCGGGACGTGTCGACCTGGGTGTGCCACCCCGGCGGGCCGCGGGTGATCGAGGCCGTCGAGCAGGTGCTGGACCTGCCCGGCGACGCCCTGGATCACACCCGGAACTCGTTGCGCGCCAACGGGAACCTGTCATCGGTGTCGGTGCTGGACGTGCTGCGCGCCAACATGGCCGACCCGCCGGCGCCGGGGTCGATCGGGCTGATGATCGCGATGGGCCCGGCCTTTTGCTCCGAGCTGGTGCTGCTGGCCTGGTAGGGCTGGTAAAGACTGTAGCCATGTATTACCTGCTGATCGTCGCGGTCGGGGTCGAGCGCCTCGTGGAGCTGGTGGTGTCCAAACGAAACGCGCAGTGGTCTTTTGACCAGGGCGCCAAGGAGTTTGGCCGCCCCCACTACGTGGCGATGGTCGCCATCCACACCGGCCTGCTGATCGGCTGCCTCGTCGAACCGTGGGCCCTGCACCGGCCGTTTCTGCCCTGGCTGGGCTGGCCGATGCTGGTGCTGGTCGCGGCCAGCCAGGTGCTGCGCTGGTGGTGCATCAGGACGCTGGGCCGGCGATGGAACACCCGGGTGATCGTGTTGCCGGACGCGCCGCTGGTGCGCGAGGGCCCCTATCGGTGGCTGCACCACCCGAACTATGTTGCTGTGGTGGCCGAAGGGTTCGCGCTGCCGCTGGTGCACACCGCGTGGCTGACCGCGCTGGCGTTCACGCTGGCCAACGCGCTGGTGCTGCGGGCGCGGCTGCGGGTGGAGAACTCCGCTTTGGGATACACGTGAGTGACTACGACGCCGATCTGCTGATCGTCGGCGGCGGACCGGGCGGCCTGGCCACCGCGTTGCAGGCGCGCCGCCACGGGCTGTCGGTGATCGTGGCCGAGCCGCGCGAGGGCCCCATCGACAAGGCGTGCGGCGAGGGGCTGATGCCCGGCGGCCTGGCCGAGCTGACCTCGCTCGGCGTGGACCCGGCCGGCCTGCCCTTCCACGGCATCGCGTACGTCAGCGAACACCGCCGGGCCGAGGCGCTGTTCCGCAGCGGGCCCGGCCGCGGGGTGCGCCGCACCACGCTGCACGCGGCGCTGGCGGCGCGGGCCAAAGAGCAAGACACCGAATGGATTCGGACACGGGTGACCAGCGTCGCGCAGGACGCGCAGGGCGTGACGGCCGCGGGTGTGCGCGCCCGGTGGCTGGTGGCGGCCGACGGGCTGCATTCGCCGGTGCGCCGCGCCGTCGGTATCAAGGCCACGGCCGGCACACCGCGCCGCCACGGCGTGCGGTGGCACTACCGCGTGCCTGCCTGGTCGGAGTTCGTCGAGGTGCACTGGTCGCGGTGGGGCGAGGCGTACGTGACGCCGGTGGAGCCGGACCTGGTCGGCGTGGCCATCCTGTCCGGCGGGCGACCCGATCTGGCCTGGTTCCCGTGGCTGGCCCGGCGGCTGGACGGCGCGGCGCGTGGGCCGGCCCGCGGCTGCGGGCCGCTGCGTCAGGTGGTGGCGCGCCGCGTCGCGGGGCGGGTGCTGCTGGTCGGCGACGCGGCCGGCTACGAGGACGCGCTGACCGGCGAGGGCATCAGCCTCGCGGTCAAGCAGGCCGCCGCGGTCGTCGAGGCCATCGTCGACGACGCGCCGGCGTCCTACGAGGCCGCGTGGCACCGGGTCACCCGCAACTACCGGTTGCTCACCCGCGCGCTGGTGCTGGCCAGCGCGCCGCGCGGGACGCGTCGCGCCATCGTCCCGGCCGCCGCGGCACTACCGCCGGTGTTTCGGTGGGGAGTGAACACCCTCGCGCGTTAGCGCGCCTGCCAGACCGGCTCGCGCTTCTCGGCGAAGGCCAGCGGGCCCTCCCTGGCGTCCTCGGAGCGGATCAGGGTCCGCATCTCGATCATCGTGCGCTCCCAGCCCGGCTCCTCGTCGCCGATCACCCCGTCGTCGACACCGTAGGCGATGCGCTTGCTGGCCTGCACCGACAGCGGGGCATTGACGGTCACCCGCGCGGCCAGCGCCAGCGCCGCCTCGAGCACCGAGCCCTCCCGGACGACCTGGTTGATCAGGCCCCACTCGTAGGCGTCGGACGCGGTGATCGGTTCGCCGGTCAACAGCAGCTCCATCGCCACCTTGCGGGGCAGTTGCTGCACGATGCGGAACACCCCGCCGGCGGCCGCGATCAGCCCGCGTTTGACCTCCGGCAACCCGAACTGGGCCCGCTCGTCGGCGACCACCAGGTCGCTGGCCAGCGCGAGCTCGGTGCCCCCGCCCAGGGCGGTGCCGTTGACCGCGGCGATCGTGGGCTTGTCGATGAAATGGTGGACGTATCCGGCGAATCCCCACTCGGGATGCTCCGGGTGGTACAGGTTCTCGCGGCGCGCGATCGCCTTGAGGTCGGCCCCGGCGCAGAACGACTTGTCGCCGGCGCCGGTGACCACCACCGCCCGCACCTCGGGGTCGCGCTGCGCCTCTTCCAGCGCATCCCCGAGGCCGATGCTGACGGCGGCGTTCACCGCGTTGCGGGCTTCGGGCCGGTTGATGGTAATCACCATCACGTTGCCCTGACGTTCGGCCAGGGCCCCCTTCGCAGGGGCATCAGCTTCCGTCACAGCAGTTCCACGATGGTGGCGTTGGCCTGGCCGCCGCCCTCACACATCGTCTGCAGGCCGTAGCGAATTCCCTTGTCGCGCATGTGGTAAAGCAGCGTGGTCATCAGCCGTGCCCCCGAACCGCCCAGCGGGTGGCCCAGCGCGATCGCACCGCCGTTGGGGTTGAGCTTCTTCTCGTCGGCGCCGATGTCCTTGAGCCACGCCATCGGGACCGGCGCGAAGGCCTCGTTGACCTCGTAGGCCCCGATGTCGTCGATGGAGAGCCCGGAGCGCTTCAGCACCTTCTGCGTCGCCGGGATCGGCGCGGTCAGCATGATGACCGGGTTGGCGCCGGCCAGCGCCGCAGTGTGCACCTTGGCGATCGGCTTGAGGCCCAACGACTTTGCCTTCTCGGCCGACATGAACAGGAGCGCGGCCGAGCCGTCGGAGATCTGCGAGGAGTTGCCAGCGTGGATCACACCGTCCTCCTTGAACGCCGGCTTCAGCGACGCCATCTTCTCCATCGGGGTGCCGCGGCGGATGCCCTCATCCTTGAGCACCACTGAATTTTCCGAGCCGTCCGTTACCTTGATGCCCACGATCTGATCGTCGAAAGCACCGGAATCCTGTGCGGCGGCAGCCTTTTCGTGCGAGCCCAGGGAGAACTCGTCGAGCGCGGTGCGGCTCAGGCCCCACTGCTCGGCGATCATCTCAGCGCCGACGCCCTGGTTGGGAACCTGGCCGTCGTAGCGCGCCATGAACGCCTCCGGGTAGGGCCGCCCGCCGTTGGCCAGCGACGCGCCCATCGGGGTACGCGACATCGACTCGACGCCGCCGGCGACGACGACGTCGTAGTGCCCGGCGACGACGCCGGCCGCGGCGAAGTGGATGGACTGCTGGCTCGACCCGCACTGGCGGTCGACGGTCACGCCCGGGACGGTCTCGGGCCAGCCGGCGGTCAGCAGCGCGGTGCGGCCGATGTCGAGCGCCTGCTCGCCGGCCTGCATGACGCAGCCCCAGATCACGTCGTCGACGATCGCGGGGTCGATGCCGGTCTTGTCGACCAGCCCGTTGAGGACCTGCGCGGACAAGTCCGCCGGGTGCACCCCGGACAGGCCGCCGTTGCGCTTGCCGATCGGTGAGCGGACCGCCTCGACGATGACTGCTTCAGCCATGGTTGTGTCTCCTTTTACGTTGGGGCCTTGCGTCGATTGTCAACCAACGCGTTGGGTGGTCGGTGGGCGGGGCCGGTCCCACCCGCCGAGCGTCCGCAAAATGCCACGCGCGGCGGCGTGTCTGCGTGCAGACCCGCGCGTCCCCCGCAAGCGGGGGGACCCCACGCGGCAGGTGAGGGTGGCGGGTCAGCCGGCGGGGTAGGCGACCGACTTGATCTCGGTGTACTGGTCGAACCCGGCGACGCCGTTCTGGCGCCCGATGCCACTTTCCTTGTAGCCGCCGAACGGGGCGTCGGCGGCGTACGCGGCACCGCCGTTGACGCCCATGAAGCCGGCCTTGATCCGGCGGGTCACCGACAGCGCGCGCTCGAGCGAACCGGCGAACACGTTGCCGGCCAAGCCGTACACGCTCTCGTTGGCGATCCGGATCGCGTCCTCCTCGTCGTCGAACGGGATGACCGACAGCACCGGGCCGAAGATCTCCTCCTGCGCGATCGTCATCTTGTTGTCCACGTTGGTGAAAAGCGTTGGCCTGATGAAGTATCCCTTGTCGAAGCCGGTCTCGGCGCCGGGACCACCGACCAGCGCGGTCGCACCCTCGTCGACACCCTTCTGGATGTAGCCGGTCACCCGCTCGAACTGGCGCTGCGAGATCACCGGCCCGCACAGGGTGCCGGGGTCCTGCGGGTCGCCCGGCATCACGTTCTCGTAGATGTTCTTGAGGATCTCGACGCCCTCGTCGTAGCGGGACCGCGGCAGCAGCAGCCGAGTGGGGTTGGCGCAACCCTGACCGGCGTGCATGCAGGGCGCGATGCCGACCATGCAGGCCGTCCCGAAGTCCGCGTCCTCGAGGACGATGGTGGCCGACTTGCCGCCGAGCTCGAGGAACAGCCGCTTCATGGTGGCCGCGCCCTTTTCCATGATCCGCTTGCCCACCACGGTCGAGCCGGTGAACGAGATCAGGTCGACCTTCGGCGACAGCGTGAGCTCTTCGCCCACAAAGTGATCCGACGCGGTGACGACGTTGACGACACCGGCGGGGATGTCGGTCTTCTCGGCGATCAGCCGGCCCAGCCGGTTCGCGTTGAACGGGGTGTTCGGCGCCGGCTTGAGCACCACGGTGTTGCCGCTGCCCAGCGCCTGGCCGAGCTTGTTGAGGGTGACCTCGAACGGGAAGTTCCACGGCACGATCGCACCGACCACACCGACCGGCTCGCGCCACACCTTGATGGTGGTGTTCGCGCCGGTGAGGCTGATCACCCGGTCGCCCAGGTCGGTCTCCCAGGCATACGAGTCGATCAGCCGGGCGGGATACTTCAACCCGTCCGCCAGCGGGGCATCCAGCTGGGGCCCGAAGGTGATGGCGCGGGGCGAGCCGACCTCGAGGATGAGCTCCTCGCGCAGCTCTTCCTTCTCGGACTCGATCGCCTCGTGCAGCTGCAGCAGGCAGCGCTTGCGCAGCTCCTTGTTGGTCGACCAGTCGGTCTCGTCGAAGGCGCGCCGGGCGGCGTCGATGGCACGGTGCATGTCCGCCTTCGAGGCGTCCGAAACCTCGCCGAGGGATTCCTCCGTGGCCGGGTTGATGTTGGTGAAGGACCCGGCCCGGCCCTCGACGAGCTTGCCGTCGATCATCATCTTCGGCTCGAAGCGAACCTTTACAGCCTCGGTCATATCTGTCACTCTCTTCTGGATCGTTGCGGGGGCGCCATACGTTTATGGAGAGCCTTACCGGAAACTAGCCGATTGGCAAGTTGCAACCTTGTCCGGGCCGGTTATTGCGGGTCGAACAGCACCGGCACCGACGTCGGGGACCGGAACACCTGACCCCGGATGTGCGGATCGTCGCCGTCGGGATCCAGCCGCAGGTTGGGCAGCCGGTCCAGCAATAGGTTGATGGCGGTGCGCATCTCCAGCCGCGCCAGATGCATGCCGAGGCACACGTGCACGCCGTGCCCCCAGCCCAGGTGCGAGCGGGCCTCGCGGTGGATGTCGAAGGTGTCGGGATCGGGATAGCGATCCTCCTGCCGGTTCGCGGAACCGAGCATCGGCATCACCGTAGCCCCGGCCGGGATGGCAACGCCGCCGAGTTCTGTGTCCCGCGTGGCCACCCGGGTGATGGTCAGCAGCGGCGGTTCCCACCGCACGCCCTCCTCGATGGCCTGCGGCAGCAACGAGCGGTCCGCACGGATGGCGTCCAGCTGCGCGGGGTCGGACAGCAGCGCCAAAAGCAGGCTGCCCAGCGACCGATAGGTCGTCTCCACGCCGGCGGGCAGCAGCAGTCGCAAGAACGAGAAGATCTCCTCGTCCGCGAGCTTCTCCCCGTCGATCTCGGCCGCGGCGAGCGCGCTGATCAGATCGTCCTTCGGCTCGGCGCGGCGGGCCTCGAGGATCGGCGCGAAGTAGTCGCACAACGCCGCCGAGGCCGCCAGTCCGCGTTCCGGGTTCATCAGCCAGCTCAGCAGCGAAATCGACCACCGCTGGAACTGCGGGTAGTCCTGTTCCGGCAAGCCCAGCAGCCCCGCGATGATCTGGCTGGGGTAGTCGAAGGTGAACTCCTTGACCAGGTCCGCCTTGCCGTTGGGCGCGAACTTGTCGATCAGGCCGTTGGCCACCCGGGCGACCAACTCGTCTTGCCAGCGCGCCAATGACTTCTGCGAGAACGCCTTCGACACCAGCGACCGCAGCCGGCCGTGGATCGGCTCATCCATGCCGAGCATCACGCCCTCACCCAGCACCGGTCCAAACGCGGCGATGACGGCCGACGAGGAAAACGTCTCGTTGTCGCGCAGCATCTGCTGGATGTCCTCGTGGCGGTACACGATGAACATCGGCAACCCTTCCTCGTGCGGCAGCGCCCCCGACGTCTCGAGCCGCTGCACCGGTTCCTCGCGGCGCAGCCGCGCCAGTTCGGTGTAGGGGTCGCGCACGTCGCCGGAGATCGCGTCGTCGAAGGCGCCGAAGTCGTCCAGGTCGTCGAAAAGCTGTTCCATCACTGCTCCTTTGATGCCAAGCGCCGCAGCAACGGCTGCGGAATGACGCGCGCGACGAGCACCATCGCCTTCTGCCCCGTCGTCAACGGCCATGCTCCGCCCCGCATCGACCCCTGCCTGGGGATGCCCAGCACGATCCGCGACATATGGTGCATGCCCGGTGCCGGCAGAATCCTGTTGAGCGCCAACAGCATCGAGGCGTCCGGGCCCACGCCGCGGCGGCGGAACGGCTTATGGTCATCGAGCGCCTTGACCAGGCCGTCGGTGAACCGCTCGGGCGGGCGGGCCAACTTCATCGCGAAGCGCCCGCGGCTGTTCATCGTGGTGTGCAGCCGCGCGTACGGGCCCGCGAAGTTGCGATCGTCGGTGGTGCCCGCGTCGGTGATGATCTCGGTGTCATAGGTGCCCGACACCAAAACGGTTACCCCGAGGCCGAAGGGCGCGATCTCGCACGCCATCGATTCACCCCAGCGCTCCAGCGCGCCCTTGGCCGCCGAGTAGGGCGCGGTGGCCGGCTGGCCGCGCACCCCGGCGGTGCTGGCCACCAACACAATCCGTCCTTCGCCCGCCGCCCGCATGGACGGCAGCAGGGCCTTGGTGAGTTCGACCGGCCCCAGGACGGTGGTGGCAAACATCTTCTGCCACAACGCCGTGTCGGCCTCCTCTACCATCCCGGCGGCGGAGATCCCGGCGTTGTGTACCACGGCGTACGGTGCGCCGACGGCCCCTTCGATCGCCTTGGCCGCCGCGGCGATCGAGGCGGAGTCCAGCAGGTCGAGTTGCACGCCGATCAGCCGGTCGTCGTCGGGGGGCGCCCCGTGGTCCTGAATGGCCTCCCGCAGCACCGGCATTGCCTTGTCCGGGTCGCGCATGGCCGCGACCACGCGCCACCCGTCGCGGTAGAGGCGCACGGCCGAGGCGAATCCCAGCCCGCGCGACGCCCCGGTGATGACGGCGGTGCGCGGCTCAGCCATGCTTGCCCGGAGCAGAGGTCGTCGCACACGGGCCATCCCCCGGCGGCGGCGGATCGACGTGGGGCCGGCCGTTGGGCTCCCCACTCGCCCAGGTCGACCAGATGCCGACCGAGTACGGGCCCTGCGCGCCCGCCTTCTCGTAATAGCCTTGCGGGTCATACACTTTGGCCTCCGGATACGGCCACGGGCACGCCACCGACGTCGCGGAATGGGTGGCCTTGATGACCCAGAACCAGGTGCCGTAGGCGAAGTAGGACACGTTGATGATCACGAACATCACCAGGAACGTGCCGAGCACCGGGCGCGTCGGGAAGAGCCTGGCCTTGGCGGCCAGCTTCTCGGCCACCGATTTACCCGTGTCGTCGCGATAGACCAGGATCGCCGCGGGCACCATCACGAAGCACACCGAGAACGACTCCCAGATCAGCGGAAACTGGAACGTGGTGCCAGTGAACACCGAGCCCCACGGGATCACCTGCGAGTAGATGTACATGCCGAAGTGGACGAGCTGAATCTCCAGGAACGCGTCGAAGACGAAACCGATGGCGAGGACTATGGCGCCCAGGCAGAGCAGGGGGTGCCGCGACACGAAGTGCTCGGGGCCTTTCCTTGCCTGCAGCTTGCGCAGGATCCAGACCGCCGGGAAGTACGGGCCGAAATAGAACATCACGTAGCCGAATACGACGAACGGCTCGACGGTCGGCGAAATCGACACCAGCGGCCACGATTCCGGCCAGTGGATGAGGTCGGGGTTGTACACCGCGAACGGGGCCCAGTTCATGATCGGGTCCTGCCACACGATCAAGGTGGTGCACAGGAACATCAGCATGCCCGGGCTGCCCGGGTTGCGCCGCCAGCCCCGGATGAAAACCACCAGCAGCACCAGCAGCATGATCACAGTGGAGACGTGCAGGAACGTGATGTAGTCCAGGCCGAAGAGGAACTTGACCGGCCGCGGCCGGCCCTGCACGTTCGGGTTGGCGACGCGCGGGTCGAGCGCGGTGCGCATGTTCGCGATGAAGAAGAGCACGAACGCCGCCAGGGCGGCGCCGGCGAGCCAGCCGCCCCAGCCGCGCTTGCCGTCCCGGGCTGTCGGCTTGTCCTGCGCGGCAAGGGGTGTGGATTGGTCGGTACTCATGCGCGTCTCACTCTCCGAAGCGATCGACCAAATGCGAGTTGACGCCGTCGGCGTCCAGGGTCCGCGCCACCAGGTAGCCGGCCCCCATCCACGCCCGCCGCGTCCACTTGCCGAACGACACCCGGGTGCCGGGGGCGCCGGAGGCGGCGGGCATCATCTTCACCCGCTCCAGCGCTTCCTTGACCCCGCGCGGGCTGAGCGGGTGCGCGTCGGTGAACGCGCGCACCAGGGTCGCGGCGACGTCGCGGTTGACCACGGTCACGCAGAACTCGGGGCGACTCCCGTCGTACTTCGCCGCGTAGCTGTCGAGGAAGTCCTGGCCGATCCGGTTCGCCTCGTCGTACTGGTCGACACCGGTCCAGCCCATGAAGGCGTTCCACATGATCGGGTTCACCCACGCGTTCTGCCAGGCGGTGGTGGTGAAGCGGGGCGGGTCCCAGCCGAGGACCTCGAGCGCCGGGTTGATGAAGACGATTCCGAAGCCGAAGCCCAGGTGCACGATCGCCTCGGCCTTCGCTTCGTGCAGCGTCCGCACCGCGGCGTTGATGTCCTGAGCCGTCTGGGCGATAGCGACTTCCGCCACGATCCGAATGTTTTGGCGCCGGCAGGCGCTTCGCAGGTTCTTCAGGTAGCTCTCACCGACGAGGCTCTGCTCGACCAGGACACCGATCTCGCCGAGCCCGCGCTTGGCGATGAGGTCGGCCAGGAAGATGGGTTCGTCGGTCATCGATCCCTGGGGGAACGAGAAGGTCCACTCGCCCAGCCAGTCGTCGGTACCGGTCACGCTGATCGCGGGCACCTTGAACCGCTCCTCGATCGCCTCGCGCAACGGCACGCAGTTGTCGGTGATGTTCGGCCCGAAGACCACCAGGCAGCCCTCGTCGACGAGTTCGCCGTAGGCGTCGATCACCGCCTTGACCGAGCCCTTGGGCAGGCCCTCGACCTCGCGGTAGATCATCTGCACCGGGCGGTCCATCAGGCCGTGGGCGACGGCCTCTTCGAAGACGAGGTCGAAGGTCTGGGTGAAGGAGGCAAACAGCTCCTCCGGGAACCCCGGCGGGAGGGTGAAGTCCATCAGGTAGCCGACCTTGATCGGCTCAGCGCTGCTCTCGTAGGACATCCGACCTCCAGGGTGACGAACTCACGCGCGCCCGGCTACAAACCTAATATTTGTTCAGAGACTAGCGGCGGCGGTATGCAGCGTCAATCATTCGCCGGCTCACCCAGGTAGAGGTCGATCATCTCGGACAGGCCCCGGCCGACCGCCGCGTCGTCGGTCAGCGGTCCGGCGATCGCGGCCAGGGCCGCCTCGCGCATGGTCAGGCCCTCGGCGATCAGCCGGCCCGCCGCGATCAGCACCCGGGTAGACGCGACCTCACGCAGCCCGCCGGTCTCCAGGCGGCGGATGGCCTGCCCGAAGCGCACCAGTTCGGCGGCGGTGGCGGCGTCCACGCCGGCCTCGTGCGCGACGATGCCCTCCTCGACATCGGCTGCGGGGAAACCGAATTCGATCGCCACCATCCGCTGCCTCGTCGAGTCCTTCAGGTCCTTGAGCACGCTCTGATAGCCCGGGTTGTAGGACACCACCAGGCCGAACCCGGGCGCCGCGTCCAGCGTGACACCGAGCCGCTCGATGGGCAGCTGCCGCCGGTAATCGGCGAGCGGATGCAGCACCACCGTGGTGTCCTGGCGGGCCTCCACCACCTCGTCCAGGTAGCAGATCGCACCCTCGCGCACCGCTCTGGTCAGCGGCCCGTCCGCCCACACCGTCTCGTCGCCCTGCAGCAGATACCGGCCGACCAGGTCCGCGGTGGTGAGGTCGTCGTGGCAGGCGACGGTGATCAGCGGCCGGCCCAGGTCGTGGGCCATCGCCTCGACGAAGCGGGTCTTGCCGCACCCCGTCGGTCCCTTCAACACGAGCGCCAGGCCCTGCCGGTAGGCGGCCTTGAAGACGGCCTCCTCGCTGCCGATCGCCGTGTAGTAGGGCCGCATCTCTGATCCTCCGTCCGCATCGGACGGAGCACCGTTCCGGTAAGCAACGCCGGACTCGTTGGCCATAGTTTCCCTTCCGTGTTGATGGGAGCCTAACCGGAACAGATGTTTGTTTCAAGCCCCGTGGGGTGACCGGCTTCCGGGCGCCGGCACGCCAACTGCGTTCTGCGACATGGCATCACGAAACCTTCCGGCGGACCTCCGCCGAGCGCAGTGCCGAGCGGAACAGCGGCCCGATGACGCCTGCGAGCAGATCGGGGCGCGCGATCGTCGCATGCGCGGCGCTGCCGAAGACCCTGCGCAGCGAATGCACGTCGGTCCCCGCGCCGATCGTCAGGCACACGCACCCGGTCCCGCGGCGGCGCGCCTCGGTCAGGGCGCGCCGGGCGTCCGCGGCGCCGTAGGGCCGCTCGTAGCCGTGGTCGTAGGCGAGCCCGTCGGACAACACCACCAACAGCCGCCGTGACGTGCCGCCCCGGGCCTCGAGGACCGCCGAGCCGTGCCGGATGGCCGCACCCAGCCGCGAGTATGCGCCGGGCTCCAGGCTGTTCAGCCGCCGCATGACGTGCGCGTCGAGGTGGTCGTCGAATCGCTTGACCGGCACCATGCTCACCGCGCGGCGGCCCTGGGAGTAATAGGCGTACAGCGCCACCCGGTCGCCCAGGTCGTGCAGCGCGACGGTCAGGTTGGCTACCGCCGCGCGTTGCTGTTCGTGCACCGTCCGGCCCACGGTCCCGGGCTCGGCCGCCGAACCCGACACGTCCAGGAGCAGCAGCACCGACAGGTCGCGCCGGCGCCGCAGGCTGTCGAGGTAGACCGCCTCGTCGGGAACCGATCCGGCCAGCACCTCGACGCGGGCTTCCACGGCCGCGTCGATGTCGATGTCGTCGCCCTGCGGCTGGCGGTGCCGGCGGTGCAGACCCATCCCGAGCCGCGACAACGGGCGCCGCACGCCGATGGCGTCGTCGATCGCCTGGGTCGCGGCCGGCTTGATTTTCGCCTCGACCTCGCGCACGGTGCACCACGCGGGCCGGTAGGCCCTGCGCGCCGCGTCCCACTCCGGATACGTCACGCC
This sequence comes from Mycobacterium sp. NGS57, assembly GCF_059812405.1. Classification (NCBI taxonomy): domain Bacteria; kingdom Bacillati; phylum Actinomycetota; class Actinomycetes; order Mycobacteriales; family Mycobacteriaceae; genus Mycobacterium; species Mycobacterium sp. NGS57. The sequence goes on along the minus strand of NZ_JCALCP010000010.1, from coordinate 134,884 downwards.
CTCGGCTTTGACGTCTTCGCTGTTGCTGTCGTCGCTCGACGTGGTAGCCAGCGACGACACGGCATGCAGGCCCCGGTTCGTGGCGTTCGTCCGATGCGTCGGGGTATCCGCGCCGGGCGGCCCGCCGCCGCTGCCGGTCTTACGGGCGGACGACAGCATCTTCTTCAGCCACTTGCCGATGAAACCGCCCCCGCCGACCGGACTGGAAAAGAGATCCGGCTCGTCGGAATCGTCGATCGTGCCGTCGTCAAGCTCCTCGAGTTCGTTCGCGGCGGGACGGCGCGGGACGTGCTGCGGGCTTTCCTGCTCCGGTTGCCTGGCTGCCCGCGAGGACGCGGCCAACACCTTCGCGGCGCGGATCACGCCGAATTCCGGTGGCGGGGCGTCGATTCCCGTCTTTTCAGCGGCAATCCGCAGCGAAGCGTCGGGCGAATCGCTGCGACCGGCGATGTCGCGGTCGCCCACCGACGTCAGGATGCCCGGCAGCAGGGCGCAGTTGGCGACCAGCGCACGGTGGCCCTCGACCGCCAGGTACCGCCTGGCCACCCCGGGCCGGCGGACAAGGGAACGCACGACGTCGGGCTCCAGGCTGCCCGCCGCGAGCATCGACGCCTGCACCGCGATCGCCTCGAGCTGCCCGCGACCCCGCGCGTCCGCACCCACGTAGATCGTCTGGCCGTCCGTCCAGGCGGGTTCGCCCGGTTTCAGCTCGTCGACCGCCACGGCCCTGCCCGCGAGTGCGGAGGCGAGCATGACGAGCCCCTGCAGCCGGTCGCCCCCCGCCTCATCCACCACGCCCGACCTCCGAACCCATGACCATGTTGACCAAATATCTGTTCCACCGTAAAGTCCGCTGCGACTGCAAGTCAATCGGGTCGGTTGTCTGCACGCTTGTCTGATGTCGTCCGTCCCTTGACTTAGCCGGGAGCACACCATGATTGACTTCACCGGCCGGGTGGCCGTCGTCACCGGTGCCGGCCGCGGACTCGGCCGGCTCTACGCGCTCGACCTCGCCCGCCGCGGCGCCGCGGTGGTGGTCAACGACCTCGGCGGGTCGATGCGCGGCCTCCCGGATGAGGCCGCCGACTCGCGCGTCGCCGACGAGGTGGTCGACGAGATCACGAAGGCCGGCGGCAGGGCGATCGCCTCCTACGAGTCGGTCGACAGCCCGGCGGGCGGCCGGGCGATCGTGGACGCCGCGGTCGACACCTTCGGGCGCCTCGACGCGGTCGTCAGCAACGCCGGGATCTTCGGCACCGTGCCCTTCGAAGACCTCTCGCCCGACGAGTGGACCCGGATGCTGCGCGTGCATCTCGACGGCGGCTTCTACCTGTCCCAGCCCGCCTACCGCGTGATGAAGAACAACGGCGGCGGGCGGTTCGTGTTCATCTCGTCGTCGGCCGGAATCTTCGGCCAGCCCATGGAGGCCCACTACGCGGCGGCCAAGGCGGGTCTGGTCGGTCTGACGAACGTGATCGCGATCGAGGGCGAAGCGCACGGAATACTCGCCAATTCCGTGATGCCCACCGGCTTCTCGCGCATGGTCACCGAAACCGTCGGCGACGAGAAATTCCTGGCCGAATCCGGCTTCATGCGCGCGATCCGGCCCGAACTCGTCGTGCCGCTGGTCACCTTCCTGGCCAGCCGCGCCTGCACCTTCACCCATCGCAACTACTCGGCCGCCGCCGGACGCTACGCGAGAGTGTTCGTCGGCCTGAGCGAGGGCTGGCTGGCCGACCCCGACACCGAACCGACGGCCGAAGACATCCAGGCGCACCTCGAGCAGATCTCGGCCACCGACCGCTTCATCGTGCCCGCGTCGATCGTCGACGAGGTGCTGGAGGTCTGCGCGCGACGCGGCGTCAGCGCGATGCCGGGCGACGCGGACGTCGCGTTCCCCGAACCCGGGCGAGACACGAGCTAGAGTCGACAAGCCGTGGATTTCTCCTACCCAGCGGAAGTGGAAAAATTCCGCACCGAATTGCGTGACTGGCTGTCGGCGAACCTGACCGACGAGCTGATCGCCGCCCGGCGCCCCGCCGGCCACGACGACGCGGCGTTCGCGAAGCAGCGCGCGTGGAATCGCACCATGGCCGACGCGGGCTGGGCGGCCGTGTCGTGGCCCCTCGAATACGGCGGCCGGGGCGCGACGATCCTCGAGCAGCTCGTCTACACCGAGGAGACCACCCGCGCCCGGGCGCCGTTGCCGCTCAACGTCATCGGCATGAACAACATCGCCCCGGCGATCATGCAGTACGGCACCGAATCCCAGAAGACGACGCTGCTCCCCCGGATGATGCGCGCCGACGACATCTGGTGCCAGGGCATGTCGGAGCCCGAAGCCGGGTCCGACCTCGCGTCGCTGCGCACCCGGGCGGTGCGCGACGGTGACGAGTTCGTCGTCGACGGCCAGAAGATCTGGACCTCGCTGGGGCATCGCGCGCAGTGGTGCCAGCTGTACGTGCGCACCGATCCCGAAGCTCCCAAGCACAAGGGGATCTCCTGCCTGATCGTCGACATGAGCCTGCCCGGCATCGAGGTCCGCCCGCTCGTCACACTCAACGGCGACACCGACTTCGCCGAGGTGTTCTTCCGCGACGTGCGGGTACCCACCGGCGCGCTGCTCGGGCCGCTGAATGGGGGCTGGCAGGTGGCCACCACGACGCTCAGCCACGAGCGCGCGGGCGCCGCCAGGCTGTACGCCGAAATGCAGGTGCGGCTCGAGGAACTGGTGGACGACATTGCGGCGGCGGGCGCACCGGACGACCCCGTGACGTTGCGGCGCCTCGGCGAAATCGCCGTCCGCATCAAGTATCTCGAGGTCCTCTGCCAGCGGTCGATCTCGGCCGCGCTGCACGGCGGCCCGGACAGCGCCGCCTTCGCCACGGCCAGCCTCGCCAAGACCGTGTGGGGGGAGATCGGGCAAGAGCTGGCCGCCCTGGCCTTCGACGTGCTCGGCACCCGCGGCGAAAATGCCCCGTGGGCGAACTACCGCCTGACGTCGCGCTCGCTGACCATCGCGGGCGGCACCACGCAGATCAACAAGAACATCACCGCGCAGCGCGTCCTGGGGTTGCCGCGCGCATGAACCTCGAACTCACCGACGAGCAGGTCGCGCTGCGCGACACCACGCGGCGCTTTCTCGCCGAAAAGGCATCCATTCCAACCCATGTGCGACCGCTGCTCGACGATCCGACCGGGACCGACGAAGCCGTGTGGCGCGGTCTTGCCGAACTCGGAACGACCGGGCTGCTCGTGCGGGAGGAATACGGCGGGGCAGGCATGACGATGGTCGAGGCCGGCGTCGTCGCCGAGGAGCTCGGGGCCGCGCTGCATCCGGGGCCGTGGCTGTCGACAGCGGTGGCCGCCCCGCGCGCACTGACCCGGCTTGGCGCCGGCGTCGCCGGCGCGGAGCTGTTGACCGGGATCGCCGACGGCAGCTCGATCGCCACCGTCGGATTTCTCGACACGGGCGCCGGTCCCGTCACCGCCGCCCCCGACGCCACCTTGCGGGGCGAGATCGCCTCGGTGCCCGACGCCGCGGCCGCAGACGTCCTGTTGACACTCGCCGAGGATGCCGACGGCACCGCGCTTTTCGCCGTGAACACCGGCTCGGCCGGGGTTTCGGTGTCGCCCGAACACGGGATCGACCAGACCCGCAAGCGGTTTCGCGTCACGCTCGACGCGGTACCCGCACGGCGACTGGCCGCGGCCGCGCCGGACGACGTCGCGGCGGTGGTCGACGACGTGTTGATCGCCCGTGCCGCCGACGCGCTCGGAGCCGCACGCGCGGTCATGGGCCTGGCCGTCGAATACGCCAAGGTCCGAACGCAATTCGGGCACGCCATCGGCTCGTTCCAGTCAGTCCAGCACCTGTGCGTCGATATGTACGAAACGGTCGAGCTGGCCCGCAGCGGCGTGATCCACGCGCTGTGGGCCGCCGACGCGGCCCCCGGCGAACGGCACCTCGCCGCGCTGCGGGCCAAGGCCTTCGCCGGGCGGCTGGCCACCGTGGGCGACACCGCCATCCAGGTGTTCGGGGGCATCGGCTACACGTGGGAACACGATGCCCACCTCTACCTCAAGCGGCTGCTGAGTTGGAGCGGGCTGCTCGGTGGCCCCGATCGCTACCTCACCGAAATCGGTGCGCGCCTTACCAACCGGGGAGCATGACCATGGACATCGAGCACCTGCTCACCGCCACCCGCTCGGCGCGCAAGACGCTCGACGTCGGCGCTCCGGTCGACATGGACGAGATTCGCGAGTGCCTGCGCATCGGCCTGCAGGCGGCCAACGGCTCGAACCAGCAGTCCTGGCGGTGGCTGGTGGTCACCGACCCCGCGTCGCGCACCACGATCGCCGAGCTGTACCGCGAGGCGTATCTGTTGCGGGTCGGGGGGCAGATGATCGCCGACCTGATGCCGGCGGGCACTCCGGAGACCCGGATCATGTCGTCGACGGAGTGGTTGGTCGAGAACATGGCGTCGGTGCCGTTGCTGGTCATCCCCTGCTACGAGCCCTACCTGCCGCGCATCGACGGCGACGAGTCGTTCTATCAGGCGACGCTGTACGGCTCGATCTTCCCGGCGGTGTGGAACTTTCAGCTCGCCCTGCACACCCGCGGCTACGGGACGTGCGTCACGACCCTGCACCTGCACCGCGAGGCGGAGGTGCGCGAGCTGCTCGGCATTCCGGCCACCTACACCCAGGGCTGCCTGTTGCCGGTGGCCCGCCTGCGCGCCGGGCACACCTTTCGGCCGGCCCGCCGGCGGCCCCTCGACGACGTGGTCGCGCGCGACCGCTGGGACGGTTCCGCGTTCTAGAATGGGCCCGTCAGCGCTTTGCGCAGCGCGTTTGTTCCACCGGGGTCTGATAATCTCTAACAAAGATTTGGTTCGGCGGGAGTCCAGTGGGAGTGCGATGCGTATGCGTGCGAAACCGCAGTCGTCCCGAATTGCGCGCCCCTAGCCATGACCAAAGCCGAGTCATCGGTCAAGGGCCGGCCGGCGGCCGCGGGCCACATGGATAGCGCCTCCGACGACTCCGGCACGCGGCGCACCGAGATCCTGCAGACCGCCGCGACGCTGATCGCCTCCTCGGGGCTGCGCACGTCGCTGCAGGAGATCGCGGACGCGGCGGGCATTCTCCCCGGCAGCCTCTACCACCATTTCGAGTCCAAAGAGGCGATCCTCGTCGAGTTGATCCGCCGCTACCAGGACGAGCTGAACCGCATCGGGCAGACCGCCCAGGCCCGGCTGGACGAGCCCGACTCGCGACCGGTTTCCGAGCAGATCGTCGAGCTGGGCACGGCGATCGCCAACTGCGCCGTGCGGCACGGCGCCGCCCTGCAGATGTCCTTCTACGAGGGGCCGAGCGCCGATCCCCAGCTCATCGAGCTGACCCAGCAGCAGCCGGCGGCCATTCAGGAGGCGATGCTGCAAACGCTGCGCGCCGGCCGCTGGAGCGGCTACATCAAGCCCGACATCGACCTGCCGACGCTGTCCGACCGCATCTGCCAGACCATGCTGCAGGTCGGGCTCGCCGTCATGCGCCACAATTCGCCGGCCAACCAGGTGGCCGAGCTGCTGTGCCGAATCATCTTGCAAGGCTTGACAACCCGGCCCTTCACCGATTCGGCGTTGGACCGGTCCAAGGCCTTCGCGGCCGCCAAAGACGTCATCGCCACCTGGGCCGACGACGGCGACACCGATCCCGACGACAAGGCCGCCCACGTCCTCGCCGTCGCGCGCGCGGAGTTCGGCCGCCGCGGCTACGAGGTCACCACCATCCGGGACATCGCGTCGGCGGCCGGCCTCGGCACCGGGACGGTCTACCGGGTGATCGGCTCCAAGGACGAACTGCTCGCCGCGATCATGGAATCGTTCGGGCGCAAGGTCGAGGCCGGGTGGGTCGCCGTGCTGCGCTCGGAAGCCACCGCGATCGAAAAGCTGGACGCCCTGAGCTGGGTCAACGTCAACGCCCTCGATCGTTTCTCCGACGAGTTCAGGATTCAGCTGGCCTGGATGCGCCAATCCCCGCCGAACACGCCCAACCCCGGCTGGCTGTATGCGACGCGCCTTCGGCAGATGAAATCGCTGCTCTCCGAAGGGATCCGGTCCGGCGAGATCACGATCGACGCCCCGTCCACCACGATGCTGGCGCGCTGCCTGATCGGGTTGCAGTGGATACCGGAGAACATCCTGCGCGCCATCGGCAAGCGCGCGGCGCTGGTGCACGCCCGCGACACCGTCCTGCGCGGAGTCGCGGTTCGGGGCAATTAGGTATTGAACCTAATAACTGTTCTACATACAGTAGGGCGACTAGAATCTGATTGGCAGATAACGAGAAGGGGATTTCCATGACCATTGTCGATCGCTTGCGCTACGACGGCAAGCGTGCGCTGGTAGTCGGTGGCGCGACGGGCATGGGCGCCGCCGCGGCCAAGTCGGCGGCCGAACTCGGCGCCGAAGTCATCGTGATGGACTACGCGCCGGTGGACTTTCACGTCGCCCAGTCCGTCCAGGTGGACCTGCGCGACCCCGCGTCCATCGATTCCGCCCTCGAGCAGGTCAAGGGCCCCATCCACGCGGTGTTCTCCGCCGCCGGCGTCGCCGACGGAACCATCGACCTGATGAAGATCAACTTCATCGGCCACCGCCACCTGATCGACCGCCTGCTGGAAAAGGACCAATTGCCCAACGGGTCGGCCATCTGCTTCATTTCCTCGGTCGCCGGCATGGGTTGGGAGAACGACCTGGACCTGATGCTGGAATTCCTGGCCACGCCGGACTTCGCGGCGGCCGAGGCGTGGTGCCAGGCGCACGAGGCCGACGGGATCAACCACTACGGCACCAGCAAGAAGGTGATCAACACCTACGTGGCGACCCAGGGCTACCCGCTGGCGAAGAAGGGAATTCGCATCAATGCGATCTGCCCCGGCCCGACCGACACCCCGCTGGCCCAGGCCAACGCCGACCTGTGGCTGTCCTTCGCCCAGGACTACCGCGACGAGACGGGCTCCAAGGTGCACACGCCCGAGCAGATGGGCGACGTGATGGCCTTCCTCAACAGCGAGGCGGCGTGCGGCGTCAGCGGCGTCACCTTGCTCGTGGACTCCGGCCACACCATGGCCTCGATGACCGGCGCCTACGCGCCGGGCAAGCCGATCATCGACATCATCATGGGCAAGGTGAAGCTCTAACTCCGCTTTTCTTCCCGCCAGACTGTTAACTGCCGAGAGCTCGAGGTTTGCGTCGCTAGGTGCAGTCTCGCGGGAAAGTACCGTGGAGCCCATGGCACGCATCGTCGTCATCGGCGGCCACGGCAAGGTCGCGCTGCAGTTGGCCCGGATCCTGTCCCAGCGCGGCGACGAGGTGAGCTCGGTCTTCCGCAACCCCGAGCACGCCGACGACGTCGCCGGCACGGGTGCGCGCCCGGTGCTGGCCGATGTCGAGCGGCTCGACACCGACGAGCTGGCCGGCATCCTCGCGGGGCACGACGCGGTCGTCTTCTCGGCCGGGGCCGGCGGCGGCGACCCGGCACGCACCTACGCCGTCGACCGCGACGCGGCGATCCGGGTGATCGACGCCGCCGCGCAGGCCGGCGTCAAGCGGTTCGTGATGGTGTCCTACTTCGGCGCCGGCCCCGATCACGGTGTGCCGCGGGATAATTCGTTCTTCCCGTACGCGGAGGCCAAAGCGGCCGCAGACGCGCACCTGCGCGCCGGCGACCTGGACTGGACGGTGCTGGGGCCGGGCCGACTCACCCTGGAGCCGGGCACCGGCCGCATCGCGATCGGCGCCGGTGACGCGGTTTCGCGGACGGACGTCGCACTCGTCGCGGCGGCCGTGTTGGCGGACGACTCGACCATCGGGCGCACCATCGACTTCAACAACGGGGACATCCCCATCGCCGAAGCGCTCCGGCCAGCGGTATAAGCTGCGCTACGCAGCTGGTCTGCCGTCGTCCCTGGCGCCGGCATCGAGCGAAGCACGTTAGGCATGCATCGCAAGAGGGAACCCGGTGAAAATCCGGGACTGTCCCGCAGCGGTAAGCAGGAACGACCGCCGTCACCAGCACTGGTCACCCCGACCGGGAAGCGACGGCCACTAGGAGCACCACGGTGCGCGCCTGCGAGTCCGAAGACCTGCCGGCTGTGCCGGGCGCGCCGCGTCCGGCGGCTCATCGCCTCGTGGAATGGGCGGGTGGCCGAGGCCGTTGCGGTTTAAGACACCGCATCGCGGATCGGCTGTGCGTCCGTTGGCGGTGACCACTCCGTCGATCTGAAGGACGACAACGTGACCGCTCAACCATTCACCGCGACCGTTACCGGCTCCCCCCGCATCGGCCCGAACCGCGAACTCAAGCGCGCCACCGAGGGCTTCTGGGCCGGGCGTACCGACCGGGCCGAACTGGAATCCGTCGCCGCGACCTTGCGTCGCGACATGTGGTCCCAGCTGGCCGCCGCCGGACTGGACTCGGTGCCGGTGAACACCTTTTCCTACTACGACCAGATGCTCGACACGGCGGTCATGCTCGGCGCGCTGCCGGCGCGGGCGCAGGGAGTCCCCGACGAGCTGGACCGCTACTTCGCCCTCGCGCGCGGAAACAAAGACGTCGCGCCGCTGGAGATGACGAAGTGGTTCGACACCAACTACCACTACCTGGTTCCCGAGATCGAGCCGGCGACCCGGTTCACGCTGAACCCGGCCAAGGTGCTCGCGGAGTTGACGGAGGCGCTGGGGCAAGGGATTCCGGCACGTCCGGTGATCATCGGGCCGATCACCTTCCTGCTGCTGAGCAAGGCCGTCGACGGCGCCGGCGCGCCGATCGACCGGCTCGAAGAGTTGGTGCCGCTCTACGCCGAGTTGCTCGCGCTGCTCGCCGAGAACGGCGCGCAGTGGGTGCAGCTCGACGAGCCGGCGCTGGTGACCGACATCTCCGCGGACGCGCCCGCGCTGGCCGAGGCCGTCTACAACAAGCTCGGCGCGGTGCGCAACCGCCCGGCCATCCACGTCGCCACCTACTTCGGCGACCCGGGCGCATCCCTGGCCGGGCTGGCCCGCACGCCGATCGAGGCGATCGGCGTCGACCTCGTCTACGGCGCCGACACGGCCGTCGCAGCGGTTCCCGAGCTGGCCGGCAAGGCCCTGGTGGCGGGCGTCGTCGACGGGCGCAACGTCTGGCGAACCGACCTGGACGCGGCGCTGGGTAAACTGGCGCCGCTGCTGAATTCGGCTGCTCAGGTGGCGGTTTCGACGTCGTGCTCCACCATGCACGTGCCGTACTCGCTGGATCCCGAGACCGGCCTGGACGAAGCGCTGCGCAGCTGGCTGGCTTTTGGGGCCGAGAAGGTCGGCGAGGTGGTGACGCTCGCCCGCGCGCTGCGCGAGGGGCGCGACACGGTCGCCGACGAGATCGCCGCGTCGAACGCCGCGGTCGCCTCCCGCAAGAGCGACCCGCGGCTGCGCAACGCCGCGGTCCGCGACCGGATCGACTCGATCGTCGCGTCGGGCGCCCAGCGCGGCGACGCCGCCCAGCGCCGCGCCAGCCAGGACGAGCGGCTGCACCTGCCCCCGCTGCCCACCACGACGATCGGCTCGTACCCGCAGACGTCGGCGATCCGCAAGGCGCGCGCGGCGTTTCGGGCCGGCGACATCGACGAGGCCGAATATGTCGCCAAGATGCGCCAGGAGATCGCCGACGTCATCAAGCTCCAGGAGGAACTGGGCCTCGACGTGCTGGTGCACGGCGAGCCGGAGCGCAACGACATGGTGCAGTACTTCGCCGAGCAGCTGGAGGGCTTCTTCGCCACGCAGAACGGCTGGGTGCAGTCCTACGGCAGCCGCTGCGTGCGCCCACCGATCCTCTACGGCGACGTGTCCCGTCCCCACCCGATGACCGTCGAGTGGATCACCTACGCCCAGTCCCTGACCGACAAGCCGGTGAAGGGCATGCTGACCGGCCCGGTGACGATCCTGGCCTGGTCGTTCGTCCGCGACGACCAGCCGCTGGCCGACACCGCCAACCAGGTGGCGCTGGCCATCCGCGACGAGACCGTGGACCTGCAGGCCGCCGGGATCGCGGTCATCCAGGTCGACGAGCCCGCGCTGCGCGAGCTGCTGCCGCTGCGCCGCGCCCAGCAGGACGACTATTTGCGTTGGGCCGTAGGCGCTTTCCGGCTGGCCACCTCCGGCGTCGACGACTCGACGCAGATCCACACCCACCTGTGCTACTCGGAGTTCGGTGAGGTGATCGGCGCCATCGCCGACCTCGATGCCGACGTCACCTCGATCGAGGCGGCGCGCTCGCACATGGAGGTGCTCGACGACCTGAACGCGGCGGGCTTCGCCAACAGCGTCGGCCCCGGCGTCTACGACATCCACTCCCCCCGCGTGCCGGGCACCGGCGAGATGGCCGAGTCGCTGCGCGCGGCGCTCAGAGCCGTACCGGCGGAACGGCTTTGGGTCAATCCCGACTGCGGGCTGAAGACCCGCAACGCCGACGAGGTGACCACGTCGCTGCAGAACATGGTCGCCGCTGCGCGCGAGGTGCGGGCGGGCTAAGGCTGAGCAGACGACACCACCTCGACCGGGACGTCGTCGGCCCAGGGCTGGCGCGTCACCATGTCGGCGACCCGCACGACGCCCCGCTCGAACTCGCCCGTCGCGGCGTCCACCAACCGGTAGGACTGGGTCTGCCTGTGGATGGGCTGCGCGTCGAGCAGGACGACGCGCACCTCGCCCGGCTCGAAGTGGCAGCGCTGCTGCATCGCGGCGATGAGTTGCTCGTTGTGCATGTGGCCGTCGCCGAAGTTCCAGCCGATGGCGGTGCTGCAGATCCGCTCGCCGTCGGTGATGACGTAGTCGTCCTCGTTCTGGCCCGCCATCGCGCGGTGCGCCAGCGTGAACAGCGCGCGGCCGTGGGTGTTGAACCCGCGGAACGCATACCCCATGTAGACCGGGATCTGCGCGGCCTCCGGGCTGCCGTAGAACCGTTCCAGCTGGGCCTGCGGCATGCTGGCGATCGCCACGATGCCCCGGCCGATCTTCTCGTTGGCGGACGGCTTGATGCACCACAGCGTGGTGTCCCAGTTGCCGGCGTAGTACCGCATGCCCGGCAGGAACGAGATCTTGCGGGGAAACATGTTGCCCAGCAACACGATTCCCGCGATGACCACGAACAGGATCGCGACCAGCACCGGGTGCCTGAGGTCGGCCAATCCCAGCCGGGCGTGGGCGACGAACAACGACAGCACGCCGAAGATCATGAACACGTTCCACTCCAGCGGCACCCCCATCGGGATCGACACCAGGATGCCGAGGTGGAAACACACCATCACCAACGCGGCCACCGCGATGGGCCACCCGCTGTGGCAGAAGAACAGCGGCAGCGGCACCAGCATTTCGATGGCGGTGCTCATGTGGGCCAAAAACCGCGACAACCTTCCGGGCCGCAGGTCGTCCGGGAAGCTCTCGAAGAAGCGCCGTTTGAGCCCGCGCGGCCGCACCAGCGGGTTGTTGGACATCATCGTGGAAATGACGAACGGGAAGTGCTTGTTGAGCTTCGACGTCGCGGCGCCCATCCAGATGACCAGGAACACCACCTTCGACCCGACGATCATGTCGACACCGCCGAACAGGAACGTCACCGCCATCGTCGCGTAGACCTCGCCGCGGGCGGCCAGGAAAATCACCTTGTCGCGCAGTCCGAGCACGCCGAGGATCAGCAGGATCAGCACCACCCGCCCGCTCGGCAGCAGCCCGACCGTGGTGCCCAGCTCGGGCACCGGACCGGTGCCGTCGGAGAACAGCGCCCACAGCGTCGCCACCAGCAGCGCCGCGTACAACAGCACGTCCACCGGCCGTCGCGCGGTGCCCTTCGTCAGGGGGACGCGGCCCGGCCACGGTGGCAACCGGATGGTGCCGAACCGCAGCCAGTACAGGATCGAGCCCAGCGGCGGGAAGAAGCGGTTGTTCAACGGGCCGAAGCCACACCCCAGCCCGACCACCTCGAACAGCATCGTGTAGAGCACGACCTTCTCGAAGACGATGGGCTCGGACCACCAGTGCGCGACGTTGGTGAACCCGCCCAGTCCCGCGGTGGCCGAGGCGAACAGCCACCCGCCGAGGATGTAGAGCAGGATCTTGGCGACGTAGAACAGGTGCAGAACGAGCGGCGTGCCGAAGCCCACCTCGGCCCAGTGCCGGGCCATCGGCCGGATCTTCTCGCTGCGGGTGCCCTTGCTCCACTCGGCAAAGTCGACCTGGGGCAGTTCGGGCTTGAGAAATCCCATGGTTTGACAGATTAGAACGTGTTCTAGGCGGGCGGTATCGGCTGGGGGGTACTTCACCCGGTGTCGCACGGACCGACGCGCCCGGACCGGGCGATTCCTGCACCGTCCTGCACGCCACGAGGACGTCAACGGTCGCACGACGTGGTACAACCCGACGATGACCGGCGCCCACAACCTGGTGTGGCAGTATGGTGCGATATCCCGAATCCAATTGCGGCAACCGATATTTCATTGAATGCGCTGACCGGTCGGGGCGCCGTCGACGATGACGGCCCGGATCTGCCTCTCGGCGGCACTGCCGGCGACAAAGAACATTTCGTCGCCGGCCTCGAGCATGTCGTCGGGCGGCGGGAACATGACGCTGTCGCCACGCAGCACGGTGATCAATGCGGCGTCCTTCGGCAGCGACAGATCACAAATCCGCTGGCCCACCAGGGGGCTGTCGGTCGGCAGAGTCAGCTTCGACAGGTTGACTTGACCACCCGCGAGGCCCATCAATTGCACGAGGTGGCCGACATCGATGGCCCCCTCGACTCCGGCGATCATGGCGCGCGGCGTGGAGACTGCGACGTCGACACCCCACGCCTCGGTGAACAGCCACTCGTTTCGCAGGTCGTTGACGCGGGCGACCACCCGGGCAACGTCGAACTCGGTCTTGGCCAGTAGCGCCGCCGCGAGGTTCACTTTGTCATCTCCGGTGGCTGCGATGACAACTTCACACATATCCAATCCGGACTCTTGCAGTGAAGCCAACTCGCACGCGTCGGCGAGTAACCACTCCGCCTCCGGAACGGTATTCGGTTGGTAGTGGTCGACTTTGCGCTCGATCAGCAAGACCCGGTGGCCCGCCTCGAGTAGCTCGCGCGCGACGGACCGTCCGACCGCGCCCGCGCCGGCAATCCCGATCCGCACCATCCGCCTCCCGATGCCGTTTCAGCGTGGACCACGGCTGTCACTAGCGTTACGACTGACCAACCCGCACACAACCCACCTTGCTGGGCCGAGCCGCGGCCGAACGGCGATAAAAAATGACCTTGCAGCAGCTGTACGTGACGCTCCTCATCGGTGGGCTCGTGCTGCTGGCCAGTATTGTCGCCACTCGCGCGGCCGCAAAGGTCGGGTTGCCCAGCCTGCTGTTGTTCCTCGCAGTCGGCGTCGCCCTGGGCAACGACGGCCTCGGGCTGGAGTTCGACGACGTCCAACTTGCCAGCGCCCTCGGCACGACGGCACTGGCCGTCATCCTGGTCGAAGGCGGCCTGACGACCCGTTTTGCCGACATACGCAAGCTGTTGGCACCCGCGGGTGTTCTGGCCACTGTCGGGGTGGGCGTCAGCATGGTGGTCACGGCTGCGGGCGCGCACCTGCTGCTCGGCATGAATTGGCAACTGTCGTTGCTGCTCGGTGCCATCGTCTCGCCAACCGACGCCGCGGCGGTGTTCTCAGTCCTGCGTGTCCTGCCGTTGCCGAAGCGCATCGCCGGGCTGCTCGAGGCGGAGTCCGGATTCAACGACGCCCCCGCCGCCATCCTCGTGCTCATGTTCAGCACCACGCCACTGACACTCGCGCCCGGAACCGCCGTGGCCGACGTGGGATACGAATTGGTCGTCGGCATTGCTGTCGGATTGTTCAGCGGTCTGCTCGGTGCAATCGCACTGCGCAGAGCGGCGCTGCCCGCTTCCGGCCTCTATCCGCTGGCCGCATTCGCGCTGGGCATGGTGGCCTTCGCCGCGGCGGCCAGCGCTCACGCCAGCGGGTTCATCGCCGCGTATCTGTCTGCAGTGGTGTTGGCGAATTCGGGGTTGCCCCATCGTTCTGCCACCCGGTCCTTCGCAGAAGGACTCGGCTGGCTCGCCCAGATCGGGCTGTTCGTCCTCCTCGGCCTGTTGGTGAGCCCGCGCCAGCTTGGTGGCGAACTGGTGCCGGCCATCGTCACGGGGGCAATACTGCTGTTGCTCGGTCGGCCGCTCTCGGTTTTGATCTCCCTCGCGCCGTTTCGGGTGCCCTGGCGCGAGCAGGTGTTCCTCTCCTGGGCCGGTTTGCGTGGCGCGGTCCCGATCGTGCTTGCGACATTTCCCATCGTCGAAAACGTTGCGGACAGCTACCGCCTGCTCAACATCGTGTTCATCCTCGTCGTGGTCTTCACCCTGGTCCAGGGTCCCGGGTTGAGCCTGATCGCCCACCGGATCGGGCTGATCTCCGGTGAGGCCACTCGGGAGATCCAGGTGGAGGCGGCGCCGCTGGACGTATTGGAGGCCGAACTGTTGACGATGACCGTGTCGCCCCTGTCCCGGCTGCACAACGTCTCGATCCTGGAATTGCGGTTACCGGACCCCAGTGTCATCACCCTGATCATCCGGAAGGGGCGCACGTTCGTCCCCCAGCCCCACACCCGCATCCAGGCCGGCGACGAACTGCTCATCGTCACCACACCCAAGATGCGCGCCTCCACCGAGCGCAGACTCCGTGCGGTAAGTCGCCGCGGCAAACTCGCGTATTGGTTCGACGAGTATGGCGAGCCCGACTGATTATTGCTGCACAGGCGTAGCCAGGCCATCTGCGCGCTGCTCAAGCCAATCCACAAGGGAGCGGCCGGCTTCGAGCACGTGGCGCTCCGCGATCGAGCGGGCACGCTCGCCGTTTCCGTCGCCCAGCGCGTCCAGCAATTCCTCGTGCTCGTTGAGCGACTGCCGCTCGTGATCGGGAAACAGCGTCAAAAAATTCGTCGGCACCACGTGCGCGGCCTGCCTGATCTGGGCGAGCAGCCGCGGCGAATGCGCGGCGCGGTGAATGTCTTGATGGAACAGCCAATTCGCCTCGCCGATGCCCTCGTCCCCCGATCGCGAGGCGACGTCGGCCGCCAGCTCGCGCAGCCGGCCGAGCTCGTCGGGGGTCACGCGTTCGGCGGCCCAGGCGGCGGCCTGCCCGGTCAGCACCCCCAGGATGGTGAAGCTGTCCAGCACGTCGCGGGAGCTGACGCCGATCACCGTGATGCCGCTGCGCGGGGCGACGCGAACCAGGCCCTCGAAGGACAACTCCAGCAGGGCTTCGCGCACCGGGGTGCGGCTGGTCGCGAACTCCTCGGTGATGGCGTCCAGGTCGAGTCGTGTCCCGGCGGGCAGCGTGCCGGTGAGGATGCGGTTGCGCAGCTCACGGGCGGCACGCTCGCGCACCGTCGCGGCGATGTCGGCGACTCCGGGCATGGTCAGGACTTTACACGGCGCCCTTCATTTGAAATCTGATATATCAGATGTTAGATTTCAATCATGGGTACGCGGACCGACAAGATGGCGCTGGTCGCCTTCATGCAGGCGGGCAGCACGTCCGTCTACGCGGGCTCGTGGCGGCATCCCGCCACCGAGCACCGCTATCTCGACGCCTCCTACTACGCGAAGATCGGCCGCCAGCTCGAAGAGGGCTGCTTCGACCTGATGTTCTTCGACGACCGCCTGGCGATGCCGGGCGTCTACGGCGGCTCGGTGGCCGACGCGGTGAGCTACGGCGCGCGACCGGTCAAGCTGGACCTCAACGTGATCCTGGGGGTGCTGGCCCAGGCCACGTCGAAAATCGGTCTCGGGGCGACGTATTCGACGACGTACTACGCGCCGTTCCACGTCGCCCGAAGCTTCGCCACGCTGGATCACCTGTCCGGCGGCCGGGCGGCCTGGAACGTCGTCACCTCCGTCAACGACAACGAGGCGCAGAACTTCGGCATTGATGCCCACCTCGGGCACGACGAACGCTACGACCGCGCCGACGAATTCATGGACGTGGTCACCGGCCTCTGGGACAGCTGGGAGGACGACGCCGTCGTG
This sequence comes from Mycobacterium sp. NGS57, assembly GCF_059812405.1. Classification (NCBI taxonomy): domain Bacteria; kingdom Bacillati; phylum Actinomycetota; class Actinomycetes; order Mycobacteriales; family Mycobacteriaceae; genus Mycobacterium; species Mycobacterium sp. NGS57. Next base: position 118,777 of record NZ_JCALCP010000010.1, on the reverse strand, counting down.
CACGACCGGGGGGCCGGGCGCTACGCGGACCCCGCCAAGGTGCACGAACTGGGCCACTCCGGCCGCTTCTTCTCGGCGCGCGGCCCGCTGACCGTGCCGCGGACCCCGCAGGGCAGGCCGGTCATCATCCAGGCGGGCTCGTCGGGCCGCGGCCGCGAATTCGCTTCCCGCTGGGCCGAATTGATCTTCACCGGCGACCCCGGGATCGAGGTCGCGCGCAACCACTACGCCGACCAGAAGGACCGCATCGCCGACGCGGGCCGCGATCCTGCGGCCGTGCGCATCTGCCCGATGGCCTACGCCGTGGTCGGCGAGTCCGAGTCCCACGCCAAGGACCGCGAGGCCATGTTCCTCAACGACCTGGTCCATCCCATGGCATCGCTGACGCTGTTGTCGGAATTGATGAATTACGACTTCGCGCAACACGATCTCGACGATCCGGTGACCGACGAGCTGCTCGCCTCGGTCTCCGGTATCCGCGGTCTCGTACAGAACCTGCGCGCCCATATCGGCGGCGACACGGTGACGCTGCGCGACCTGGCCAGCCACCGCGCCACCCTGCTGCAGGGCCCGCGCTTCGTCGGCACCGGTGAGCAGGTCGCCGACCAGATGGCGGAGTGGTTCGAAACCGGCGCGTGCGACGGGTTCGTCTTGGCCGCAACGCATCTGCCCGGCGCCTTCGAGGACGTGGTGCGCATGGTGGTCCCCGAGCTGCAGCAGCGCGGGCTGTTCCGCACCGCCTACGAATCGTCGACCCTGCGGGGACACCTTGGGCTGCCACGGCCGTCGAACACCCGGGTGGGCGCCGGTGCTTGACGGCCTGCGAGTGCTCGACCTCGCCACGCTGGCCGCCGCTCCCCTGGTGGCGACCTACCTGGGCGAGTTCGGCGCCGACGTGATCAAAGTCGAGGAACCACAACGCGGCGACCCGATCCGCGGGTGGGGACACCAGCGCGACGGCATCGGCCTGATGTGGAAGTCGATCTCGCGCAACAAGCGGTCGATCACGCTGGACCTGCGGTGCGCCGACGGCCAGGCGCTGGCGCGCCGGCTGGTCGAGCACGCCGACGTCGTCATCGCCAACACCCGCCCGCAGACGCTGCGCGCGTGGGGCCTGGACTACGACAGCCTGCGCGCGGTCAACGACCGACTGGTGATGCTGCACATCACCGGCTACGGGTTGAGCGGGCCCAAAAGCGAACGCCCGGGCTTCGGCACGCTCGGGGAGGCGATCAGCGGCTTCGCGCACCTCACCGGCCAGGCCGGCGGGCCGCCCACGCTACCGCCGTTCATGCTGGCCGACGGCGTCGCCTCGCTGAACGCCGCCTACGCGGTGCTGATGGCGCTGTATCACCGCGACGTCCACGGCGGGCCCGGGCAGCTGATCGACGTCAACCTCGTCGACCCACTGGCCCGGCTGCTCGAGCAGACGCTGTTGGGCTATGACCAATTGGGGCTGGTGCCCGAGCGATCCGGCAATCGGTGGGACATCTCCGCGCCGCGCAACACCTATCGCACCGCCGACGGACGGTGGCTGGCCATGTCGGGCAGCTCCCCCGCGCTGGCGCTGCGGGTGTTCAAGGCGATCGGCCGCGACGACCTGCTGGCCGACGCCGACTTCTCCGACCCGCAGCGACGGCTGGCGCGGGCCCGCGAGGTCGACGACGCGGTCGCCGATTGGGTCGCCGGCAAGACGCTTTCGGATGCCATGGCGGTCTTCGACGTCCACGAGGTGGCCGCGGCACCGGTGTACGACGTCAGCGACCTGGTCGCCGACGAGCAACTCGCGCACCGCGAGGTGTTCGTCTCCGTCGACGACCACCAGCTCGGGACGATGACCGTGCAGGCGCCCGTGCCGCGGTTCTCGGCCGCCGCGGGCACCGTCGCCCACCTGGGGCCGCGCCTCGGCGAGCACAACGCCGAGGTCTACGGCGGCCTGCTCGGCCTGAACTCCGACGAACTCGACGACCTGCACGCCCGAGGCGTGTTGTGAGAGAGGGAAATTCATCGATGACGCATCTTCTCCGCCGCTCCGAGCTCGCCGTGCCGGCGAGCAACGACAACATGTTCGACAAGGCCGCCGGGTGCGGTGCCGACCTGGTGTTCCTCGACCTCGAGGACGCGGTGCCGGCGGCATTCAAGGAGGAATCGCGCGCCAAGGCGATCACCGCCCTGAACGACATCGACTGGGGCCGCACCGCACGGGCGGTGCGGATCAACGGCCTGGACACCCCGTGGTGTCACGACGACCTCATCGAGGTGGTGACCAGGGCCGGTGACAACCTCGACACGATCATCATCCCCAAGGCCCGCCGGGCCCGCGACGTCTGGTGGGTGGACGTGCTGCTCACCCAGCTGGAGGCCAAACTCGCCCTGAGCCAACACATTCGGCTCGAGGTGCTGATCGAGGAGGTGGAGGGTCTGGCCAACGCCGAAGCGATCGCGGTGGCCAGCCCCCGGCTGGACGCGTTGATCTTCGGCGTCGGCGACTTCTCGCTGTCGCAGGGCGCCCGGGTGGACACCAACTTCGTCCCCCTCGGCGACTACCCCGGCGACTTCTGGCATTACGCGCGCAACAAGGTGATCGTCGCGGCGCGCATCGCCGGCGTCGACGCGATCGACGCCCCGTATCCCGACTACCGCGACCTCTCCGGATACGAGCGCGACGCGCGGCGCGCCTCGCTGCTGGGCTACACCGGCAAGTGGGCGATCCACCCCGATCAGGTGCCGGTCGCCAACGCGGTCTACTCGCCGACCGCCGACGAGATCGCCCGCGCCCAAGGCAATCTCGCCGCCTATCGGGAGGCCGAGACCAACGGGCGCGGCGCGGTGGGAGTGAACGGTGTCCTGGTCGACGCCGCACACGTCAAGATGGCGCGGGAGGTGCTGGCGCGCGCCGCATCGATCGACGGCGGCGCCGGCTAGAAGATGCCCGGCGGGATCGTCGGCGCGGCGTTCAACACCCGCGGATCCACGATGATATTCAGCGCGTCAACGGCCCGAAGCGCCGAGAGGCCGTCGACCGCGGCCAGGAACCGCCGCTGCTCGGCGTCGGTGACGACGCCGTCGGCCAGCGCGGCGAACTTCGCGATGTATTCCCGGCGCCCAAAGGGCCTGCCGCCCAACGGGTGAGCATCGGCGACGGCCAGCTCATCGACGACCACCCTGCCGTCGTCGAGCGTGATCTCGGCGCGGGCGCCGAACGCCTTCTCCGCCGGGTCGCTGGAGTGGTAGCGGCGGGTCCACTCGGGATCCTCGACGGTGCTGATCTTGCGCCACAGCGCGATGGTGTCGGGCCGGTGGGCCCGTTCGGGTGCGTAGGAGCGCTCGTGGTGCCACGCGCCGTCCTGCAGCGCGACGGCGAAAATGTAAGGCAGTGAATGGTCCAGCGTTTCCCGCGACGCGCCGGGATCGAACTTTTGCGGGTCGCCGGATCCGGTCCCGATCACCACGTGGGTGTGGTGGCTGGTGTGCAGCACGACTTTCGCGATCCGGGCGGGGTCGCCGATGCGCCGCCGCATCCGCCGGGCCAAATCGATCGGCGCCTGACTTTGGTATTCCGCCGAGTGCTCCTTGGTGTAGCTGTCCAGGATCGCGCGCTTGGGTTCACCGGGACCGGGCAACGGCACGCGGTACTCGCGTTCGGGTCCGCCCAGCAGCCGGGCGATCACGCCGTCCTCACCCTCCCAGATCGGCGCCGGCGACCGCTCGCCGCGCATCGCCCGGTCGACGGCCTCGATCGCTACCTTGCCGGCGTGTGCGGGCGCGAACGCTTTCCAGCTGGAGATCGAGCCTTTGCGGGACTGCCGCGTACTGGTGCTCAGGTGCAGCGCCTGGCCGACCGCGTGATAGATCGTCTCGGTGTCCAGCCGCAGCATGGTGCCGATGCCGGCGGCCACCGACGGGCCGAGGTGCGCGACGTGGTCGATCTTGTGCTCGTGCAGGCATATTCCGCGGGCCAGGTCGATCTGGATCTCGTATGCGGTGGCCACGCCGCGGATCAGGTCGGCGCCGCGCACGCCGAGTTGCTGCGCCACCGCGACGAGCGGGGGGATGTTGTCGCCGGGATGCGAGTACTCCGCTGCCAAAAACGTGTCGTGGAAGTCGAGCTCGCGCACCGCGGCGCCGTTGGCCCAGGCCGCCCATTCGGCGGAATAGGTGCCCTCGAGGCCGAAGACCGCGGCCCCAGGCCGCGCGGGGTGGGCCAGCGCCTGCGCGCGGGCCACCGCGACCGGCCGGCGCGACACGGCCGCGGCGCTGACGGCGGCGTTGTCGATGATCCGATTCGCCACCATCTCCGCGGTTTCCGGCTCGACGGCGACCGGATCGGCGGCGACGTCGGCGATCTTGGCCGCGAGGTGCTCGGCGCGCGGGAAGTCGTCTGAGCTGCGCCGCGCCCGGACGGCATGCACGATCATGATCACCGCCGTGAAGCTTGCGTATGGGGTAGTGCACTACCCTATCGGCGCCCGGCGCGGCCCCGCATGCTGATCCGGAGTGATCTGAGCCCACGTTGCGCTGAAAGGTGTTTCGCGATGCCGGTATTGGGTGAGCGGGCGGTCGTTTTGGGGGCGAGCATGGGCGGGCTGCTCGCCGCGCGAGTGCTGGCCGAATCCTTCGGGACCGTCACGGTATTCGAGCGCGACGAGCTGGCCGACGACCCGGTCAACCGGCGCGGGGTACCGCAGGGCAGGCACGTGCACGCTCTGTTGCCGCGCGGCGCCCAGGTGCTCGATGAGCTCTTCCCCGGTCTCCTCGACGAGCTGGCCGCCGCCGGCGCCCCCGTGTGGGACGACGGCGACCTCACCAAGGGTCACTTCAGCTACAACGGCCACCGAGTGCTCCCGACGGGGGTGCTGGCCGGCGATCCTCGGGAGATGGCGCTGTACATGCCCAGCCGGCCGCTGCTCGAGTACCACGTTCGGCGGCGCCTGCGGCAGTTGGGGAACGTGACGATCCGCGCCGGCCAGGACGTCACCGAACTGATGTCGACCCCGGACCGCAGCCGCATCAGCGGGGTGCGGGTGACCAGCCGTGCCGGCGGCGCGCACGAGGAGTTGACGGCGGACCTCGTTGTCGACGCCATGGGCCGCGGCGCCCACACGCCTGCCCTGCTCGAGAGCCTGGGTTACGGGCGACCGGCCGAGGATCACATCACCATGCACACGACGTACGTCAGCCAACAGCTGCGGATTCCGCGCGGCACCCTGACGGAAATGCTGGCGCTCGTCAGCCCCGCGCCCGGGCGGCCCAAAGGCATGTTCCTCGTCGGCTACGAGCACGACACCTGGATATTCACGGTCTTCGCGCTCGCCGGGCAAGAGCCGCCGCGCGACCTGGACGGCATGCTGTCCTACGCGGAGGAGTACGGGCCGCCGCACTTGCTGGCGGCGGTGCGCGCCGGCGAACCGCTCGGGCCCGTGGTGCAGCATCGAATGCCGTCCAGCCAGTGGCGGCGCTACGACAAGATGCGCCGCCTCCCCGACGGCCTGCTGGCCTGCGGGGACGCGATATGCAGCTTCAACCCGATTTATGGGCAAGGAATGTCGGTCGCCGCGCTGGACGCCGTGGCGCTGCGGGACTGCTTGCGCCGGGGCGTCACCGACCTGCCCCGGCGGTACTTTCGCGCCACCGCCAAGTCGATCGGGGTGGCCTGGCGCACCGGAGCCACGTCCGACCTGGCGTTCCCGGAAGTACAGGGGCGACGGACCCGCTCGATGCGCATCACCAATCGGCTGGTGGAACGCGTGCTCGCCGCCTCCGAGTTCGATACCGCGATCGGCACGCAGTTCTTCCGGGTCACCGGGCTGCTCGATCCGCCCACCCGCCTGCTGCGCCCCTCGTTCCTCTACCGGTTAGCCGCCGTCAAACGCGTTGGCGCACAACTTCCCTCGCTGGCCTCGCCGGCCGTCGTCGCAGGCCGCGCCGACTCCCGGGCCGGTTAGCGCGCTCTGACGCTCCACCGGGTGTAGTTTGCTGCTGGGGCCCGACGAGCTAAGGAGCCAGCCATGCCAGAGGTCGATTACTGCGTGGTCGGGGCGGGGTTCGCGGGCCTGACAGCCGCCCTGCGACTGCAGCGGGCCGGTCGCTCCGTGGCCTTGCTGGAGGCACGCGACCGGGTCGGCGGTCGTACGTTCACCGAATACCGCCCCGACGGAACGTGGGTCGATCGTGGTGGCGCGTGGATCGGGCCGGGCCAGGATCGCGTCTACGCGCTGATGAACGAGTTCGGGGTGCCGGAGTACAAGCAGCACAACGACGGCGACTCCATGATGGTCGTCGGCGGGAAAAAGCACCGCTACGGCGGCACCATCCCCTGGACGATGAACCCCTGGACCGTCATCAACCTGGCCCTGGGCCTGCGCGCCGTGGAAAGCATGTGCAAAGCCGTTCCGCTCGAATCCCCTTGGGAGGCAGAGCGTGCCGAGGAGTGGGACCGCATCAGCCTGGGCGAATGGATCGAGAAGAACACCATGTCCAGGCAGGCCCGGGAGATGCTGGACATGGCACTGGCCGGCCTGTACACCTCGGCGGGGTCGGAGACGTCGTTGTTGTGGGCGTTGCTGCAGACGGGATCCGCCGGCGGCCCGACCTTCGCCATCTCCGGCAAGGGTGGCTCCCAGGACGCCCGCCCGGTCGGCGGGATGGGCGCGATCTATGGGCCGATGGCCGCCGAACTCGGTGACGCGCTGCACCTTTCGCAGCCGGTCCGGCAGATCGCCCAGGACGACGACGGCGTGACCGTCCGCGCGGAGGGCATGTCGGTGCGCGCCCGGCGGGTGGTGGTGGCGATCCCCTTGGCGATCGCCACGTCGATCGTCTACGAACCGCTCTTGCCGGTCGATCGGGCGTTTCTGCATCAGCGCATGCCCGGCGGCGCGGTCGTCAAGGTCTCGGTCGTCTACGACGATCCCTTCTGGCGCGCCGACGGATTGTCGGGCCAGTCGGCCGCGCCGGGATCCCCCGCGACGCTGACCATCGATGCCTGCACCGACACCGGCAGCCCGGGCGTCATGTGCGTCATCACCGAGGGACCCGCCGCGCGGCGACTGGGCCGGCTCGACGGGGCCGACCGCCGGGCGGTGGTCGTCGGCGAACTCGTCGATCGGTTCGGCGAGAAGGCGAACGGCCACCGCGAATTCCACGAGCAGAACTGGACCGTGGACCCCTATTCCGGCGGCGGCATGATCAGCCATGCCGCACCGGGTGTGCTCACCCAGTTCGGCTACACGCTGCGCGAGCCCTGCGGTCGCGTCCACTGGGCCGGGACCGAGAGTTCGGCGATCATGTGCGGCTGGGTCGACGGCGCGATCCGCTCGGGCGAGCGCGCCGCCGCGGAGGTGATGGCGCACGACGCCGCGGGCGCGGCGCTGCCGGCCTAACCCGCTAGGGGTCGTCGTCGTCTTCGTCGTGGCAGAGTCGTTCGGGGTGGTGATACGAATTGGTCCTCGGCTGTCCGTGATCCAGATGCGGTGGTGGTATCCATTCGGTGTGGCCGTGGGCGTTGGTGCGGGTGGTCCAGCCGTTTTCGGCCAGTCGGTTGTCGGGGCCGCAGGCCAGGGTGAGTTCGTCGATGTGGGTGCGGCGGGTGGTTTGCCAGCCGTTGATGTGGTGGACCTGGCTGTGGTAGGCCGGGGCGTCGCAGCCGGGCTTGGTGCAGCCGCGGTCCTTGGCGTACAACACGATCCGCTGGGCGGGGGACGCGAGGCGTTTGGTGTGATACAGCGCCAGCGCCTTGCCGTGGTGGAAGATGGCGAGGTAGTGGTGGGCGTGCTGCGACCACCGGATGACATCGGACATCGGTACTAGGGTTCCGCCGGCGGTCAGGGCTTTGCCGGCGGCGGCCTCGAGCTCGGCGAGGGTGGTGATCGCCACGATGCTCACCGGCAGCCCGTTGTGCGAGCCCAGATCGCCGGAGGCGAACAGCGCGCGCAGGGCGGCTAGGAATGCGTCGTGGTTGCGTTGGGCGGCGCTGCGGTGATCGCGGCGCACCGCGGCCTCGTCGGGGGGGTCGTCGACGACGGGGGTGTCGTCTTCGGGATTGCACGCCCCGGGGGCGGCGAGCTTGGCCAGCAGCGCCTCGATGGCCGCGCGCAGCTCGGGGGTGACTAGGCCGCTGATGCGTGAGAGGCCGTCGTATTCGGGCTTGCCGAACACGATGCCGCGCCGGCGCGCGCGTTCTTGTTCTGTGTAGGCGCCGTCGGGGTGCAGCCAGTCCATGATCCGCTGGGCGTATTTGGCCAACTCATCAGGCCGGTAGCCGCACGCTTTGCGGGCCAGGTCTTTGTCGGCGGCTTCCCGGATCGAGACGTCGACTTCGACGGGCAGGTGGTCGAAAAACCCGCGGATCACGCGCACATGGCCGTCGCCGATGAGCCCGTCGCGCTGGACGGCCGCGGTCGCGGAAAGCCGCGGTCTCAGCACCTGCCCGGTCAGGGCGCGGCGCACGCCCAAATCGGCGGCGTCGTCGATGCGCCGGGCGGCTGCGGCTTTGGTGATGCGCAGCCGGTCGGCCAACGCGCGGCGCAGCGTGCCGCCCAGCTCGGCCTCGCCGGCTTGGGCGCGGAGTTGGTTGATCAGCGCGTGCTGGGGGGTGCGCAGCCGGCGCGCGACGCGCTCGAGGCGCTCCAGCGCGCGCAGCCGCTCCGGGGTGGTCAAGGCGTCGAAGGACAGCTCGCCCAGCCGGTCCAGCTCAGCGTCGAGGGCGTCGAAGGCTTCGACGATCTGCTCACGACTGCTCGCGGTCATACCTCAAATCGTAGGGACGCCCACCGACAACAATCCCGGCAATGTGACCACTGAAACCGAAGTGACACAAGAAATTTCGCGCCTCCGAAGACCCGCGATTAGACGCACAAGCCCGGCGTACGGTTCCGTCCAATCCGGTCTAGCGCCGATCGAGTTTCTCGCCGGCGGCGTTCCACGGGAATCCGTTGTCCGATGAAGTCGGGTAGACCGTCGCCCGGCGCAGCACCGGAAACACGGTGCCGGACAGTTCGGCGACGACCGTGAGCGCCGATTGCCGCCGAAGCTCGCGTTCCTCCCGCCGCACGAAGGCCACGATGTATCCGGTGGCGGCTAACGCAAAGAGCAGGTGCCCGGCGGTCATCATCGGGGCGGCCCAGAACGCAGCAACGAAACCGGACATAACCGGGTGGCGCGCAGGCCAATACGGCAGCGGAGAACCGAAACCCGCTGCGCTGGACCGCTTGACGGCGCCGGCCATGACGACGACCCAGCCCAGCCAGAACACGCCGCTCAGCCCCAGCCCGGCCGCCGGCGCCGTCACAGACCACACCACCGCGGGGATCGTGCGCCACTGCCAATACAGCAGGAACAACGCGAGGCTCCCGAACAACACATAGGTGCTGTGTTCCAGCGGCTGCGCCACGGAGCTCGCCCACCACTGCCTGAAAACAGGATCCGCCATCACGCTCTGTTGGAACGCGAACAGGCCGAGCAGCAGCAGATCGACCACGACGGCCTTATGGAGCGGCGCCGAAGCCACCGCATGGTCGATGCAGCGCGGCATCGCGATGTTGCCCACGAAGCCGATCCCGCACAGCAGCGCGGCGCGAGACATCAGGTAGCAGAAGGCCCCGTAGCCTCTGACGGCGTTGTCCCACAGCGTCATATCTTTTCCTCCGGTCGGCAATCCCCTGCGCTGTGACAGCACGCCCTATCCGACCCCCGTCCGCGGGACCACGCTGGGCCGCGACTGCACCACGTGGTTGGGGCTCGCCCCACCGCGTCCCAGCACCGGCGCCCCGCCACCCATGCCGCCCATCGGCATCGGCATCATCGGCATGCCGCCCATCCCGGATCCGTATCCGCCCGCCGCACCGGGCATTGCGCCGCCCACACCCGACATCGCCGAACTGACCATCCGGGCCGGCATCGACCCCTGCCACGCCGGTGGCACCGACATCGCCCCCACGAGCCGCGCCCCGCCCAGGCCCGCCGACACGGCCGGACCCGGGCCGCCACCGCCGAGCGGCCGGAACCCGTTGTCGCTCACGAACTTCGGGGCATCGGCCGCAGCCAGCCCCGCCAGCCCCGTCGTGCCGGCGTTCGCCCCCTGGGCCAACGACAGGATCGGCGACATCAGCATGCTGACCGGAAGCGACGCGACCTGCGCCAGCGACGACAACGACTCCACCGGCACACCGGAAACCAGCGACTGCGCCGCGCCCGCGAGCGACGCCGCGACCGCCATCGCCCCGGACTGATAAACGAGCATCGCACCGACGTCCTGGGCCCACATCTCCAGGTACTGGAACTCGGCGGCCGCGATCGCCGGTGCGTTCTGGCCCAGAAAGTTGGTGGCCACCAACGACATCAGCTGCATCCGGTTCGCCACGACGGCCGCCGGGTGGACGGTCGCCGACCGTGCCGCCTCGAATGCCGTCGCCGCCGCGCGGGCCTGTACCGCGGCCGCCTCGGCCTGCGCCGCCGACCCCGCCAGCCACGACACATAAGGCGCGGCGGCGGCGGCCATCGCGCCGGACGCCGGACCCGACCACGGCCCGGCGGTCAACAAGGAGACCACCGCGGCGAACGACGACGCCGACGCCCCGAGGTCGACGGCCAGCCCGTCCCACGCCGTCGCCGCCGTGAACAACGGGCCCGTCCCCGCCCCCGCGTACATGCGCGCCGAGTTGACCTCCGGCGGCAGCAGCGAAAAGTCCGGTGTCACAGGAAGAATCCGGCCACCGCGTCGCGCTTGTTGAAGAATCCGGAGTCGTCGTTGCCGGAGTTGCCGATGCCGGAGTTGAAGACGTTCGAGTTGCCGATGCCGATGTTGTCGAAGCCGGTGTTGCCGATACCGGCGAGGAAGCTGCCCATGTTGCCGATGCCGACGTTGTTGCCGTTTCCCGAATTCCGGAACCCCGATTCGAAGGCGAGGCCGGTGTTTTGGAAGCCAGAGGTGTCGCCGCCCGAGTTGAAGAAGCCGGAGGAATCCAGGCCGGTGGTGCCGAACCCCGAGTTCTTGACGCCGACCGGCGTGATCGCGCTGCCGAAGCCGGTGTTCAGCTTGCCCGAGTCGAAACCGCCGGTGTTGCTGGCGCCCGAATTGCCCCATCCGGTGTTGATGTCGCCCGCATTGAAGTCGCCCGTGTTCAAGCTTCCCGCGTTGCCGCTGCCCGTGTTCTGGAAGCCGGAGTTCCCCATCCCGAAATTCTGGGAACCGCCGTTCGCCATACCCATGTTGTTCGAACCGCCGTTGCCGAGGCCGAAATTGGAAAAGCCGCCGTTCCACAAGCCGGTGTTGCCCTGACCCGTGTTGGTGAAGCCCGTGTTGAAGCTGCCCGAGTTGTCGATGCCGAAGCTGTGGTTGCCGGAGTTGAAGATGCCGACGTTGCCGGTGCCCGAGTTGAAGAAGCCGACGTTGCCGGTGCCCGAGTTGCCGAAGCCGATGTTGCCGATCCCGGAATTCAGTGCGCCGAAACCGATCTGGTTGTCGCCGGTGAGTCCGAACCCGATGTCGTTGTTGCCGGTATTGCCGAACCCCATGTTGTGGCTGCCCGTGTTGGCGATGCCGACGTTGTTGCTGCCCCGGTTGCCGACGCCCATGTTGGCGTCACCGCGGTTGCCGCTGCCGAGGTTGCCGTTGCCCAGGTTTCCGTTGCCGGTGTTGGCGTTGCCGAGGTTTCCGGCGCCGACGTTGCCGATGCCGGTGTTGCCGAAGCCGGCGTTGTTGTTGCCCGCGTTGCCGTTGCCCATGTTCTGCAGCCCGCGGTTGCCGCTGCCCATGTTGCCCATCCCGTTGTTGCCGTTGCCGACGTTGGCGTTGCCGATGTTGCCGCCGCCCACGTTGCCGCTGCCTTTGTTGCCGACACCCAGGTTGCCGCCGCCGGTGTTGCCGCCGCCGACGTTGCCGTTGCCAGTGTTGCCCGGGCCGAGGGCGAGGTTGGCCAGGGCCGCCTGCACCTGACCCAGCGGCCCGGGCAGAGTCTGCAGCGCCTGCGCCATCGGGGCCAGTTGCGCGGCCACCGCCGACGCTTCGCCGTGATAACCCACCATGGCTGCCACATCGGCGGCCCACATCTGCTCATACTGGGCCTCGGCCGCCGCGATCGCCGGCGCGTTGAGCCCCAACAGGTTTGACCGCACCAACGACACCAACTGGCTGCGGTTGGCGGCCACAGCGCCCGGATGCACCGCCGCGGCCACCGCCGCCTCGAACGCCGACACCGCCGCCCGCGCCTGGACCGCCGCCCCCTGCGCCTGCGCGGCCGCCGCCGACAGCCACCCCATGTACGGCGCGGCCGCACCCAACATCGCCCCGGCCGCCGGGCCCTGCCACGCCGCACCCGCCAGCCCCGACGTCACCGAGCCGAAAGAACCCGCCGCCGAACCCAACTCGCCCGCCAACCCGTCCCAGGCCGCCGCCGCCGCCAACATCGGGCCCGGGCCCGCACCCAGATAGACCCGCGCCGAATTGATTTCGGGCGGCAAAACCAAGAAGTTCACCGAGATATCCCCTCGTCGAGCACGCCCGGGGCCCGGTAAGCGCAGCGAATTACAAAAGCCCGGCCCTGACGTCCTTTTCCAAACGAGTCAAATATGGGGGGCGCCACGTCGAACTAACGTCGGTCGAAACGCGTAGATACTCGACATGAGGGGTCGTAAATGCGGCGCGGCGCGGGGTCGTAGGCCCGCGCCACGGCAAACGGCCGGCCGGCCGGGCCGCGAGCCCCTCCGCCGCCGCGGTGACCTCGATCTTTTTCGCTCGGTATCCGACCCACGGCGGCGGGCATGAGCGAAACTGATGTACGCGCGCAGAAAGGGCCACGCATCCGGCGTGGCCGTGGCGCGAGGGAGCTCATGCCCGCAGGAACAGTGACCCTGCTTCTCGCCGATGTCGTCGGCTCCGAGCGCCTGCGGGAGACCCAACCGGAGCAAATGACGGCCGCCCCCGCGCGGCTCGACCGCCGGGCCGTCGAGATCGTCTCCGCGCACGACGGCGTCCTGGCGGTGCAGCCGGGCGCCGACGCCGGGTTCGTGGCCGCGTTCGCGCAGGCGACCGACGCGGTGGCATGCGCCGTGGAGTTGCAGCGCGCAACGCCGGAGCCGGTCCGGCTGCGCGTCGGCGTGCACACCGGCGAGGTGCAGCTGGACGGCGCCGGCGCCTACGTCGGCGCGACCGCCGAACGGGCGGCGCACCTGCGCGACCTTGCGCATGGCGGTCAGATCCTGGTGTCCGGCGTCACGCGCGACCTTGTCTCCGATGAACTGCCGGACGGCGCCTGGGTGACGGACCTGGGCGCGCATCAGCTCGGCGGCCTGCCCCGCCCGGAACGGGTGGCGCAGCTGTGCCACTCCGACCTGGACGTCGAGTTCCCGCCGCTGCGCACGACCGGCAGTCTCGTCCCGCACGGCCTGCCGATGCAGCTCACCCGGTTCGTCGGCCGCGTCACCCTGACCAACGAGGTGGCCAAGGCGCTGTCGGAGAACCGGCTGGTGACGCTGGCCGGCACCGGTGGCGTCGGCAAGACCCGGTTGGCGGTGCAAGTCGCCGCGCAGGCGGCGGCCGAGTTCGACGGCAACGTGTGGTTCGTCGATCTCGCGCCCGTCACCGACCCCGAGGTGGTGCCGGTCGCGGCGATCCGGGCGCTCGGCCTGCCCGACCAGCCGGGCCGGTCGGCGACCGAAACGCTGGTGCGGTTCCTCGGCGACCGCGAGGTGCTGCTGGTGCTGGACAACTGCGAGCACCTGCTCGGCGTGTGCGCCGAACTGGCCGTCGCGCTGCTGGGGGCCTGCCCGCAGCTCACCATGCTGACGACCAGCCGCGAGCCGCTGGGGGTGGCCGGCGAGGTGACCTGGCGGGTGCCGGCGCTCTCGCTCGCCGACGAGGCGATCGAGCTGTTCGTCGACCGCGCGCGCCTGGCCCGGCCCGACTTCGGCATCGCCGTCGACGACAGCGCCGCGGTGCGGGAGATCTGCGACCGCCTCGACGGCCTGCCGCTGGGCATCGAGCTCGCGGCGGCGCGCGTGCGCATGATGTCGCTGGCCGAGATCCTCGACGGGCTGCGTAACCGGTTCCGGCTGGTGACCGAGGTTTCCGCCGGGACGCGCAGCAAACGGACGCTCGGCGAATCGATCGACTGGTCGCACGCGCTGCTCAGCGAGCCCGAACGCGTCCTGTTCCGCCGCCTGGCGGTGTTCCGGGGCGGGTTCGACCTCGACGCCGCCCGGGTCGTCGGCGACGGTGATCCGGCGCCGCAGCTGCAAGTTCTCGACCGGCTCGCCCAGCTGGTGGACAAATCCCTGGTGGTCGCCGAAAACGCCGGCGACCGGACGCGCTTCCGGCTGCTCGAGACGGTGCGCCACTACGCCAACGCCCGGCTGCAGGAGTCCGGCGAGGCCGACGAGGTGCACGCGCGGCACCGCGACCACTACGCGGCGCTCGCCGCCCTGCTGGACAGCCCCGCCGACGCCGACCACCAGCGCCGCCTCGAACAGATCGAGATCGAGATCGACAACCTGCGGGCCGCGTTCGAGTGGAGCCGCCACCACGGCGAGATCGAGCGGGCGCTGGAACTGACGTCGTCGCTGCAGCCGCTCTGGCAGACGCGGGGCCGCATCCAGGAGGGCCTGGCCTGGTTCGACGCCACCCTCACCGAACGCACCGCGCGGCACTCCGACGTCGCGGCCGTGGTGCGCGGGCGGGCGCTCGCCGACAAGGCGGCCCTCGACGCGTCGCGCAGCATCGCCGACAACCTCGAGCAGGCGCACCAGGCCGAGGAGGCTGTGGCCATCGCCCGCGAGCTGGGCGACCCCGCGCTGCTGGCGCGGGCGCTCACCGCCTGTGGCGCGATCGCGTCGTACAGCGCCGACGCGGCCCGCCCCTACCTCGCCGAGGCGATCGGGATCGCGCGCGAGCTCGACGACCAGTGGCGACTGACCCAGATCCTGACCTGGCAGGCCAACGGCGCTTTCTACGCGGGCGACCCGGTCGCCGCGGGCGCGGCGTCCCGGGAGGGATGCGCGCTGGCCGACGCGATCGGCGACCGGTTCGACGCCCGATCGTGCCGCTGGACCCTCGGGTTGGCGCAGCTGATGACGGGCGATCTGGCCGACGCCGTCGGGCAGTTCGACGCGGTGACCGCCGACGCCGACGCGTCGCACGACGTGCTGTTCCGGTGGGGCGGCCGGCTGAGCCTGAGCCTTGCGCTGGCGTTCCAGGGCCGGACCGAGGCGGCCGCGGCCGCGGCCGAGGCGTCGCTGCGGGCCGCCGCCGACCTGTGGCCGTACAACGAGGGATTCAGCTATGCGGTGCTGGCCACCGCGGCCGTGGCCGGCGGCGACGTCGCGGCGGCGGTGAGCGCGTGCGAGGCGGCCCAGCAGCGGCTGAGCGTGCAGGGCGAGCTGGGGGCGGCGATCGTCAACCCGATCGCCGAGGTCGCCCTGGCGCGCGGCGACCTGGTCGAGGCCGGCCGCTGGGCCGACCAGCAGGTCGCGGCGTCGGCGGGCTGGCACCTGGCCCGTGCGCTGACCACGCGGGCGCGCATCGCGCTCGCCAAAGGCGAGCCGGACCAGGCCGACCGCGACGCCCACAAGGCGCTGGCCTGTGCGGCGGAGTGCGGCGCGCACCTGGCCGTCCCCGATGTCCTCGAGTGCCTCGGCCGGCTCGCCGCCGACGGGCAAGGCCATCGCGACGCGGCGCGGCTGATAGGCGCGGCGGACACGATTCGGCGGCAGATCGGTGTGGTCCGCTTCGCCGTCCACGACGCCGATCACGAGCGGGCGGTCGCGGCGATTCGCGGCGCGCTGGGCGATCAGGCCTTCGATGCCGCGTGGGCCGAGGGGGCCGGCCAGTCGCTCGAGGAAGCCGTCGCGTATGCGCGGCGCGGACGCGGGGAGCGCAAGCGACCGAGCAGCGGCTGGGCGTCGCTGACCCCGACCGAGCGGGACGTCGCACGCCTGGTCGCCGACGGCCTGGCGAACAACGAGATCGCCGGCCGGCTGTTCGTGTCCCGGCGCACCGTGCAGACGCACCTCACCCACGTGTACGCGAAGCTGGGCATCTCCTCCCGCGTGCAGCTGGCCCAGGAAGTGGCCGCGCGCGGCTAGCGCTTGGCGGCCCTGCGTACGGGCCACGGAAAATCTACGACCCCCCTACGCGCGCAATCTACGAGCTATGACCGACGTTCGTCGGCGCGCCGCCCCGCATCCTGAATTCCACGAATACCGGGAGGATTGCGATGTCGTTTGTGATGGTGGCCCCCGACCTGGTGGCGGCAGCCGCGGCCGACGTGGACAGCATCGGATCGGTGCTCAGCGCCGCGCACGCCGCCGCGGCGGCACCGACCACCGCCGTGCTCGCCGCCGGCACCGACGAGGTGTCCGCGGCGCTGGCGGCGCTGTTCAACGAACACGGCCGCCTCTACCAGGCCGTGAGCGCCGATGCCGCGGCGTTCCATCAGCAATTCGCCCAGACGATGAGCAACGGCGGCGCGATGTACGCCGCCGCCGAGGCCGCCGCCGCGTCCCCGCTGCAAACCCTGCTCGACGGCATCAACGCGCCCGTCCAGGCGGCCACCGGGCGCCCCCTGATCGGGAACGGCACCAACGGCGCCCCGGGCACCGGACAGAACGGCACCGCCGCCGGGTGGCTGATCGGCGACGGCGGCGCCGGCGGGTCCGGCACCAACGGCGGCAACGCCGGCGGTAACGGCGGCAACGGCGGGGCAGGGGGGCTGATCGGCAACGGCGGCGCCGGCGGCGCCGGCGGACAGCCCCTCGCGCTGGGCGGCCCGGGCGGTGCCGGCGGCAACGGCGGGGCCGCCGGGCTGTTCGGCTCCGGCGGGGCCGGCGGGGCCGGCGGAAACTCGAACGCCTCCGCCGGGAACGGCGGCGCCGGCGGCAACGCCGGCATGCTGTTCGGCGCGGCCGGGGCGGGCGGCGCCGGCGGGCACAGCGACAGCATCACTTTTCCCGGCGGGGACGGGGGCGCCGGGGGGGCCGGCGGGATGTTCTCCGCCGGGGGCACCGGCGGGCTCGGCGGGACCAGCGTGAGCGGGACCGGCGGCACCGGCGGGGCCGGCGGGACCGGCGGGATGTTCGGTGCCGGTGGGGCCGGCGGCGGCGGCGGAGCCACCACGGGCGGGACCGGCGGGCTCGGCGGGGCCGGCGGGACCGGCGGGATGTTCGGGGCCGGCGGGGCCGGCGGCACCGGCGGGCACGGCTCAACCTTCGGCGGCGCCGGCGGGGACGGCGGCAACGCCGGCATGCTCAGCATGGGGGGCGGCGGGACCGGCGGCGCCGGCGGCGAAAGCATCACGCCGGTGGTCGGCATCGGTGGGGCGGGCGGGGGCGGCGGCCACGCCGGCCTGCTCTTCGGCGACGGCGGGGCCGGCGGTAACGGCGGGTTCGGCCCCCAAACCGGCGGGCGCGGCGGGGCCGGCGGCGCCGCCGGCATGCTCAACGGCTCCGGGGGCGCGGGCGGGGCCGGCGGCGACGGCGGGACCGCTCAGGGCGGGGCCGGGGGCGCCGGCGGCGGGTCCGGCCTGATCGGAAACGGCGGTAACGGCGGCAGCGGGGGTACCGCCGAGGGCGCCGCCAGCAGCGTCGGCGGCGCGGGTGGGGCCGGCGGCAACGGCATGCTGATCGGCGACGGCGGCAATGGCGGCAACGGCGGCCTCGGCCAGGTGCGCGGCGCGACGGGCGCCGGTGGCATCGGCGGTCAGCTGCTGGGCCTGGACGGCTTCAACGCCCCCGCGAGCGCCGGCCCGCTGCACACCGCGCAGCAACAGACGATCGCCGCGATCAACGCGCCCGTCCAGGCGCTCACGGGTCACCCCCTGATCGGCAACGGCGTCAATGGTGCCGCCGGGACCGGGGCCGCGGGCGGGGACGGCGGACTCTTGTTCGGCAACGGCGGGATCGGCGGCTCCGGGGCCGCGGGCGGCGCCGGCGGACACGGCGGGGCCGGCGGAGGACTGTTCGGCTCCGGGGGCGCCGGCGGCGCGGGCGGCGCGTCGGCGACCGGCAACGGCGGCGCGGGCGGCGCCGGCGGCAGTGCGGGCTTGTTCGGCTCCGGCGGAACCGGCGGAGCCGGCGGACGGGCACCGGGCGCCAACATCGGCGGAGCCGGCGGGGCGGGCGGCAACGCCGGCCTCCTTGCGGGCGCCGCCGGCAACGGCGGCAACGGCGCCGTTGCCTTTACCCCCGGCGTCAACGGCAACGGCACGGGCGGGGCCGGCGGGGTAGGCGGTAGCGGCGGGCTGTTTACCGGCGGCGGGGTCGGCGGGGACGCCGGGTTCGGCCAAACCAGCGGGGCGGGCGGCGCCGGCGGCAACGGCGGGCTGTTCTCCAGCGGCGGGGCCGGCGGGGCCGGCGGGGCCAGCAACCTCAACGGCAGCAGCGGCGCCGGCGGGGCCGGCGGCAACGGCGGGCTGTTCGGCGGCGGGGGGCACGGCGGGGCGGGCGGATTCGGACAGACCACCGCGGGCGCCGGCGGGCGCGGCGGCAACGCCGGCTTGCTGAGCATGGGCGCGGCCGGCGGGGCCGGCGGCGACGGCGGGAGCAACAACGGCGGCGGCACCGGCGGCGCGGGCGGCGCCGGCGGCAACGGCGGCATGTTCTTCGGCGACGGCGGGGCCGGCGGCATCGGCGGCGGCGGCGGATTCCAGGGCGCGGCGGGCGGCAACGGCGGCAACGCCGGCATGCTCATGGGCTCCGGCGGCGCGGGCGGCGCCGGGCGCGCCGGGGAGCTCGGCGACCCCGGCGGCGCAGGCGGGGCCGGCGGCAGGGCCGGAGCGATCGGCGACGGCGGCGCCGGCGGCGCCGGCGCGGCCGACACCGGCGGCGCCGGCGCCCCCGGCGGCAGGGGCGGCAACGCGGTATCGATCGGCGACGGCGGCAACGGAGGCAACGGCGGACCGGGCACGCCGCCCGGCGCGCCCGGCACCGGCGGGACCGCCGGGATGCTGCTCGGCCAGGACGGGAAGAACGGGACGACGTAGCCGGCCCGCGCTTATCCCGCCTGTTTGACCGGCGGCCGGTAGAAGATGCCCAACAGCCCTATCGCCCCGGCCAGGCCCAGCCCCACCGAGATGATCAGTCCGGGCCAGCCGTCGAACCAGTTGTGGCCGAAGATCAGCCAATCCAGGCTCAACCTCCCGGCGCCCAGCGTGGCCACCACGACGGCGCTGACCGCGAGCACCAGATTGTACTCCCAGCCCTCCTTGACGATGAAGAAGCCGTTGGCGCGGTGCACGGTCCAGGCCGCGACCAGCATCAGCGAGACGAAGCCCGCCGCGGGGATCGGGGTCAGCAGCCCGGCCGCGAGGCCCAGGCCGGCGGACACCTCGGTGGTGGCGGCCACCACGGCGTGGAACTTGCCGGGCTTCATCCCGATGCTTTGGAACCAGCGCGCGGTTCCCGGTATCCGGCCGCCGCCGAAGAACTTGTTGAAGCCATGCGCGGCGAGGGTCAGTCCCAGCACAAGCCGCAGAATCAGTAACCCGACATCCACATACATAGGTGCAAACCTAGATCATCGGACCTGCGCGGACCGTCCTGACATACTCGTCGGGGCCCGCTGGGAAGGTCCCGCCGGGACAGGCCGCACGACGAGGGGGTGCACTGTGACCGCCGTGGTCGCACTGACCGCCGACGCGCGCCACCCCCGCGAGCTGCTGGGCAACAAGGGACACGGCATCGTCGCGATGCGCGCGCGGGACCTGCCGGTGCCGCCCGCGTTCTGCATCACCACCGAGGCGGGCCTGAAATATCTCGCGGACCCCGCCGCGACGATGGACGCGATCTGGGACGACGTGCTCGCTGCGATGCGCTGGCTGGAAAGCCAAACCTCGCGCACGTTCGGGCGCGGCCCGCTCCCGCTCTTGGTCAGCGTGCGCTCGGGAGCCACGCACTCCATGCCCGGCATGATGGACACGATCCTGGACGTGGGCATGAACGACGCCGTCGAACAGGCGCTCGCCGAACTCGGCGACCAAGCCTTCGCCCGCGACACCCGCAGGCGGTTCACGACGATGTACCGGCGCATCGTCGGCGCCGCCGGGCGGCAGGACGTCCCCGCCGATCCCTACGCGCAGTTGCGTGCCGGCATCGAGGCGGTGTTCGCCTCGTGGCATTCGCCGCGCGCGGTCGCCTACCGCACCCACTACGGCCTCGACGACAGGGGCGGCACGGCCGCCGTCGTGCAGGCGATGGTGTTCGGCAACCGGAACGCCAATTCCGGTGCGGGAGCGTTCTTTTCCCGCAACCCGATCACCGGCGCCGACGAACCCTTCGGCGAATGGCTGCCGGGCGGCCAGGGCGACGACGTGGTCTCGGGATTGGTCGACGTCGAACCGATCACCGCCCTGCGCGACGCGCAACCGGGCGTCTACGACCGGCTCGCCGACGCCGCCCGCTGCCTCGAGCGGCTCGCGTCCGACGTGCAAGAAATCGAGTTCACCGTCGACGACGGCGCGTTGTGGCTGTTGCAGACGCGCTCGGCCGAGCGCTCGGCGCAGGCGGCGGTGCGGCTGGCCCTGCAATTGCGCCGCGAGGGGCTCATCGACGACGCCGAGGCACTGAGCCGCGTGACCCCGGTGCACGTGGCGGCCGTGTTGCGGCCCGCGCTGCAGCCCGAAACACGTGCTGCCGCACGGCTTTTAGCCGAAGGGCTGCCGGCCTGCCCGGGCGTGGCGTCGGGCCGCGCCTATACCGACGTCGACGAGGCGCTGGGCGCCGCCGATCGCGGCGAGCGGGTCATCCTGGTCCGCGATCACACCAGGCCCGAAGACGTCCTGGGCATGCTCGCCGCGCAGGGCATCGTCACCGAGGTGGGCGGCGCCGCCAGCCATGCCGCGGTCGTCAGCCGCGAGCTCGGCCGGGTGGCCGTGGTGGGCTGCGGCCGGGGCACCGCGGCGGCGCTGGCCGGCAAGCAGATCACCGTCGACGGCTACGAAGGCGAAGTGCGCGAGGGCGATCTGAGCCCGTCGGCGTGGTCGGAGGAAGAGACGCCGGAGCTGCGTGAGCTGGCCGGCCTCGCGCGGCGAATCAGCCCGCTGCGCGCGCACGCCACGGGCGATCACCCGCGGCTGGACGACACCTCCGACGCCGAGGTCCGCGCCGCCCTCGACGCCGGGCACACCGACGTCGTTTCCACCGCACCGCTGATCGCCATGCTGACCGCGCTGCGACTGACGATGGGCGCTACCGAATGACCGAATTGGCAGTGCTGCAGGCGGTCCGGCTGAAGGGCCGGGCGGCGGCCGCCGACGTCGCGGGGACCCTGGGCGCAGACCTCGGCGACATCGCTCCGATCGTCGAGCGGCTGACCGGCGCGGGCCTGCTGGCCGGCGGCGCGGCGCTGCGGATCACCCCCGGCGGCCGCGCCCGGCTCGAGGCGTTGCTCGCCGAGGAGCGCGCGGGCATCGACGCGGGCGCCATGACCGCCGCCTACGACGACTTCCGCGGCGTGAACACCGATTTCAAGTCCCTGGTCACCGACTGGCAGCTCAAGGGCGGAGCGCCCAACTCCCACGACGACGCCGCCTATGACGCGGCGGTGCTGGCCCGCCTCGACGGGGTGCACGCGCGGGCCCTCCCGATCCTGGGGGCGGCCGCCGCACAGCTGCCGCGGCTCCAGGCTTACGCGGCGAAATTGGCTGCGGCGCTGGACAAAATCACCGCCGGCGACACCGCCTGGCTGACCAGGCCACTGATCGACTCGTACCACACCGTGTGGTTCGAGCTGCACGAGGAGTTGATCGGTGCCATGGGCATGACCCGCGAGGAGGCGGCGAGGTCCGGTGACGCGCAGTAGATCACAACGCCGCGTCGAGTAGCCGCACGTACTCGTCGACGTCCCCAACGGCCGACCGGGCGGCATGCACGCTGATCGCCACGGTGTCCCCGATGCCGTGCACCCCGTGCGTCAGCCCCATCACCGGCGACAGCGCCGGGTATCCGGCCGTCAGCACCACCGGCGCGCCGCCGAAGCTGAGGTCGGCGGCGCCGCGGTGCACGCTGGACACCACGGTGTTGCCGGCCACCTGGGCTGGGCGGGTATCGGGGTCGAATTGCCCGACACCCCAACGCAGTAACGCCGCGGGCATCGCGGCGAACGCCCGGTCGGCGGCAGCGGTCGCCGGGTGCTCGAAGCGGCGCCGGGCGTTCGCCAGATCGGCGGCGATGCGCGCCATCCGGGCGTGGATTCCGAGTTCCGGGTACAGCCCGACGACAACGTTGCCGAAATGGTTATGCGCTTGCGGCACACCGGGTTTGGCCATCGGGACTTCGGCGCCCAGTGCGTCCGACCCCGCGCCGAGCAGGCCGGCCAGCGCCGTGGACACCGCCGCCAGCACTCCCACCGTGACCGTGGGGCCGGACAACTGCGAGCGGCGCCGCACCAGGGTGCGCACCGAACGGCCGCCGCCGGGACGGGTGTTGGTGGGCTGCAGCGGCCGGGGGCCGGGACCCGGGGCCAGCAACCCGGCGCGGGTGTCGCGCACCAGCAGCCGATGGGCGCGGGCCGCGTCGGCGGCCCGCCATGGCAACCACCCCGTCGCCGGCCGCGCCGCAGCGGGCACGGGCGCGGGACGGCCGAACAGCCAGGCCGCCATCGCCGAGGCGCGGGCGCCGTCGGCCAGCGCGTGGGCGACCTGCAACACCGCCACCGTGCCGGCGCCCTCCCGGATGCCGGGAACGCCGCGCACCGGGGTGAACAGGTGCAGCCGCCACGGCGCCCGGCGCACGTCGAGCTGGTCGTCGGCGAGCGCGACGACGGCCGCCAGGCACGCCGGCCAGCCGTCGTCGGTCAGGTCGTGGCGGACCACCCGCTCCGGCCCGACGGTCGCGGGCACCCACTGCGGGTAGGCCAGCCGGCCGCGCTCGTGCACCCGCATCGTCAGCTCGCGGCACGCGCCCGCCCGCCGGCACACCTGCTCGATGGCGCCGGCGCAATCCGCCGGTTCGCCGTCGAAGGCGTACAGCAGGAACTGGTCGTTGGGAAGCTTGGCCGACATCCAGTAGAACTGCGCATCGACGGCCGCCATCCGGTGGGCCGCCATGGCGTCAGCCGGGCGAGCCGATGAACGTCAGCACCAGGTTGGCGACCTTGTCCGGCTGTTCGAGCTGCAGGAAATGGCCGGCGTGGTCCACGATGGCGGCCTCGCTGCCCGCCGGCAGCGCCTTTTCCGTCCAGTAGGTGAACGCCGGCGTCATGCAGCCGTCGTCGCGGCCGTGCAGATACAGGCACGGCAGCAGCGGCTCCTCGGTCCACAGCCGGTTCAACTCGGCGTATCGCGCCGACGGCCGCGGGCTGCGGATCGTGGCCCGGTAGGGTCCCAGCGCGGCCCGCCAGCTCTCCGGCGTGCCGATCGCCGCGTCCACGTGCCGCAGATCCTCGTCGGCGCGGTAGCCCGGCGACCACCGCCGCCACAGCCGCGGCAGCACCCAGGACGCGGAACGCTCAGGGAGCCAGGGCAATTGGAAGTACAGGATGTACCAGCTGCGCAGCAGCTGCGCCGGCAGGTGACCGACCAGCCGCGCCCGGTCGGCGACCCCGCCGCGCCGGCGGAACCCCGCCGCGACCGGCACCGACATGATCACCGCCTTGGCGAACGGGCTGTCGGTCATCGCGGCCAGGCCGGTCGCGGCGATCGCACCCCAGTCGTGGCCGATCACGACGTCGCGCTCGGTGCCGCCCGCCGCCTCGCGCACCCGCAGGGCGTCGTCCATCAGCGCGCCGACGTGAAAGTCGCCGTCCACCGGAATCGACGACGGCGCGTAGCCGCGCATGAACGGCGCGACCACCCGCCAGCCGGATTCGACGAGCCGCGGGGCGAGCTTGCGCCACCCGTAGGCCGTGTCGGGGAAGCCGTGCAGGCACAACGCGATCGGGGCGTCCCGCGGCCCCCAGCTGAGGGCCTTCAGGCCGCCGGCGGGCCCGGGCACGTCGATCCAGCCCGGCTCAGACATCGGCGCCGGCCCCGTCGGCATCGTCGGGCATCGTCACTCCCTGTTCGGCTGGTCTGCACGACAAACCTAACGGGCCTGGACCGGCGCGCTACACCAGGGCTTCAGCGCACCGCCCGCTCCAGCTCGGCGACGACGATCTTGCGCATGCCGTTCAGCGCCCGGGTCGCCGCCGTCGCGCGGCTCCGATCCGGGTCGCCGATCAGCTCGTAGAGCCGTTCGGGGACGATCTGCCAACTCAGGCCGAAGCGGTCCTTGCACCAGCCGCACTGCGATTCCTCGCCGCCGTCGGTCAGCCGGTCCCAGTAGTAGTCGACCTCGTCCTGGTCGTTGCAGTGGATCGTGAAGGACACCGCCTCGCTGAACGTGAAGTGCGGGCCGCCGTTGATGCCGATGAACCGGTTGCCGTCGAGCACGAAGCTGCCCGTCAGGACCGTGCCCGGCTCTCCGGGGCCTGCGTCGGTGGTGCGGTTGAAGCCCTCGATCCGCGAGTTGGGAAACACCGAGGTGTAGAACTCCGCGGCCTCCTCCAGGTTGTGGTCGAACCACAGCGAGGGCGTGATCGAGGGCATGGCGGTCTCCTTGCGTCGTCGTTGGTGTGGTCGCGCACTGACAGACCCCGACGACGACGGAAACTCACCGCGCTAGCGCGAATCCATCGCCTCGCGAAGGCTGCGCGGCCGCATGTCGGTCCAGTTCTCCTCGACGTATTGCAGGCAATCCGCGCGGCTGGCCTCCCCGTACACCTGGCGCCAGCCCGCCGGCAGGTCGGCGAACGCGGGCCACAGGCTGTGCTGGTCTTCGTCGTTGACCAGCACGACGAAAGCGGCGGTCTCGTCATCAAAGGGGTTGGTGCTCATCGCTTCTCCCTGTATTTTTCGCGGTCGATCCCTCGGCGGCGGACAGCTCGGCACCCAGCACCCGATCGGACAGCAGTCCCAGGCAGCTCAGATTGGGAAATCCCGGCCCCTGGTTCAGTCCGGCCAGGTTGGGCAGGAACAGCTTGGGTGTGACGTCGTTGACCGACAGGTCATGGCCGATCGCTTCCTGCAGGCGCGGGCAGCTGAGCGGGGCACCGAGGCCGAGCTCGAGCAGGTCCAGCGCGTCCTGGCTGAACAGCGACGTGAACCACAGCGGGTCGGCGCCCGACCCGTCGATCACCAGGTCGAAACCGTGGACGGTTTCCAGGTTTTCGCTGCCGCGATCGGTACTCAGCGTCAGCCGGATCTGCCCGTCGCGACCCACCGCGTGGGCCACCCGCCCGCGCAGGTGGCGGATCCGGTCGTCGGCCAGCAGCGCGTCCTGCACGCTCGCCGAGAACACTCCGCGGTCGGTGCGCGCGATCGCGTCGCGGCGTTCGTCGAGCGTCAGCGCGGTCCAGTCGGTGGGATCGGAGAACAGCGCGTTCTCGAAGAAGCTCTCGCCGCGGGTGAACAGCGTGACCTGCGGCGAGATGACGGTGATGGTCGAGACCCGGTGACCGAACAGCTCGGTCAGCATGGCGGCGGCGGTCTCGCCGCCCCCGACCATGGCGACCCGTTCGGCGCAGATCCGCTCGTGCTGGGCGGCGCGATGCCAGAACTGCGCGATCGAGAGCACCCGCGGATTGCCTGGCAGCAGCGACCTTTCGGCCTGGCCGGGGCCGGTGATCATCAAGGCGTCGGCGTGCACGGTGCCCTCGCGGGTGCGCAGCACCCAGCGCCGGCCGTCGACGGACAGGCGGTCGACCTCACCGTGGACCACGGTCATGTCGACCTGTTCGGAGACCCACCGCAGGTACTCGTGCCACCGGCGGTGCCGGGGCGCCGGGCGGCCCCGATCGATCCACTGGCGGAACTGGCCGGTGGTGATCAGGTACGCCTGCCAGCTGTAGCGCATCATCCGTTCGTCGAGTTCGGCGTTGCGGCGCGGCACCAGCGACGAACGGTAGGGGAAACCGATGTCCTTTTCGGGGCTGGTGCCCAACCGCTGCGAGCCGTCGGTCCAGCCACCGCCGGCGTGCCAGTTGGCGGCCACCCCGGTGCGTTCGACGGCAATGACGTCGGGGACGTCGGGAACGTCGTGGATATCGGGGCCCATTTCACGCAACACCGCCGCCTTGGCCGCGACGGCCACCGCCTTGGCCCCGGCGCCCAGCACCGCAAGCGTGGTCATGTCATCAGCTCCCGCAGCACGTCGTACCAAATCGATTGCAGCGCAACGATGTCCGACTCGGACAGGATGTCGGGCAGCGCGCGCCACTGCGTCGCGAGCACCGGCCGGTCGCCGGCGCCGACCACCATGGCGAGGATGGTCAGCTCGTGGCGCACCGCGAGGTCGGGCTCGGGCACGGGCCGAAGCCCGGCCAGCAACTCGCGGTCCAAGCGCAGCTCCGCCTCGAGGTCCAGGCGGCCATCCAGGCGGCCAAGGTAGTTCAACAACAGCTGCGGACCGCCCACACCGTCCAGCGCCGTGCCGGCGCGCAGGTAGCGCAGCAGGCCGTAGTCGAGGCCCTCGCCGGGAATCGTTCGCCGCCCGATGTCGGCGGGATCGTCGGAATCCAGCCGCAGCGGGTAGATCGCGCTCAGCAGGCCGACGGTGTCGGTGGTGTCTACCGTTTGGTCCTCGGCGGCCTCGACGACCGCGTCGGCCCGACCGTGGGTCTCCAGGGCCAGCAGCGACGGCGGCGTCGGCTGACCGCGGCGCTCCCGCCAGCGGGTCACCGTGCGCGCCACGGCGGCGATCAGCAGGTCGAACATCGGCATGCCGGAGTTCAGCAGCCGGGCGGTGACATCGGCGTCGGTGATCGCCGCGAGCGCCAGGAGGTGGCCGGCCCGGTCATGGGCGGGATCGACCCGCCGGGCGCCCAGCTCCGGGTCGTCGCCGTCCAGCTGGGTGCGCCAAAACTGCTCGCTTCGTGCGATTTCCGCGCTTTGGGCGCGCTTGTGCAACGCCGTCGCCCAGCGCCGGCAGCTGGTGTGCTCGCGAGACGGCGCCGGTGCGTCGCCGGCGGCCAAGGCGCCCAGGGCCGCGTCCAGCTCCCCGAGCACCACCCGCCACGACGCCGGGTCCATCGCCAGCACGTGCGCGGTGAGCACCAGCACACCCGGCCCGGTCGGCGGTTTCAGCCACACCGCCGCCAGCAGCGCCCCGCACTCGGGGTCGAGCGACTCCAACGACCTGGCGGCGTGGTCGGCGACCGCCGCCCGCAGGTCGCCGGGCACTTCCGCCTCGGTCAGGAAATCGGGAACCGGCCCGGGCACCAGGGTCATCGTGTCGCGGTCCAGCCGCGAGCGCAGCGTCTCGTGGCCCTCGACGATGCCGGCCAGCGCGGTGCGCAGCTGATCGCCGTCGACGCCGGCGGGCAGCCGGATGGCCTCGGTCTGCGCCAGCCGGCGCGGCTCGCCGTACTCGTAGAGCCAATGTGCGTTGGGCAGCAACGGAATCGGCCCGCCGGCGTCCTCCCCGGCGGGCCCGACGTCGGCCGCTTCACCGTCGATGGCGGCGGCCAGTTCGCGGATGCTGCCGCATTCGAGGATGAGCCGGGCCCGCAGCGCGATGCCGCGCCGCCGTGCCGCCCGCACCACGGTGAGGGCCACGATGCTGTCCAGTCCCAGCTGGAGGAAATCGGCGGTCACGTCGACCCGGGGGCTGTCCAGGATTTCCGAAAGCAGTTCGGCGAGCGCGCTTTCGGTCGCGGTCTCGGGTTCGGGCCCGGCGTCGGCGGCGGGGTCGAGCCGGGCCAGCGCGGCCTCGTCCAGCTTGCCGTTGGGGGTCAGCGGGATGTCGTCCACCACGACGATGCGCTGCGGGACCATGTAGTGCGGCAGCCGCCGGCGGAGCGCGCCGCGCAGCTCGGCCGCCGCGGGCGCAGCGCCGTCGGCGCCGGCCGCGTAGGCGGTCAGCCGCGGGGAGCCGCTGCCGCCGTCCACCAGGACGCGGGCCTGGTGCACACCCGGATGCGACTGCAGCGCCGCGGCGATCTCGTCGGGCTCGACGCGGAAGCCGCGGATCTTGACCTGTGCGTCGGCGCGTCCCAGGTAGGGCAGCGAGCCGTCCGGGTGGCGCCGCACCACGTCGCCGGTCCGGTACATTCGCCCGCCGGCCGCGAACGGGTCGGCCACGAATCGCGTTGCGGTTTCGGCGAACCGGCCGAGGTAGCCGCGGGCCAGCTGCGCGCCGGCCAGGTAGAGCTCGCCCGCCGCGCCGTGCGGCACCGGCCGCAGCGCCGAGTCCAGCACGTAGGCGCGCATCCCCCGGGTGGGTGTGCCGATCGACGGCTCGTCGCGCTCGGCGAGGACGGCGACCACCGCCTCGACGGTGGTCTCGGTCGGCCCGTAGCAGTTGTAGGCCGCCATTGACGTGCGCGCGCACTCTTCACGGATGGCCGCCCAGGTGGGCGCGTTGACGGCCTCCCCGCCCAGCGCCAGCACCGCCAGCGGCACCTCCGCCAGCAGGCCGAACGCCTTCAGCTGGGCGAACATCGTTGGGGTGGTGTCGATCATGTCGATGCGGTGTTCTGCGATCGCGGCCACGAGCGCCTCGGCGTCGCGCTGGGTGTCCTGGTCGACGACGTGCACGGTGTGCCCGTCGAGCAGCGCGATCAGCGGTTGCCAGGCGGCGTCGAACGCGAACGACCACGCGTGCGCGATGCGCAGCCGGCGACCCAGCCGCTCGGCCGCCGGCCGCAGCACCGTGTCGATGTGGTCGTCGGCGTAGGCGCCGAGCGCGGCGTGAGTTCCGATGACGCCCTTGGGCTCCCCCGTCGTCCCGGAGGTGAAGACCACATACGCCCCCTGCCCGGGGCGCGCCTCGGCGGGCCGGAAGTCGGTCGGTGCGTCGCCGGCGGCGGCCATCAGGTCGTCGTCGACGACGATCGCCGCGCCGCTTTGGCGCAGGATGGATTCCACCCGCTCGGGCGGGGTCCCGGGCTCCAGCGGCACGCACAGCGCACCGGCCTTGAGCACCGCCAGCAGCGCGACGACGTACTGCGGCCCGCGGGGAAGCCTTATCGCTATCGGGGTTTCGGTGTCGGCGCCGCGCGCGGCGAGCGCCGCGGCCAGCCGGTTGGCGGCGGCATCCAGCGCGTGGTAGCTCAGGGCGCCGTCCGCCCAGCTCACCGCGACGGCTTCGGGGGTGACCTCGGCGATCGCGGCGAAGCGGGCATGCAGACCCGTTGCGGTCGCGGGTGTTTCGACGGGGCGCACCGGCACCGGCTCGTCGCCGAGCAGCACGCTCACCTCCCGCAGCGGCCGGTCCCATGCCTCCAGCAGCCGCTCGGCCGTGGTCAGCATCCGGTGCCCCACCAGCGAGCCGCTCGTGGTGCCCAGCGCACCGTCGATAAGCTCCACCAGCAGCACGAGTTCGCCGTCGTCGAGGTGGGCCGCCAGGGCGACCGGGAAATGTGACACGCTTTCCAGGCCGGCGGGCCGGAATGTCGCACCGCCGGCGGTCAATTCGCCGCCGTCCGCGAGTCCGCCCGTGGGGAAGTTCTCGTACACCAGCAGGGTGTCGAACAGTTCGCCGACGCCGCCGAGCGACCGCAGCCGGGCATGGCTGAGGTAGCCGTGTTCCCGCAGTATCGCGGCATTGCGTTGCAGGCCAAGGCATTGCGCGCCGACGGTGTCGTCGGGCTCGAGCCGAACCCGCAGCGGCACGGTGTTGATGAACAGGCCGATCATGGTTTCGACCCCGTCGAGCTCCGGCGGGCGGCCCGAGACGGTGACGCCGAAGACGACGTCAGCGCGGTCGGTCGACCGGGACAGCACCAGCGCCCACGCCATCTGCATCAGCGTGTTGACGGTGATCCCGTGGGCGCGTGCGCCGTCGGTCAGGCGGGCGGTGGCCTGCCGGTCGCGCCGCAACTCGGTGCGCCGCGGCAGGCCCGCCTCCGGGATGCGGGACGCCATCGCCGCCGACAACAGCGTGGGGCCCGGCAGCCCGTCGAGGTGTTCGCGCCAAACCCGTTCGCTCGCGGCGTGATCGCGTCCCGCCAGCCAGCCGATGTAATCGCGGTAGGGCCGCGGCGCCGCGGGCAGCGCCCCCGCGTCACCGCCCGCCCCGTAAAGGGCGATCATCTCGGCGGCGAACACCGGCAACGACCAGCCGTCGATCACGATGTGGTGCGCGGTGATCACCAACCGCCGGCGGGCGGAGGGCAATTCGACGAGCAGGAAGCGGATCGCCGGGGTGTGTTCCAGGTCGAACGGCCGGCGGCGCTCCGCGGCCTCGAGGGCCTCGAGCTCCTCGGGCCGCGCGGTGACCTGTCGCCACGGCAGGTCCACCCGCGACGGCACGATCTGCACGGGGCGCGGGATGTCGCGGCTGACGAAGCTGGCCCTCAGGTTAGGGTGGCGCGCCAACATCGCCGCGGCACAACCTTTCAGCAGTTCGACGTCGAGCTCGCCGGCGATGTCGGCGACGATCCCGACGACGTAGGGGTCCTCGGGGGCCTCCCCGGACAGCATGGTCAGCGAGTACAGCCCCTCCTGCAGGGGGCTGAGCGCCATCACGTCCTCGATGCCGGCGGGCATGCGGGTCTCGGTCGCGGTCACGGCCGATCTCCGTCCGGCGGGTGCGAGCCGGCCCACGATTGGGTCACCGCCAGCAGGTCGTCGTCCGACAACCCCGACGTGCTCATCGGGACGTGCCGGGTGTCGGCGGCGCCGTCGGCCGGCGCCTCCGCGTCGGAGTCTTTGCGATCCAGCGCGGCGGCCAGCAGCTGCACGGTGGGGTTCTCGAACACCAGCCGCGGGCTGACCGGCAGGCCCGCGTCCCGGGCGCGCGCCGCCAGCTGCACCGACAGGATGCTGTCGCCGCCGAGCGCGAAGAAGTCGTCGCAGCGCCCGATCTCGGTGATCGGGAGCAGCTCGACGAACACGCTCGCCAGCGCGCGCTCGGTGGCGGTCTGCGGTGGCTCGCTGTGACCGGTGGTGCTCACCGCCGGCCGGGGCAGCCCGGGCCGGTTCAGCTTGCCCGACTCCGTCGCGGGCATCTCGTCGAGGACGGTGATCGACGACGGCACCATGTATCCCGGTAACAGCGTGGTGATTTCGGCGCGCACCGCCATCGCGAACGCCGACTTCGCCGCGTCGTCGGCGCACTGCTCGTCCGGAACGACATAGCCGGCCAGCGTGGTACTGCCGTCGACGGCCCAGGTGCGCGCCGCCGCGACGGCCACGCCGTCGGCCGACTGCAGCGCGGCCTCGACCTCGCCGAGTTCGACGCGAAAGCCCCGCACCTTCACCTGGTGGTCGACGCGGCCGACGAACTCCAGTCGGCCGTCCTCGGTCCAGCGGGCCCGGTCGCCGCTGCGGTAGAACCGCGCGCCGGGTTCGGTCGCGTACGGGTTGGGCACGAAGCGCGACGCCGTCAGGCCCGGCCGCTTCCAGTAGCCGCGGACCAATTGCCCACCGGCGTAGTACAACTCGCCGACGACGCCGACCGGCACCGGCTTGAGCGCGTCGTCGAGCACGTAGACCTGCGAGCCGGGCATCGGCGTGCCCAGGATCGGGACCGGCGGGGTCAGGGGCCCGCGGACCAGCGCGCCGGACGTCTCGGTGGCGCCGAAGTTGTTCAGCAGCTCGGGTCCCGCCGGGCCGCCGCCGCATCCGGCGAGGAGTCGCTCCTGCAGCGACACCGTCATCGGCTCGGCGCCACACACCAACCGCGTCAACGACTTCAGCGACTCGGGCCACGAGTCGACGATCGTCGAGACCAGGCTGGGCACCGCGGTCACCTGTGCCACCGCATGGCGTTGCGTCAGCGACGCCAGGGCTTCGGGGTCGCGGTGCTCGCCGTCGTCGGCCAGGATGGTGGTGGCGCCGGCGGCCAGCCCGCCCAGCGTCTCCATGCAGCCCTCGAGGAACGTCCAGGAGGCCTGCGCCAGGCGCACGTCCTCGGTCCCGTCGCGCCCCACCGGGTAGTGCCGCAGCTGCCAGTTGAGCCGCGTGGTCATCGCGCGGTGGGTGCCCAGCACCCCCTTCGGCTTGCCGGTCGAACCCGACGTGAACACCAGGTACATCGGGTCGTCGGGATGCGCCCTGACCGAGGGGCGAGCGGGCCGCGCCGCGTCCATCGCGGTCCGCACGGCCGGGTCGTCGAGGGAAATCAGTGTCGTGCCGGGATGTTCGGGCATGGTGGTGGCGGCGTCGGCCGTCACGATGACGACACGCGGGTCGACGTCGTCGAGCATGAGCCGCTTGCGCGCCGGCGGGTAGGCGGGATCGAGCGGGAAGAAGCCCGCCCCGGCCTTCATGATGGCGACCAGGGCCACCACCATGTCGATGCCGCGGCGCGCCGACAGGCCCACGAGCGATCCCGGTCCCACCCCCCGGTCACCGAGTACCTGGGCCAGATTGTCCGAACGGCGGTGCAGCCCAGCGTAATCGATCTCCTCGTCGGCGCAGCGCACCGCGACGCGATCCGAACCCCATTGCCGGCTCGGCTCGAGCAGGTCGGCGATGGTGAGCGGGCGCTCGGGCGGCGGCGGAGCGCCGCGGCTCCACTGGGTCAGGATGCGGTGGCGCTCCTCGTCGTCGAGCAGTTGCACGTCGCGCAGGTTCTGATCGACGTCGGTGGCGAACGCCTCGATGACCTGCGTCAGCCATCCGGCGAGTCGCTCGATGGTGTCCCGGCGGTAGAGCTCGGTGCGGAACAGGATCTTGCCACGATAGCCGCTGTCATCGTTGTCGGCGGCCTCCGGTGCGTCGGTGGTGAAGAAGTTGACGCTCAGGTCGGCGTGCGCCATGTCGAACGGCGGCTCCAGCGCGGTGAACACGGTGTCCCCGCCCGGGCCGGAATCGATCACCCGGTCGGTCGGCAGCTGATCGCGCACGTGCACGACGACCTGGAACAGCGGGTTGCGCGACAGCGAGCGCACCGGGTTGACCGCGTCCACCACCTGATCGAACGGCAGGTCCTGGTGGGCGTAGGCGCCCAGGGCGGTCTCCCTGGTCCGCCGCAGCACCTCGCGCAGGGTCGGGTTACCGCCCAGGTCGTTGCGCAGCACCAGGATGTTGATGAAAAAGCCGATCAGTTGGTCGAGTTCGGGTTCGCCGCGCGCGGCGATCGGGGTGCCCACCGGGATGTCGACGCCGCCACCGGCCTTGTGCAGCAGCACCGCGACCGCGGCCTGCAGCAGCATGAACTCGGTCAGGCCCAGCTCGCGGCTGAGCGCGACGAGCGCGGCGCGGGTCTGGGGGCCGATGCCGAATTCGACCGCGTCGCCGGCGCCGCCGGGCACGGGCGGCCGCGGCAGGTCGGGCCGCAGCCCGGTGTCCTCCGGTATGCCGTCGAGCCGGCGCACCCAATAGTCGCGCTGGGTTTCCGCGACGGTGGGCCCGTCGCCGTTCAGCAACGCGCCCTGCCACGCCGCGTAGTCGGCGTATTGCACGGGAAGCGGTGTCCAGGCGGGCTTTTCGCCCGAATGGCG
Organism: Mycobacterium sp. NGS57; assembly: GCF_059812405.1. NCBI lineage: Bacteria > Bacillati > Actinomycetota > Actinomycetes > Mycobacteriales > Mycobacteriaceae > Mycobacterium > Mycobacterium sp. NGS57. Next base: position 85,425 of record NZ_JCALCP010000010.1, on the reverse strand, counting down.
CGCCCGGTAGGCGGTCAGCAGGTCGGTGAACAACACGCCGCCGGACCAATGATCGATGGCGATGTGGTGCACCACCAGCGACACCACCTGCGCGTCACCGGTGTGCAACACCGCCACCCGGATCGGCCACTCGCGGTCCAGCCGGAAGCAGTGCCGGCGCTCGGCGTCGAGCTGCTCCTGCAGCCATTGCTCCGATTCGCCGCTCGCCCGCCGCACCGCGACGTCGGCGGCCGGGTTGACGACTTGGTATGGGACGCCGTCCTTTTCCGCGTACGTGGTGCGCAGGATTTCGTGGCGCGCCACCACGTCGCCGACGGCGGCCGCCAGCGCGTCGACGTCGCAGGGGCCGCTCAGCCGGGCGGCGAACGGGATGTTGTTGGCGTCGCTGGGTCCGTCGACCTGGTAGGCGAACCACGTCCGCAGTTGGGAGGCGGACAGCGGCAAGGGCTCGTCGCGGGACGTCCTGACCAGCGGCGGCCGCGGCGGCACCGCCACTTGTCCGGAACGCAACTGGTCGATTCGTTCGGCCAGGCGCCCGACGGTCGCCAACTCGAAGATGTCGCGGATGCCGACCTCCGCCTCGCAGCGCGACCGGATGGCCGCGACCAGCTTGGTGGCCAGCAGGGAGTGACCGCCCAAATCGAAGAACGAGTCGTCGAGGCCCACCCGCTCGCGGCCGAGCAGCAAGGAGAACATGCCGGCGATGCGGCGCTCGGTGGGGGTGCTCGGCTCGCGGTACTCGGTGGCCACCGCGATTTCGGGTTGCGGCAGCGCGTCGCGGTCGATCTTGCCGTGCGTGGTGATCGGGATCTCGTCGAGCACGACGTAGGCGGCCGGCGTCATGTAGTCGGGCAGCGCGGCGGACACCCGCTCGCGAATGCGCTCGACGTCAACGGCTTTGCCTTCCGCGGGCGTGACGTAGCCGATCAGGCTCTTCCCCAGCTGGGGCAGGTCCGCGGCGATGACGATCGCCTGGCCGACGCTGGGGTCGACCGAGATCGCCGCCGCGATCTCGCCGAGCTCGATGCGAAAGCCGCGGATTTTCACCTGTTCGTCGGCGCGGCCGACGAATGCGATGTCGCCGTCGGCGTCCCGGCGCGCCAGGTCCCCCGACCGGTACAGCCGGCCACCGGGCGTGAACGGGTCGGCGACGAATCGCTCCGCGGTCATCGCCGGGCGGCGGTGGTAGTAGTGCGCGACATGCGTTCCACCGATGTAGATCTCGCCGACGACACCGATCGGCACGGGCTGCAGCGTGTCGTCGAGGAGATAGACCTGGGTGTTGATCTTGGGCCGGCCGATCGGCACGACGCGTGCGCCTTGGGTGCCCTCCACGGGATAGCTCGTGCAGTTGATGACGGTTTCGGTCGGCCCGTAGAAGTTGTACAGCGCCGCGTCGAAGGTGGCGTGGAACTTGTCGGCGATCTCGCCGGGCAGCGCCTCGCCGCCGACGGGGACCCGGCGCAGGGTGCGCCACCGGTTCACTTGCGGCAGCGACAGGAACAACCCGAGCAGCGAGGGCACGAAGTGCATCGAGGTGATGCCTTCGCGCTGCAGCAGGTCGGTCAGGTACCCGATGTCGCGCAGCCCGTCGGGACGCGGGATGACCAGGCGCCCACCGCAAATCAGCAGCCCGAAGATCTCGGCGATGGACGCGTCGAAGCCGGGCGAGGCGACCTGCAGCAGCCGGTCGGTCTCGTCGACCTGGTATTCGTCGCCGAACCAGACGAAGTACTCCGCGACCGGCGCGTGCGGTACCGCCACGCCCTTGGGCAGCCCCGTCGACCCGGAGGTGTAGATCAGGTAGGCGGTGTTGTTCGGGCGCAGCGGCCGCACCAGCTCGTCGTCGGACGGGTTCTCCGCCGAATACCGCGACAGCCCGGTGACCGGCTCGCGCAGCACGAGTTTCGCGTCGACGTCCTCGAGGATGAAGCTCAGCCGGTCCTCGGGGTAGGTCGGGTCGACCGGCACGTAGACCGCACCGGCCTTGAGCAGGCCCAGGGCCGTGATCACCAACTCGGGCGACTTGTCGAGCAGCACCGCCACCCGGTCCTCGGTCCCGATGCCCTGCTCGATCAGCCAGTGCGCCAACCGGTTCGCGTCCTCGTTGAGCTGGCGGTAGCTGTATTGGCGGCCCTCGTAGACGACGGCGACGGCCTCCGGCGCCCGCGTCGCGCGCTCGGTGATCAAAGCGGGCAACGTGGTTGCCGGCGTCGAAAACTGCTCGCCGGCCGAGGCGCGGCGCAACCATTCCGCGTCGGCTTCGCTCAGCAGCGGCAGCCGTGCCAACTCGGTGTCGGGGTCGGCCAGCGCCGCGTCCAGCAGGACCGCGTAGTGCTCGAGCAGCTGACACACCAACGCGGCGTCGAGCACCTCGATCAGGTAGTCCGCTTCCACCAGCGCTCCGGCGGGGGCCGGCGTCACCGTGAAACTCAGCGGCAGGTCGCCGAATTGGTTGTCCAGCTGCCCGCGTTCACACCCCACCCCGGGTGGGCAGAACCCCCCGTCGGCTTCGCGCAGGTTGAAGCCGAGACGGGTCAGTCGCTCGGGCTCGTGATCGGGATCGGCCTCGCGCGCCACCCGGTCGAAGTCCACCCGCTGGTGCGCGAAGGCTTCCGCGGTGCCGTCGTGCAGCTGCGCGACCAGCTCGCGGAATGTCTGCCGCGGCCGCGGCCGGCTGCGTATCACGGCGGTGTTGGCGCAGCGGCCGATCGCCGTCGCGGTGACGGTCTCGCAGCTCGGCGCCGGCGCCGCGATCAGGAAGTCGGTGCTATGGGTGTAGCGGTGGATCAGGGCCGAGAACGCGGCCAGCAGCACCGCGTACGGGCTCGCACCGGTGTCGCGCGCCAGGGCGGCGGCATCGTCGAAAGCCTTGGCGGACAGGCACGTCGATGCGCGCAGGCAGCGCCACGAGTGGGGTGTGGCCGAACCTTTGGGGCCGGGCAGTTCCAGTGGCTCGGGGAGCTCGGCCAGCACGGTGCGCCAGTAGGCCAGGTCGTCGTCGCGGGGTTCGACGGCCGATGGCGGCGCAAGCGGCGCGCCGTCGGCGCCGGGGTCGGTGTAGGCGCGGGTGAGGTCGGCGAAGAACGGCGCCCATGATCGCTCGTCCCAGGCACCCTGGTGGACGGTGATCAGCAGCATCAGCTCGTCGGCGCCGAGGCGCACCGCGGTGACCCGCAACGGCGAATCCGCCGCCAGGTCGAACGGGCAGCGAGACTCGCGCTGCGCGAGCACTTCCACCCGCAGCTGGCGGGCCTGCTCGGCCAGCCCGGACAGGTCGTGTTCGGCCCAGCCGGGCCGCAGGTCGTCGTGGATCACCGGATCCGGGTCGGCACCGTCCTGGGCGTGATACGTGGTGCGCAGCACGGGGTGCCGGATCGCCACCGCGTCCACGGCGCGGTGCAACCGCTCGACGTCGACGGCACCGGTGAGCCGATAGGACGCGCAGAGGTTGAGCTGGGGGCGCGAGGCTTGCTCGGTGGTATCAGTCACGCGAGGATTCCAACCTTTCTGATCTCTCGGGCCGTGCGTCCGGTGCGTCAGCGCGCAGGCACTCGACCAGTTCGGTGCCGGTCATGCCGCCGAGCAGCCGGCCCAGCGATACCGATCGGCCGATCCCCCGCCGCAGCCGATCGCGCAGGTCGACGCCCAGCAGCGAGTCGACGCCGAGGTCAACCAGCCGAGCGCTGAGATCGACGGACTCCGGGCCGTCCAGGCTCAGGGTCGCGGCGAGCGCGGCGCGCACCACCTCGTCGACCGATGCGCCCTCTGGGCTCTCGCCGTCGGCCGCCGTCTCGACCGCTCGTTCGGCGCTCTCCATCGCGAACGGCGCTGCAGCGCCCTGGCTTTCGAAGAAAGTTCGCAGCCGGTCGAAGTCGGCGGCGAGGATCAGCGGATCGCCACCGTGGTGGCACAGGCTGGCGATGACCGCCGCGTCGGGATCCATCGCGACCAGACCGGATCGCTCGATGCGCGCGATCTCGTCTGCCTCGGCGATGGCGGTGCCCCGCCACAATCCCCACCGCACCGCCATGCAGTCCAGCCCCCTGGCCCGCAGCTCGGCGGCGCACACGTCGAGCATGCGGTTGGACGCCGCGTAGGCAGCGTGACCGTAGCCGCCCCAGACCCCGGACACCGACGAACACAACAGGATGCGCACGTCCTGACGCAGCGGCCAGAGCTCCGTCATCCGCGCCAGCCCGGTGACCTTGGCCGCGAACACCTCTGCCAGATCTGCCTCGCCGAGTTGGTCGTGGGGCGCGAACCTGGCGGCACCGGCGGCGTGGATCAACAGTGATGCGCCGCCGTCCGCGTACTCGCCGGCCACCGCGGTCAGCGCCGCGACGTCGGTGATGTCGCACGCCGGCGCGTGCACCTCCGCGTGATATCCGGCGCTCAGCCGGTCGAGTTGCTCTCGCGCGATACCCTTGCGACTCAACAGGATCACCCGCCGGGCGCCCTGTTCGACGCAGTGCCGGGCGTATCTCAGCCCGATGGTCCCGTTGCCGCCGGTGATCACCACGTTGTCGAGGGTCGTTGTGTCCAGGAGGCGTGCGGGCGCGGCCTCGGCGCCGCACTCGCGCAACGTCCGGACGAAACCGGTGGGGCCCGAATCCCGCAACGCGACCTCGGTGTGATCGCCCAGCAGCACGTCGACGCATCCGTGGGCACTGGCGGCGCCGAGGCCGCCGGCCGGCAGGTCGAGGTGGGCGAATGTGCAGTCCGGGAATTCGAAGCCGGCGCTGCGGTGCGCCGCGGCCAGCGCCGCCTGCGCCGGCGATGCGGGCGACGGGTCGCAATCCATGTGTTCACCGCCCCGGGTAACCAGCCAGACCCGCCGGCAGCGCGGGCCGATGGCCCGGCGATAGTCGACCGACCTTGACTTGCAACGGAATTCGTCGGCGGCTTCAAACGCGGTGGTCTCCTCCGCGACCGGCGCGACGAGGACGGCGACCTCCGCCTCGTCGGGGTCGGTGACCTCGCACCTGCGGTCCGCCGCAACGGCGTCAATCAGCCGGCGCGCCATCGCGTCGTCCGGCTCCGGCGCCACGACCGCGACACCGCACGGTTGGCGGTCGCCGTCGGCGGGCGGGGTTTCCGGGCGCGGCTCCCACTGCTCGTAGAGCACCGTCACCACGGAGCCGGGCGCCGGCGGTAGTGGCTCCGGTGTCGCCCACAGGTGCACCGCGCGCATGGGCGCCGTGGGAAACGCCCGCAGCAGTTGCCGGTTGCCGACGTTGACCAAATCGCGCCACCGGTAACCCGGGTTGGCGAGCGCGGCGGTGACGATGCTGGCGCAGAGTTGGTCGACGGCGGATTCGTCACGGTGGCCGGAACCCACGATCACCGCTTCCGGGGCCAGCTCGTCGAGCGCGTGAAGCAACGCGGGGTGCGCGGACATTTCGACGAACGTGCCGACGCCGCGCTGCACGGCCGTCTCCGCGGCCTTGTCGAAACGGACCATATTGCGCAGGTTCTGGTACCAGTAGTCGGTGAAATCGGTGTCGGCGCCGACGACACCGCCGCGCGCCGAGCTGACGAACTCGACCGGGGCGTCGCGAAACGCCGCCGCGGGCAGCAGGTCGCCCAGCGTGCCGCGCAGCGAATCCAGCTTGCTCGTGTGGCCCGGGTAGTCGACATCGAGCTCGCGGACGAAGACGCCGTCCTTCTCGGCCAGCCGCACGATGCCGGCGACGGCGTCACGATCTCCGGACACCACGCTCGACGACGGCGAATTGACCACCGAGAGCTCCAGCCAGCCCGGCGTCTCGGCGATCATTCGCTCCGCGTGGTCGGCGCCCACGCCGAGAACCGCCATCCCGTACCGGCCCGGGAGCCGTTCGACGACGGCGGCGCGGGCGGCGACGACGGCGACCGCGTCGGGCAGCGCGATCGCCCCGGCCACGTAGGCGGCGGCGACCTCACCCAGGCTGTGGCCCAGGGTGATGTCGGGCAGCACCCCGCAGCACCGCCATAGTTGCGCCAGGCTCGCGGCGTGCGTGAACTGCGCGCCCTGGATGTCTATCTGCGACCAATCCCGAGCGGTGTCGGACAACAGGTACGTCAGCGGTGACGGCAAACCGGCGGCCACGAACGTTTCCGCGCACCGGTCGGCTTCGGTCCGGTACGCCGGCAGCCGCCGGTAGGTTTCTGCGCCCATTGACGGCCACTGATTGCCCTGGCCCGGAAATACGAAAGCCGTTCGCGGGCCGGAACTTCCCGAGGACCGGGCCACGAGCGGGTGGTTTTCGCCGCCGGCCAGCGCGCGCAGCCCCGCCGCGAGTTCGCCGCGATCGGCCGCCCGCACCACCGCGCGGTGGCGACGGATGCGCCGCGTGCCCATCAGCGTGAAAGCCACCGAGGCGGTCGGGTCTTCTGCCCCGCCGAGGCGCTCCAGGTAGTCCAGGACGGCGGCCGCGTCGTCGGCGATGAGGTCCTTCTCGTGCGCGCTGAGCAGCACCGGGACGCGGTCATCGGGCAGTCGGTGGGCCGGCATCATGCGGCCTCCGTCACCGAAACGATGACATGGGCGTTGGTGCCGCTCATCCCGAACGCGGAAACGGCGCCGATGCGCTGGCCGTCCACGGCGGGCCACGTTGTCAGCTCCCGGGCCAGCCGCAAACCCTGGCTGTCCCAGTCGATTTCCGGGCTGGCCTCGACGGCGTGCAGGGTCGGCGGGACGGCACCGTGCTCGGCGGACAACACGACCTTGGCCAGCCCGAGCCCGCCGGCGGCCGACTGCGCATGGCCGAAGTTGGACTTCACCGAACCCAGCAGCGCGCCCTGGCCCGGCTCCGTGTCCCCGTAGGTTTCCGCCAGCGAACGCAATTCGGTGCGATCACCCAGGGTCGTGGCCGTGCCGTGCCCCTCGATCATTCCCACCTGTTCGGGCCGCAGCCCGGCCTGCGTCATGGCCCGCCGGAACAGGCGGCTCTGCGCCGCACCGCTGGGGGCGGTGAGCCCGGCGCTGCGCCCGTCCTGGTTGAGGGTGCTGGCGCGGACTTCGGCGACGATCCGCCGGCCGTTGCGCAGCGCGGCCGACTTTCGTTGCAGCACGAACATCGCCGCACCCTCGGCCCACGTCGTGCCGCTGGCCTGCGCGCTGTACGGGCGGCAGCGGCCGTCGTCGGAAAGGGCGTGCTGTTTCGAGAACTCGACGAAGAATCCGGGCGAGCCCATCACGCAAACCCCGCCGGCCAGCGCCATATCGCAGTCGCCGGTCCGAATCGCTTGCACCGCCAGGTGAAACGCCACCAGCGCGGCCGAACACGAGGAGTCCACCGTGATGGCCGGGCCGGCCAGCCCCAGCGTGTAGGCGATGCGCCCGGAGATGACGCTTTGCGCGGTCCCGCTCATCAAGTGGCCGCTGTGGCGGGAGAATTCGGCCATCTCCGGGCCGTAGCCGGTGTCGTAGGCGCCGACGTAGCAACCAACGTCGTGTCCGGCCAGGTCGTCGGGGTTGATGCCGCTGCTCTCCAGGGCGTGCCACGACACCCGCAGCGCGACGCGTTGTTGCGGGTCCATCGCGATCGCCTCGCGCGTCGAGATGCCGAAAAAGGCGGGATCGAATGTCGTTGCGCCGGCCAGGAATCCGCCGGAGTCGTGGATCCGCTTGAACCCCTCACGGCAGGAGCCGGTCAACAGTTCGCGGATCGGCCACCCCCGGTCGGTCGGGAAAGGGCTGAGCCCTTCCCGGTGCTGCGACAGCAGCGCCCAGTAGCCGTCGGCGGTGTCGACGCCTCCGGGCGCCTCGAGCGCCATGCCCACAACGACGACCGGGTCATGATCGAAGACCGCAACGGGCAGCTGATCAGACATCGGCGGCGACTCGACTGACGCCCGCCCCCCGACCCAGACATCGGCACGGAATGTGTGCCGGCACAACGCACCGCGTCATCACGATGATTCCTCCGATACTGCCCCCGAAGCGCCACCCACGATCGGTCCGGAGATGTTGTTTTCTTGGTTGACCGGCGCAGTCGCTTTACACGCCGATGGGATCGCGCTGGGCGGGACGAGATAAACGTCGCCCTGCCGCGCGCTCTCCTCGGTCTACCCGTGCCGGCCGGGCACAAACGCGGCAGCAGGGAATTCTCAGGTTTGCGTCGCGGTGTCCGCCCCACCCGGGCTCAAGCGTTAAGTCGTTCCGCCGAAGCGTGTTTGGCGCACGTCACCGGCGACGTGCACCGCCAATTTACGGCGGCGTCAAGCCCCCCGGTGAGCAGCTCGGAATCAGACTTCCGTGATGACTCGATTGCCGACGGTGTTGATGTGGTTGTCCAGGTAGAAGTGTCCGCCGTCGAAGAACGACAGGGCGAACGTCCCGCTGGTGTGCTTGGCCCACCGGCGCAGCGACCCGACGTCGATGCGCCGGTCCTGCCGGCCGCCGACGGCGTGGATATCGGCACGGATGCGCACGCCGTCGCTGCAGTCGTAGCGGTTGAGCGCCTCGTAGTCGCACCGCGCCGCGTTGACCAGCAGTTCGGCGAACTCCTCGTCGGCCAGCAGGCGGGGATCGGTGCCGCCCAGATCGGCGAGGTCGGCGAGCAGTTCCTCGTCGCTGGTCGGCAGGTCGGCAAGGCTGGCGACGCTGGAGGGCACGGGTCCCGCCGACACCCACAACTTTCGCACCGCAATCCCCCGCTGCTCGGCGATGCGGGCGAATTCGAAGGCGACCACCGCGCCCATGCTGTGTCCGAACAGCCGCAGCGGCGCGGCCCTGCGCCACGGCCCCGCCTCGAACAACCCGATGGCCAGTTCGTGCACGGTCTCCGGGGCGGGGTCGTCCAGGCGCTCGGCCCGCTGCGGGTACTCGACCACGAAGGTCTCGCCACCGGCGGCGAGTTTTCGGGCCAACTTCCGGTAGCTGGCTGCGGCGGCCCCGGCGTGCGGGAACACCACGATGCCGCCGCGGTACGGCTCTCGGGTGGGCGCCGGCATGCGCTTGATCCAGGGGGCGAACGTCGTTGGCACAGGAGCCCTTTCACTAGACGTCATCTGGTCCCGCCCTCCTGTTGGACGTTTGCTGCACGGGCTTGGCCGCGGTTGGGCCACGGCGCCCGAAGGCCGCGAATGACGTTGACGGAGCCAGCTTTTCGGAACCGTCAATTAGCCGGCGAGTCCGGGGTTGCCCCGCAGGCGATCGCCGGGTGACCACTGCCCGGGTCAGCCACATCTTCCCCTGATACCCAAGCCGTCGACCGTTAATCGCCCGGCGGAGGCCCGCACGGATTGTCCGTACACTTGGCGCGCAGAGGCCACCCGCGGTAACCAAACTGCGGCGCAACCGGTGCCCGGCACTCCACCCGCAACGATCGGAGGCGGACCAGTGCATCTCCAAACGCGTCCCCAAACGTTGTTCTCGCGACGCGACGCAACCGACGCGCGACCCGACAACCAGCTGTCGTTCATGGACCAAGCCATGTTCCGCACGCTGCGGGCCCTCGACCGCAACGCGATCGTGCAATGCGTGTGGGTTTACCAGCATCCCGTCGACATCGACGGACTGAGGCGCTTCCACCACAACCTCGGTTACGGCTTGTTGGGACGGCGCATCGAGCGTTCGCCGCTGGCGTTCGCCCGCGATCGCTGGGTCCGGGACCGATGGCCGGCCGACATCGACATCGCCGAGACCGCCCGCCCGCGTGCCGAACTCAGCGACTGGCTGGACGACCGCGCCCAACTGCGCGTCGACCCCGAGCGGGGGCCGGGTTGGCACCTGGGGGTCCTCCGGTTGACCGACGGGTCGACCGCGGTCACCCTGGTGGCGTCGCACTGCCTGATCGACGGCCTCGGGGTAGGCCTGGCCGTAGCCGAGGCGGCCGGCGGCCACACCCGGGACCTCGGCTATCCACCGCCGTCGTCACGCACCCGGCTGCGCGCGCTGGCGCAGGACGCGCGCCAAACCGTTCGGGATCTTCCCGAGGCGGCGCGGGCGATCGCCGCGGCGGCAAAAATGGCGCGTCATCCCGCGCCGGACGGGCCCGCAACGAAGCCGTCGCGATCACGCGCGGCCCGGGCCGCCCACGGCCGCGAACGGGTTGTGGTGCCGGCCGTCGCGGTCCACGTCGACACGGACGACTGGGACGCGCGAGCGACAGCGCTCGGCGGATCCAGCCATCACCTGGTCGCCGGGTTTGCGGCGAAACTCGGTGAGAGACTGGGGCGCCGGCGCGCAACTGACGGGGCAGTCGTCCTGCAGATCCCGCTCAGCGACCGCGGCGCGCACGACACCCGCGCGAACACGCTGTCGTATGTCAGCGTCGCCGTCGACCCGACGCGGGCGACCACAGATTTGTCCGACATCCGGGCGGCCGTCAAACGGACGCTCGAAACGTTCCGCGACGCCCCGCGGCAGGCGTCGCCGATGCTTCCCCTGGCCCCGCTGGTGACATTCACCCCCAAAAGGGTGCTGAGGCGGGTGTCCGAGGCCGCGTTCGCGTTCGACGACCTGCCGGTCGCGAACTCCAGCATGGGCGACATCCCTGCCATGGCGCTCCGCGTCGATGGCACCGACCCCGAATATGCGTTCGGGCGCGGGGGAATCCAGGGCGTCAAGCGCCATGAACTCGAGCAGGCACACGGCGAACTCGCCCTGTGGTGTCTGCGGATCGGCGGCAAGATGTGCATCACCGTCGGCGCCTACCGGCCTGGCGGAAGCAACTCCAAGCGCGGATTACGCGAGGTGGTGGCGCGCACCCTGGCCGAGTTCGAGCTCACCGGCGTGATCGAGTAGGCCCCGTTTCGCGCGCATGGCGCTGGGTAGACCCGCAGAGGTGCGAGCCTCTCCCGGAACGGCGGTGAATTTGCCGCCGGCACCTCCCCGAGTCATTCCCAAGGCGGTGCAGGGCCTCGCCTTTCTGGCGGCGCGGCGGTGGACCACCGTGCGGCTCGCGCGCCGGTACGGCGGCGCCTTCCGGCTCGATGTCCCGGTGTTCGGCCGGCTGGTGGTGGTGGCCGACCCGAAATTGGCCAAACAGGTCTACACCGGCGGAATACACGATCTCGGCGCGATACAGCCCAACCTGAGCCGGCTTTTGGGCGCGGGCTCGGTGTTCGGGCTCGACGGCGCCGAACATCGGGAGCGGCGCAAGCTACTGGCGCAGCCTTTTCACGCCAACAACATGAAGAACTACGAGCAGATCGTCGAGGAGGAGACGCTCCGCGAAATCCGCGACTGGCCCGAGGGCAAGGGGTTCGCCACGCTGGCGCCGATGAAACGCATCACCCTCAACGTCATCTTGCGCACGGTGTTCGGGGCCGAAGGCGACGACTTCGAGGAGCTGCGCCGGATCATTCCCCCGTGGGCCAGATGGGGTTCGCTGCTGTCGACGCTGCCGATCCCGGCCCGGACCTACGGTCGCTACACCCCGTGGGGCCGGCTGGCGGAATGGCGGGGCCGCTACGACGCCGTCATCGACAGGATCATCGATCGGGCCGACGCGACGCGGGACGCGGGGGACCGGACCGACATCCTGTCGCTGATGCTGCGCTGCGCGTACGACGACGGCTCGGCCATGTCGCGCGAGGACATCCGCGACGACCTGCTCACCCTGCTGGTCGCCGGGCACGAAACCACCGCGACCACGCTGGCCTGGGTGTTCGAACGACTCAGCCGCCACCCGCAGGTCCTCTCGGCGCTGGTCGACGAGGCCGACACCGACGAGAACGAACTGCGTCACGCCGCGATCTACGAGGTCCAGCGCACCAGGTCGGTGATCGACTTCTCCGGCCGCCGGGTGCGGGCGAAGGCGTTCGAGCTCGGCGACTGGGTCATCCCCGAGGGCCACTCCGTCGTCGTCAGCATTTCCCGGTGCCACGCCGACCCCGACGCGTTTCCCGATCCCGATCGCTTCGACCCGCACCGCTACATCGACGGCAAGCCGTCGCCCTTTGCGTGGATTCCGTTCGGCGGCGGGACCCGGCGATGCGCGGGGGCGGCGTTCGCCAAGATGGAGATGAACGTGGTGCTGCGAACGGTGTTGCGCCACTTGACCATCGAAACCACCACGGCGCCCCCCGAGAAGATCAAGGGCGGCGGGCTCGGCTCCCTGCCGAAGGACGGCGGCCGGATCCTGGTGCATCGCCGCGCACCGCGCCGGCGCCAGGTCGTCGACCCGCGCAAAAGTGCTTAACCGCGCTAGGTAACGTCAGGACGCGTGAGCGTCGTGAGCAGCGATCCCGAGACGGTCGAATTCTCCGGCCACAAGGGGATCACCCTTGTCGCCGACGAATGGAACCGCGGCGCCAACGCGACCGGTCGCCCGTCGGTCCTGATGTTGCACGGCGGCGGCCAGAACCGGTTCTCCTGGAAGAGCACCGGCCAGATCCTGGCCGACGAGGGCCTGCACGTCGTCGCCCTGGACAGCCGCGGGCACGGCGACAGCGATCGCGCTCCCGGGGCCGACTACGCCGTCGAGACGCTGACCGCCGACGTCCTGCGCGTCATCGAGGCGATCGGCCGGCCGGTGATGATCATCGGGGCGAGCATGGGCGGTCTGACCGGCATCCTCGCCGCCCACCGGGCCGGGCCGGCGAAGGTGACCCGGCTGGTCCTCGTCGACGTGGTGCCCCGGTTCGAGAAGGGCGGCAGCGCCCGCATCCGCGACTTCATGATCAGCGGGCTCGAGGGATTCGACTCGCTGGACGAGGCCGCCGAGGCGGTGGCCGCCTACCTCCCGTACCGGAAGAAGCCGCGCAGCCCCGAGGGGCTGAAGAAGAACCTGCGCCTGCGCGACGGGCGCTGGTACTGGCACTGGGACCCCGCGTTCATGACCAAGCCCGGCGACGACCCCGAGTTGCGCACCGAGAAGTTCGAGCAGGCGGCCAGGAGCCTGACGATCCCGGTGCTGTTGATCCGCGGAAAGCTGTCCGACGTCGTCAGCCCCGAGGGCGTCAAGCATTTCCTGGCGACGGTGCCCAACGCCGAGTTCGTGGAGCTGGCCAACGCGGGGCACACCGCCGCCGGCGACGACAACGACGCCTTCAGCGACGTCGTGGTCGCGTTCGTCAAACGCTGACAGCCCAACCCGTACCCGCGGGCTGCCCGCGCCGTCACGGCCTGGCCTGGCGGATTTGACTGTGAATCCAGGGCTTTGACCGTGAGCCCAGGGCGCCGATCCGGCAATTTTTCCGCCCGCGATTCACTGCCGAAGCCCCGAGTTCACCATCGAAGCCCAGGCTTCACACTGAATGCTCGGCAACGGTGCCCCGCGAGCATTGAGGATCCGCGAAACAGCGCCGGCGCTCAGTTGGCCGGCTTCTCCGCGTGCCCGCCGAACTGTTTGCGCATCGCCGACAGCGCCTTGTTGGCGAAGTCGTCGAGATCGCGGGAGGCGAAGCGGGACTGCAGCGCCGTCGTCAGCACCGGCGAGGGCACCCCCTCGTCGATCGCGGCGATCGAGGTCCACCGGCCCTCCCCGGAATCGGAGACCCGCCCCGAAAACTCTTTCAGCTCAGGCGATTCCCGCAACGCGCTCGCGGTCAGGTCCAGCAGCCACGAGCCGATGACGCTGCCGCGTCGCCACACCTCGGCGACGTCGGGGATGTCGAAGTCGTACTGGTAGAACTCGGGGTTCGACAGCGGCGCGGTCTCGGCGTCCCCCGCCTCCACGTGCTTGCCGATGTCGGCGTTGCGCAGGATGTTCAGCCCCTCGGCGAGCGAGGCCATCATCCCGTACTCGATCCCGTTGTGCACCATCTTGACGAAGTGCCCCGCCCCGGACTGTCCGCAATGCAGATACCCCTGCTCCGATTGCGCGACCTCGCCGTCGCGGCCGGGCGTGCGCGGCGCCGCGTCCACGCCGGGCGCGACGGTGGCGAAGATCGGCTCGGCGTGCTCGAACGCGTCGGTGTCCCCGCCGATCATCAGGCAGTAGCCGCGTTCGCGGCCCCACACGCCGCCGCTGGTACCGCAGTCGAGTAAATGAATGCCATTCTCGGACAACGTCTTTGCGTGCCTGATATCGTCGCGGTAGTAGGAGTTGCCACCGTCGATCACGATGTCCCCGGAGTCCAGCGTCTTGGCCAGCTCATCGATCACCCCGGTCGTGATCGTCCCGGCCGGCACCATCACCCAGACCACGCGGGGGGCGGTGAGTTTCTCGGCGAGCTCCTGCAGCGACGACACCCCCGTCGTGTTGTCCTCGCCGGCCATCGCCTTGACCGCGTCGGGTTCGTGGTCGTACACCACGCACTCGTGTCCGCCCTTGGCCACGCGCCGAACGATGTTGGCGCCCATGCGGCCCAGACCGATCATCCCCAGCTGCATCTCGTCTCCTTACTTGCTCGCCGGTGTGCTCTTGGGTAGCCACGGCTCCTGCCATTTGTGGTGACCGTGCAGCAGCGACTCCGCGGCCTCGGGTCCCCAGGAGCCGGACTCGTAGTGGTGGATCCGGCCCGGCTTGTCCAGCAACGGCTGCACGATCCGCCACGTCTCTTCGATGGCGTCCTCACGCGCGAAAAGCTGGCGGTCGCCGGTCAATCCGGCGTACAGCAGGCGCTCGTAGGGCCGCACCGCCTCGCCGAGGTCCTCGGCGAACGAGGAATCCAGGTGGACGTCATGCCACGAATTGCCGACCTGGGCGGACAGCTGCAGGCGCATCCCGGGATCGGGGTCGATGCGCAGCACGATCTGGTTCGGCTCCGGCGGCCTGCGGTTGGGCAGGAAGGAGAACCCGGGCACGTGGTGCAGAAACATCCGCACCTCGGTGACCTTCTCGGGCAACGCCTTTCCCGCACGCAGGAAGATCGGCACGCCGGCCCAGCGCCAGTTGTCGATCTCGGTGCGCAGCGCGACGTAGGTCTCGGTCTTCGAGTTCTTGGCCACCCCGTCGACGTCGGTGTAGCCGCGGTACTGGCCGCGCACGCAGCGCTGGGGATCCAGCGCCGGCATCGCCCGGAAGACTTCGGCCTTCTTGTCGTTGAGGTCGTCGGCGCCGGGGCCGACGGGCGGGTCCATCGCGACCAGCGCCAGCACCTGCAGCAGGTGGTTCTGCACGACGTCGCGCAGCGCGCCCACCGCGTCGTAGAACTTGCCGCGGTCCTCGATCCCGAAGTCCTCCGCCATGGTGACGTGGATTTCGGAGACGCTGTCGCGGTCCCACAGCTTCGCCAGGGCGCGATTGGCGAAGCGTAGATATTGCAGCTCCTCGACGGGTTGTTTGCCCAGAAAGTGGTCCACCCGCAGGATCTGTTCTTCGTCGAGCACCGCACCCAGCCGTGCGTTGAGGTCGCGCGCGGACTCCAGGTCGTGGCCGAACGGCTTCTCCACCGCCACCCGCGCGTTCTCCACCAGGTCGACCTTGGCGAGGTTTTCCACGATCGGCGCGAACAGCGACGGCGGCATCTCCAGGTAGTACAGGGGGCGGGCGTCCGCGTCGATCTGCTTGGCGAGCTGCTTGTAAAGCTTTTCGTCGGTGACGTCGCCGTGGAGGTACGACAGCCGGCCGGCCAGCCGGTCGAACACCGCGTCGTCGAACTTCTCACCCGAGGCCTTGATGGCGTCGCGGGCCCGATCGATCAGCTGCTCGACGGTCATCTCGTCACTGGCCACGCCGATGATCGGGCAGTCCAGCATTTCCTTGCGTTCGAGCCGGAACAACGCGCGGTAGGTCATCTTGCGGGCCAGGTCGCCGGTGATGCCGAAGATCACCAGCAGATTCGAGGAATTGTCGCCGCCGTCCGTCAAGCCCGCACCTCCCGAAAATCACCCGATTCGCTCTGCAGAATCACTACCCGTGGCGGCCGAGCTCAACCGTAGACATTCGTCATAGGCCCGACAAGGCGCGGCGGTGACGGCCTTTGGCAGGATTCCAGGCGTGGGTGACATGCTGCATCTCGCGGTCTATGTCCTGGCCGGGGCCGCGGCGATCGAGGCCGTCGCGATCGCGGTGCTCTCGGTGCTGCTGGTGCGCAGCCGCCGCGAGGCCGACCAGTTGCGGCAGCGGACGGATGCCCGCAACCAGCTGCTGACGGGCGGCCGCGAGGCCGTCAAGCGGGTCTGGAACACCGCCAACCTGATGCGCAAGGAGGGCTTCGGCGCGGTGGTGCGCAGCTCGATCGAGGACCTCGCCGACTGGGCCGAGGTCGAGCGGCCCGACCTCGCCCGGGTCACGCCGGACGGGCGGGTGGTGATCCTGTTCTCCGACATCGAGGAGTCGACCGCGCTCAACGAGCGGATCGGCGACCGCGCCTGGGTCCGGCTGATCAGCTCCCACGACAAGCTCATCTCGGGTCTGGTGAAGCGGCGCTCGGGGCACGTGGTCAAGAGCCAGGGCGACGGCTACATGATCGCGTTTGCGCGCGCCGAAGAGGCCGTGCGCTGCGGCGTCGACGTCCAGCGCGCGTTGGGCAACAACGGAAAACGCAAGCGGCACGACGACATTCGGGTCCGCATCGGCGTCCACATGGGCCGCTCGGTGCGACGAGGCGACGACCTGTTCGGGCGCAACGTCGCGATGGCGGCGAGGGTCGCCGCGCAGGCCGTCGGCGGGCAGATCCTGGTGAGCGAGCCGGTGCGCGACGCCATCGACGAGTGCGCCGACTGTGACGACATCCGATTCGACGGGGGCCGCGAGGTCGAGCTGAAGGGCTTCTCGGGCAGCTACCGGTTGTTCGCCGTGTCGGCGTCGGATTCGGCGAGCCGCTGATGCAGCCGGGCGCGGACCTCGTCGGGGGTGTAGGACTTGCGCTTGCGTTGGTCGCGGGCCACCAGCACTCCCCCTGCGACAACACCGGCGACGCCGGCCAACCCCACCCACTTCCAAACACTGCGCATGGCTGACAGGCTATTACCGGGGCTCACATGCTGACACTGGACCAAGCGCTGGACGAGACGCGAACCGGCGACCTCTGGCTGTTCCGCGGCCGATCGCGGCCCGACCGCGCGATCCAGACGCTGACCAACGCGCCCGTGAACCACGTCGGCATGACGGTGGCCATAGACGACCTGCCGCCGTTGATCTGGCACGCCGAGCTCGGCGACAAGCTCGTCGACGTCTGGTCCGGCACCCATCACCGCGGCGTGCAACTCAACGATCTGCGCCAGGCGGTTCTGCAGTGGACCGACCGTTACCAGCAGCGGTGCTGGCTGCGTCAGCTGACGCCGTACGCCACCCGGGAACAGGAAAACAAGCTGCTACAAGTCATCGCGCGGATGGACGGCACCGCGTTCCCGACGACCGCCCGGCTCACCGGCCGCTGGTTTCGCGGCCGGCTCCCGACCATCAACGACTGGATGCGCGGAATCCCGTTGGTGGACAGGAAGGTTCGCGAAGAGACGCAGCGGCGCAAGGCCGAGCACCGCAGGATGGGCCTGGAGACGGCGTACTGCGCGGAGACGGTGGCGATCACCTATGAGGAAATGGGGTTGCTGGTCACCGACAAGGACGCCAACTGGTTCGACCCGGGGCGGTTCTGGAGCGGCGACGCGCTCCCGCTGGCACCGGGGTATCGGCTGGGCGAGGAGATCGCGGTGTCGGTGGGATCGGCGGGTTAGCCGACCGACATCTCCCCCATCTCCGACCAACCCTCCGCGTCGATCGTCTGGCTGATGATCTTGGGGGTCGACGCCAGCGCCTGGGGCAGGTCCTGCATCGCCCGCTGGAAGTGCTCGCTGTTGACGTGGACGCCGCCGGCGTCACCGTCGCGGAAGGCCTCCACCAAGACGTACTCCGCCGGGTTGTCCAGGCTGCGCGACCACTCGAACCACAGGTTGCCCTCCTCGGCGCGGGTGGCGGCGGTGAAGGAGGCGACGAGTTCCGGCCAGCGCTCGCTCCACTCGGGTTTGGTCTCGAACTTGACGACGATGAAGATCATGAGCCGATCATGCCGCACGACCAGTGACGCAGGCCACAAAAGGTCAACACCACGGGCAAGATCACTTTGCGCGCGCGCTTCCCCGATTCATTCTGCGCCAAAAACGGTCGAATAAAATCGAGACAATTTGCGAGGTGATTTGTTATGGATTCGCAATTCCTGGATCGGCCGGCGGCGGCGAATCCGGGATTGCGGGCGCCACGGCGTCGACCAGAACGGGCGGGGCCTCGGGCGGTGGCGCCGGCAAATCCGGCGGCGGGGGCGGCAAATCCGCGGGCGGCGGCGGCAACTCCGGCGCAGGGGGCGGCAGCTCCGGCGGCGGGGGCGGCGCGTCCGGGGGCGGCGGCGGCGCGCCCTCGGCATCCGGCATCGGCAGGAACATGTGGTGGGTGAAACCAGCCTGGTAGGCTCCCGCGCCACCGATGTGCACGCCACCACGCTCGCCACTGGAGACCGGGGTGCCGTCCGGCAGGGTCACCGCGGTGTGACCGCCGTTCCAGCCGATCACCAACGCGTTGGGCGCGGTCCCGTACTGGAAACCCCGCGCCAGCAAAGCGGCTTCTTCGTTTCCGGTGTTGAACCTGCTGCCGAAAACGGGTCGGTCGGTCGCCGCATTGGCTACCCAGGACGCGAGTCCCGAGCAATCGGTGCCGGCGGGCGAATCCCCGCCCGCGATATAGGGCGTCCCCGAAACCTGATTGACGAGCGATATCAAAGTGGCTAGAACAAACACGAGCAGGCACACTAGCAATAAAATTCACCGGTAATCAAAATTTGTGGCCCGTATCACTTACGAATTCAACAATGGCGCGCGCCGCATTTCGGCAATTCAAATTGCCGAGGGTATATCGAACTCCGGCCGCAACCGCCCGGCTCGCAGTGGGTGGCTCCGCCCGACGCTGCACACGGCGAGGGCAGCGACGACGAAGCAGATCGCCGCGTAGGCCAGGTTTCCGGTCGGCGTGCCGTCGGCGGTGATCCCGTCCCGCGCGGTGACGTAGTCGTGCGACGCGCCCACCCACAGCGCCGCCAGGACCACCAGGTACAGCGGGCCGAAGGTGCGCACGAACCGGTTGGGCGAGGTCGACCCGCGCCGCCACTGCCCGATTAGCACCGGCAGCGCGATCGCCGCGATCACGGCCAGTTCGGCCGAGAAGACGACGGCCTGCGCCGTGGTGTGGGGCGGCCGGCCACCGAACAGCGAGGTCGGGATGCTCAGGATGGCCAGCCCGACGGGCACCAGCGCGCCCGCGAGCGCCGTGCGCCAGCCGAGGGCCCAGCCCCTGGTTCGTGCGGGCACCAGCGCGAGGATGAGCACGGTCACCACGATCGGTCCGAGGGTGGCGAAGATGAACACGCTCGTCATGGGCACCGCCGCCAGCATCGGGTGGTTGATCGGGTTGGCGGTGTTCCACGCCCACCATCGCAGTTGCGGGCCGAGTTGGTCGAACACCTCATAGAAGCAGTGGTGGACCAGCCCGACGCAGATCGCGCCCACAAGGTTGCCGCGATCCCGAAAGACACCGAGGCCGCGGACGATCTCGAAGGCCAGCGTGACGACGGCCGGGTAGAGCGCAACGATGTAGAGCGGCAGCCGGTCGAACAGGAACTGCACGGTGAATGCGTTGTGGGCGAACACGGTACCGAGTTGG
Organism: Mycobacterium sp. NGS57; assembly: GCF_059812405.1. NCBI lineage: Bacteria > Bacillati > Actinomycetota > Actinomycetes > Mycobacteriales > Mycobacteriaceae > Mycobacterium > Mycobacterium sp. NGS57. The sequence goes on along the minus strand of NZ_JCALCP010000010.1, from coordinate 65,956 downwards.
TCGTCGATGCCGAATACGTTGGGAAAGTACAGCGGGATTTCGATGACGAACAGATAGACGACGGTGGCGAACCACAGCGCCAGGTTGGTCGGATCGCCCTCGCGGCGCAGGCGCCGGATGGAGTGGGCCAGTGCCAGGACGGCGCCGGCCACCATCATCGCCTCGAGCACCGGCAGCGTCCAGTTGCTCAGGGCCAACGGGTTGCGCACGTGGACCACGGCCGGCGCGTGCCGGCAGCTGAACCCGCCAAGCGGTCCGGCGATTGCGTCGAAGGCCGCCGTGCACTGTTGAGCCATCGCCGGCGCCTCAGGCGACGGGTTGGCTTGTGTACCAGCGGGTTACGTCCTCACCGGCGTTCCACCGCTCGAACCATGTGTCGGCGAACTTCGGCAGCGGCTCGTTGGCGGGATTATGAAAGGGGGTTTGGCTCAGCAGGACTCGGCCCGCGGCCAGGAGGCGTTGCTTGCGGGGCACGGTCGCAAACGCGCTGGGCAAGGCTGCCGACGGCGCGCGCCGGCCCGCGAATGGCAGCCGCGGACGCAGCGCCCGGCGCAGGCGGTAGGCCGGCAAAAACGTGCGGGCGTCGACCTTGCGATCACGTTCGGGCACATGTTCGTTGACGCCGTCGGCGATGAGCGCCGCGACCGTGGTCAGGTGCCGAAAGACACCGGGCAGCGCCCGGATCCGATACCAGCTGACCCCGACTACGGCGTCATAGATGACCAGGGCCGAGCTGCGGTGCTCGACCTCCTCGACGAAGTGCCACATCAACAACGACGCCACCCGTTCGTCGCCGGGACGGAACAGCGTCGCCTCGTTGTCGAGCATCAATTTGAAGCTCGGCGTGAACGTCGCCTCCAGGTCGGCGACGTAGGCCAACCGGAATTTCAACGGCGTGCTCCTGGTGACCTCGTCGAAACTGCCGGCCGCGGCGTCGAGGGTGTCTTGCAGCCCGGGGTAGCGACGGATCAACGCGGCGACGTACTTGCGGTGCGTGCTGGCATGCTGGGCCTCCTGCCGCAGGAACGCGGTCGCCTCGGCCGCCACGTCGGGGTCGGTGATCAGCGGCTTGGCCTCCTGGACGGCGGCCACGACCATCTGCTCGAAGCAGATCGCGATCATCGAGGTCGCGTTCATGAAGAACGAGAATTGCGGGTTGGCCGGGTTCCATTCCCACGGAACGTCGCCGGTGAAGTCGAACTTCGGGCGGCGGACTTCCAGTGCTGTCACGGGTTCTCCCAGGCTGGCTCATTACACACAATGCCCATGCATGTGTCTTGTGTGTATTCTTGGCTGAGTCGAACGGAAGAGTCAAGGCTGATGGGGCGTAAGGGCTGGGCGGGCTCGCCGCCCTCGGACGACGCCGAGGCGCGCAAGCGGATCATCGACACCGCGTTACGGCTGGTCGACCGGCGCGGTGCGGCGCAGACCACGGTGTCCGACATCGCCGACGCGCTGGGCATCACCCGCCGGACGGTCTACCGCTACTTCGCAGGGACCGAGGAATTGTTCACCGCGGTCGCCGAGGTGGCGCTCGGGAGCTTCGTGGCGCAGATCGACCGGCTCGTCGCCGACATGGACGTCACCGGTCAGCTGGTCGAAGTCGTCGCGCACATCATCGAGCGGCTGCCGCACGAACCGCAGCTGACGCTGCTGCTGGCCAACGACCGCTCCAACGTGTTCAGCCGCGCGATGCTGACGGACGACGTCATCGCCCGCTGCCGGGCCATCCTGCACCACGCCCGGATCGACTGGGACCAGTTGGGTTTCGACGACCCGACCATCGACGAACTCGTCGAGTTTCTGCTGCGCACCATCCAGTCGATGGTCATCGCGCCGCCCGACCCGCCCAGGTCCGCCGCCGAACTGCGCGCGTATCTGCATCGCTGGATCGGGCCGGCGCTGGCCCCGGGCTGACCTCGTCGAATTTCCTTGGCCGGCAGTCAGACTCCGAATTTGGCGCGGGCCGCGTCGGTGACCGGGGTGAACAGGTTGACGAGGTTTCCGTCGGGATCCCGGAACAGCAGGGCGCGGTTTCCCCAAGGCATGGTTGTCGGCGGCGTCACGACCTCGCCGACCCCCTCGCGCAGCCGCTCGTACTCCGCGTCCACGTCGTCGACGAGGAACTCCACGATCGCGCTGCGGTTGGCCGCCGGCTCGGCCGATCCCTCGCCGAACAGGGGCAGGGTCTTGTCGCTGCCGATCGCCAGCGTGCCAACCGGTGTCGGAATCTCGGCGAAGAGCTCGTTGCCCCATACGGCGGAGGCTTCGGTGACCATCTCGTAAAAAGCGACGAGCCGGGTGACGTCGGCGGTGATGATGCGCGTTGAAACGAACTTCATGCAACGCATGCTAGGGATTACCCCCGACAATCACCGCCCTAGTCGTAGTCCGGGCGTCCCTCGGTTTTGGCCGCCTCACGGTCGATGTCGGCTTGCTGCCGCCGCGCGCCCTCTCGCAGGCGATCCGCCCCTTCGTCCAAGCGCCGCAGTCGGTCGCGTTCCCGCTGCGCGGCCGTGCCCTCACGTTTGTCCGCGATCCGCTCTCGTTCGTCTGCCAATCGCTCGCGATCATCTGCAACCCGCTCCCGCCAATCGGCGATCTGATCTCTTCGGGCGGCGAGCAGTTCGCGTCTTTTGACCTCAGCCTCGCGCTGCAGGAGAGAATTTTCGCGCGCGTCGGGTTCGGCGGCTTTGGGTTCGAGCGCACCGGCACGGTCATCAGCGACCACAACTCACCCTAGCGCAGCGAAGGTGTCGCCGGCCGGGCCGAAGGCGTGTGGTCAGACCGGCGTCCAGATGCCGTTGTTGAAGAATCCCCAACTGCCGACCGTCGGGTTCCACATCAGATGGGCCTGCGGCGCCCACGACGGCGCGGGTGGCTGCGGCGGCGCCCACGGCGGCGGGGGCCCCCAGGGCCCCCAGCCCGCCAGGGCGCCCGGAGGGGCCGGTGGCTGCCAGTCGTGGCACAGGTTCCAGTCCCAGTTGTAGTTGGTGCCCCAGGCCGGATCCCATTGCTGTCCCGGGCACCAATGCGCCGCCCGGGCCGGCAGGGCGGCGGCCAGTGCGAAAGCGGCCAGGGCCGACCCGCCGGCCAGCATGCCGATGGAACGCCGAACCCACACAGACGCCATGCACCAAGCCTTTCCCTTGGAGCGGATCCAGGCAAGTAGTGATTTCAGTTCGACGGAACCTCGACAACCTCCACCAAGCCTGCGAGCCCGGCGAAGTCAGCGCCGTTGCACGTGACCAACGGCAGCCCCTCGGCAAGCGCCGTTGCCGCGATCAATAGATCGGCGAGCCTTCGGCGCGGTTGACGCCCGGCGTTCAGCGCGGCTGCGTAGACCCGGCCGTACGCGCGTGCGGCCTCGACGCCGAACGGCAGCGGATCGAACGCTGCTTCCGCCCGCCGCAATCGGTCCTGGCGGCGCGCCCGTTCGTCGACGTCGTCGGCGGCGGCCGGGCCGACCGCCAGTTCCGCCAACCAACCAGCGATAGATCACCGTGCAAGCGTATGCCGAAAGGCGTTCCCGCGATGGGCAATCCGTGCTGAGCAGTCGACTAACACTCGGTTGACTCTGCATCTATGGTGCAAAAGTGCGAGAGCCCACCGCCATAGCCGCAGAGTCAACGAGCAAGGCAGGCTAGGCTTCGCTAGTTGCGACCGACACACGGCCGCAAGAGGGGACGGCCCCATGCCCGAACTCAAAGGCTGGTCGCACATCGACCTGACCGTGACAGATTGCGATCGGTCGGTGAAATGGTGGGAAGACGGTCCTGGGGTTCGTCAGCGTAAGTAGTTCGCGCGGCGACACTTTCGAGACACGATCCATGATTCACCCATCGGGGGTCGTGGTGACGCTGATGCGCCACTACGACCTGGTGGGCGACACGCGGTTCGACGAAAGGCGCATCGGCCTGGATCATCTTGCGTTCGAAGTGGCGGACGAGGAGTTGCAGCGGTGGGTCGAGCATCTGGACACCAAAGCGGTGGCGCATTCGGGCATCGTCGACATCGGCTGGGGCCCTACGGTGACTTTTCGCGACCCGGACAACATTCAACTCGAGTTCTTCGTCCATCCGATCGCCGTCGACGAACCGGACATCAACACGACGCCGTAGCGCGCCTACACGTTGAAGCGGAACTCCACCACGTCGCCGTCGGCCATGACGTAGTCCTTGCCCTCCATGCGGACCTTGCCGGCCGCCTTGGCCGCCGCCATCGACCCGGCGGCGATCAGGTCGTCATACGACACGATCTCGGCCTTGATGAAGCCCTTCTCGAAATCGGTGTGGATCACGCCTGCGGCCTTGGGCGCGGTGTCCCCTTGGTGAATCACCCAGGCGCGCGCCTCTTTTGGGCCCGCCGTCAAATACGTCTGCAACTTCAAAGTGTGAAAACCGGCGCGCGCCAGCGCATCCAGGCCGCGCTCGGTCTGGCCGATCGACTCCAGCAGCTCGGCGGCCGACTCGTCGTCGAGCTCGACGAGTTCGGCTTCGATTGCGGCGTCCAGGAACACCGCGTCGGCGGGCGCGACGAGCTGGCGCAGCTCGGCGAGACGCGCCGCGTCGGTGAGCACCGCCTCGTCGGCGTTGAAGACGTACAGAAACGGTTTGGTGGTAAGCAGATTCAGCTCCCGCAGCGGGGAAACGTCGGTGCCCGCGCCGAAGAGCGTCGTGCCACCGTCCAGCACCGCCTGGGCGGCGACGGCCGCGTCATAGACGGGCCGGCGCTCCTTGTTGGTGCGCGCCTCCTTCTCCAGCCGGCCCATCGCGCGCTCGAGGGTCTGCAGGTCGGCGAGGATGAGCTCGGTCTCGACGACCTCGATGTCGGACTTGGGGTCCACCTGCCCGGCGACGTGGGTCACGTCGTCGTCGGAGAACACCCGGACCACCTGGCAGATGGCGTCGCATTCGCGGATGTGGGCCAGGAACTTGTTGCCCAGTCCGGCCCCCTCGGACGCGCCCTTGACCAGCCCGGCGATGTCGACGAACGTGACCGGCGCGGGCACGACGCGCTCGGATCCGAAAAGCTCCGCCAGCTTGTCCAGCCGCGGGTCGGGCAGCGAAACCACGCCCTCGTTCGGCTCGATCGTCGCGAACGGATAGTTGGCCGCCACCACGTTGTTCCGGGTCAGCGCGTTGAACAGCGTCGACTTGCCGACGTTCGGCAGGCCCACGATTCCCAGGCTCAGGCTCACGGGGACCCAAGTCTAGAGCGCGCGGCGGCCAGGGCACGCCCGCGGTCTCTAAGAGGTCTTTACGGGCGTTTGGCCGCATTCCCGGTACGGTCTACATGTGTCAGCAGAGCGGGCAAGACCGGCGGTCGAGGCTGGCCACCGCTCGGTCCACCCCAATATCCCGGGACTGCCGTGGTACGCAGCCCTGCTTTTGGCCGTGACCGCGACCGCGATCGGCTACGGAATCGACGCCGGCCACAAGGAGCTGACGCACGTCTTCGCGGGCTTCTATATAGCGGGTTGCGTGGCCGCGGTGCTGGCCGTGCGCCAGGACGGCGTGTTCACCGCGATCATCCAGCCACCGCTGATACTTTTCTGCGCGGTGCCGGGGGCCTACTGGATGTTCCACGGCCGCAAAATCGGCAAGCTCAAGGACCTCCTGATCAACTGCGGCTATCCCCTCATCGAGCGCTTCCCGCTGATGCTGGGCACCGCCGGCGGCGTGCTGCTGATCGGCCTGGTGCGGTGGTACTTCGGGAAGTCGCAGCGCGCGACGGCCGACCCCGCCAGCCCGGGGACCCCTTCGTTCGTCGGAGTCATTGGCGCCAAACTGAATTCGCTGCTCGGCCTGACTGCTCGCGGCGACGACGCCGACGAGGCGCCGGCGGCGGGCACCAAGCGGGCGCGGTCCGGCGCACGGACCCCGAAGGCCGGTTCGCGCACCCCGCGCAGCGACAGGTCCGCCGCGCGCGATGGCCGCACCCACTCGCGGCGCACGCGGCCACCGCTGGACGACGAGCGGCCGCGCCGCCGCCCCAGGCCGCAGGGCGACCCCGAGCCGCGCGAAAGGCGCGAGCCGCGCACCCGCCGCAACCCGTACGACCGGCCGTACGACGGGCCCCCGCCCCGGAGCAGCCGATTCGACAGCTACGACCCTTTTGAAGCGCCCTATGAGCCCGGGCGCCGCCGCGCCTCGAGCACAAACGGCTCCGGCACCACCCACCACCCGATCTCGCAGGTGCGCTATCGCCGGTCGGGCCCCGTGGAGGAGCCGCGCAGCCGCAGCCGCTCCCGTTTCCCCGCCGAGTCCTGGGAGTACGAGGGCTAGCGAGCCGCCCTGATCTCCCGTGGCAGCGCGAACACCAGGGTCTCCTGGGCCGTCGTCACCGGCTGCACCACGCCGAAACCGCATTCGGCCAGCCGCTCGAGCACGCCGCGCACCAGGACCTCCGGCACCGACGCGCCCGAGGTGACCCCGACGGTCGTGACCCCCTCCAGCCACGCCGGGTCGATGTCGTCGGCCCAGTCGACCAGGTGCGCGGCCGCGGCCCCGCCGCCGAGCGCCACCTCGACCAGCCGCACCGAGTTCGACGAGTTGCGCGACCCGACCACGATGACGAGCTCGCACTCGGGCGCCATCGCCTTGACCGCGATCTGGCGGTTCTGGGTGGCGTAGCAGATGTCGTCGCTGGGCGGGTCCTGCAGCTTGGGGAAGCGCTGCCGCAGCCGCTCGACGATCTCCATGGTCTCGTCGACCGAGAGCGTGGTCTGCGACAGCCAGACCACCTTGTTCTCGTCGCGGACGGTCACGTTGTCGACCGCGGCGATCCCGTCGACGAGCTGCACGTGGTCGGGGGCCTCGCCGGAGGTCCCGATGACCTCCTCGTGCCCCTCGTGGCCGATCAGCAGGATGTCGTAGTCGTTGCGCGCGAAACGCCTGGCCTCGTTGTGCACCTTGGTGACCAGCGGGCAGGTGGCGTCAATGGTGTGCAGGTTGCGCTCGGCGGCCGCGGCGTACACGGTCGGTGCGACGCCGTGCGCGGAGAACACCACGATGGCCCCCTCGGGGACCTCGTCGGTCTCCTCCACGAAGACCGCGCCGGCCTTTTGCAGGGTGTCGACGACGTGGCGGTTGTGCACGATCTCGTGGCGCACGTAGACCGGCGCGCCGTGCTTTTCCAGGGCGCGCTCCACCGTCTCGACGGCCCGGTCCACGCCCGCGCAGTAGCCACGGGGCTCGGCCAGCAGCACTCGCTTGCCGATCGGTCCGTCGGCTACTGATCGTGATGCGCCGGGAATTCCCATGTCGATAGTCGGCGGCATGACACTCAGGGTACGTTCCGGCGCCCGGGCGCCGCCAACTCGCGGCGGCGGGCTTGGAGTTAGCCGCCGGTTGAGGCAGTCTGGGACCCATGGCTTCTGCACCGTATGGGGTTCGGCTGCTGGTCGGCGCGGCGACGGTCGCCGTCGAAGAGACGATCAGACTGCCGAAAACCATCCTGATGTACCCGATGACCCTGGCCAGCCAGGCGGCGCACATGGTGATGCGTTTTCAGCAGAATCTCGCCGAGCTGGTGAACAAGGGCGACAGCACCCTGGAGTCGATCTTTCCGCCCAAGGACGAGAAGCCGGAGTGGGCGACCTTCGACGAGGACCTCCCCGTCGACGGCAGCGACAATGGGGCAGCGTTGCCCGACGGCGCCGATGGTGACCGGCGCGCCGAGGGGCGGTTCGCCCTGTACTCGGTGGCCGAGGCGCACGAGGACGCCAGCGCGCTGACCAAGCCGGCCCGGCAGTCGAAGAAGTCGGCGAGCGCTCCGCAACCGGCGGTCGTGGCCGAACTCGACTACGCGGCGCTGACGCTGGCCCAGCTGCGGGCCCGGCTGCAATCGCTGAGCGTCGACGAACTCGAGGCCCTGCTCGCCTACGAGCAGGGCACCAAGGCCCGCGCGCCGTTCCAGACGCTGCTCGCCAACAGGATCACCCGCGCGAACGCGAAGTGACCCAACCGAATTCCGCCGAGAACCCCTTTCCGGTGCGCGCGGTGGCGATCCGCGTCGCGGGCTGGATCGACAAGCTGGGCACCGTGTGGGTCGAGGGCCAGCTGGCGCAGGTGACGATGCGGCCCGACGCCAAGACCGTGTTCATGGTGCTGCGCGACCCGGCCGCCGACATGTCGCTGACCGTGACGTGCTCGCGCGACCTGGTGGCCAACGCGCCGGTGAAACTCGCCGAAGGCACCCAGGTGGTGGTGTGCGGTAAGCCGTCGTTCTACACCGTTCGGGGTACATTCTCGTTGCGGCTCAGCGAGATTCGCGCGGTCGGCGTCGGCGAGCTGTTGGCGCGCATCGACCGGCTGCGCCGCCTGCTGGATGCCGAGGGGCTGTTCGACCCGCGCCTGAAGCGGCCAATCCCCTTCCTGCCCAACACGATCGGGCTGATCACCGGCCGGGCGAGTGCCGCCGAGCGCGACGTCGTCACCGTCGCGGGCGGGCGCTGGCCCGCGGTGCGTTTCGCGGTGCGCAACACGGCCGTGCAGGGGCCGAACGCGGTCGCGCAGATCGTCGATGCGCTGCGTGCCCTGGATCGCGACGATGAGGTCGACGTGATCGTGGTGGCCCGCGGCGGCGGCAGCGTGGAGGACCTGCTGCCGTTCTCCGACGAGACCCTGTGCCGCGCGATCGCGGCGTGCGGCACGCCGGTGGTCAGCGCGGTCGGCCACGAACCCGACAACCCGCTGTGCGACCTGGTCGCCGACCTGCGCGCCGCCACGCCCACCGACGCCGCCAAGAGGCTGGTGCCCGACGCCGCCGCCGAGCAGCGGCTGATCGGCGAGCTGCGCCGGCGCAGCGCGCAGGCGCTGCGCAACTGGGTGTCGCGCGAGCAACGGGCGCTGACCCAGTTGCGCAGCCGCCCGGTGCTGGCCGAGCCGCTGGCGGCGCTGTCGGCCCGCGCCGACGAGATCCACCGGGCCCGCTCCGCGGTTCGCCGCGACATCAAGCGGCTGGTCGCCGCGGAGACCGAGCGCGTCGGGCACCTGGCCGCGCGGCTGGCCACCCTGGGCCCGGCGGCCACCCTGGCCCGCGGGTATGCCGTGGTGCAGGCGGTCCCCGACGCCGGGGCCGCGGCGGTGCTGCGCTCGGTCGCCGACGCGCCGGCGGGCACCCGGCTCCGCGTGCGGGTGGCCGACGGGGCCGTGGCGGCGGTGAGCGAGGGGGCGACCGATGGGCGCTGAGGACAACCAGTCGGTTACACCCATTAGTCAGCTTGGCTATGAAAGCTGCCGCGACGAGCTGATCGAGGTGGTGCGCCTGCTGGAGCAGGGCGGGCTGGACCTGGATGCGTCGCTGAAACTGTGGGAAAGGGGCGAACAGCTCGCACAACGGTGCGAGGAGCACTTAGCTGGCGCCCGCCAGCGGGTCGAGGACGCGCTCGCGGCCGGCCCGTCCGAGGAGGGCTGAGCACCCACCGGGGGACGGAACCGATTCCAAAATTGGCCCTCAAAAGTGGAACACGTTTCAGTTAAGCTTTCCGGATGGGTGATGCAGCACTGACAACCGAACTCGGCCGCGTCCTGGTCACCGGCGGCTCGGGGTTCGTCGGCGCCAACTTCCTGAGCACCTTGCTCGACCGCGGCTACCAGGTGCGCTCCTTCGACCGCGCCCCCTCCCCCCTTCCCGACCACCCCCAGCTGGAGGTGTTGCAGGGCGACATCACCGACGCCGACGTGTGCGCCGCGGCGGTGGACGGCATCGACACGGTGTTCCACACCGCCGCGATCATCGAGCTGATGGGCGGCGCGTCGGTGACCGACGAATACCGTCAGCGCAGCTTCGCCGTCAACGTCGGCGGCACCGAGAACCTGGTGCACGCGGGGCAGGCGGCCGGCGTGCAGCGGTTCGTCTACACCTCGTCCAACAGCGTGGTGATGGGCGGGCAGAACATCGCCGGCGGCGACGAGACGCTGCCCTACACCAACCGGTTCAACGATCTCTACACCGAGACCAAGGTGGTCGCCGAGCGATTCGTGCTGAGCCAGAACGGTGTTGGCGAGATGCTGACGTGTGCGATCCGACCCAGCGGCATCTGGGGCCGCGGCGATCAGACGATGTTCCGCAAGCTGTTCGAAAGCGTGATCGCCGGGCACGTGAAGGTGTTGATCGGCCGCAAGTCGGCCCGGCTGGACAACTCTTACGTGCACAACCTGATTCACGGATTCATCCTGGCCGCCCAGCATTTGGTCCCCGGCGGCACGGCGCCCGGCCAGGCGTACTTCATCAACGACGCCGAGCCGATCAACATGTTCGAGTTCGCCCGCCCGGTGATCGAGGCGTGCGGCGAGAACTGGCCGCGCATCAGGGTCAACGGCCCGATGGTCCGCGCGGCGATGACGGGTTGGCAGCGCATGCATTTCCGGTTCGGGATACCCGCGCCGCTGCTGGAGCCGCTGGCCGTCGAGCGGCTTTATCTGGACAACTACTTCTCGATCGACAAGGCGCGCCGCGACCTCGGCTACGAACCTCTGTTCACCACCGACAAGGCGATGGCGGAGTGCGTGTCCTACTACGTCGACCTGTTCCGGCAGATGAAGAGCGAAATCCCGGCCGGCAGGCAGGCGGTCGGCGGGGCGGGCTAGGCCGGGTCAGGGCACCGGGCTAGCGAAAGCTCACCATTTCGTTGCCCCAGGCGGCGCGGATGTGCGCATCGACGTAGCCGGTGACGGTGTCGTGGCTGTTGATGAGCAGGCAGGCGCGGTCCGTCTCACGGTAGGGCGTCCAGCGCGGTTCCCCGGCCGGGCCGACGGGCTTGCCGTGGATGGCGAAGTTGGTCCAGCGGGTGCGCACCCTTCTCGAGACCGCCTTGGCGGTTCGGGCGCCGCCCAGGCGCAGCGTGGGATCGCCCGGCGCTCCGAGATTGCCCCAGACGTAAGGCAATTCGGTCGCGTGAGCGGCGCCGACCAGCAGCGCCTTGAGCAGCGGGGTCGCGTAGTCGAACCGGTACAGGTACACCGGCGCCACCTTGCTGTGGCCCTCGGCCAGCCACACCGTCGGCATCCGGAACCCGACGTCGGTCGCGATGCGCAAGACCCTTGCCCTGCGCCCCATCCGGGAATAAGCCGACACGATCTGCTCCTCGGTCGGCAATTGCAGGTCGGGCTGTTCGGCGGCGATCTGGGTGAACATCGACGTGATCGCGCGCGGGGTGATCGGCATCAGCGGCGAGCGCATCAGCCGGAAGAGCGCGGCCTCACGCCGATTGGTGCCGATGATCAGCGGGACCGGGCGTGAGCGACCGGCCTGCGCGACCTTCACCGGATAGTCGTGCAGCAGCTCGCCGTCCACGATCGGCACGAACGCGAGCGTGCCGGGGTTGCTGGCGGGCACCTCGTCGAACACCTGCTGCGTCGCCGCCACCAGCGCCGCGACCGGCGCGTCGACCAGCGTGCCCACGTCCGACGGCGCGACGGCCAGCTTGTCCAGGAAGCTCACGGCGACGCGGCGGGCCCGGTCTTTGTCGTAAACCGATGTGGCCGGCGAACTCTGGGCGATCGCGCCGGCGAACAGCCCGTCGGCCGCCGGGGTGGTCAACAGGGTCGTGACGATCCCCGCACCGGCGGATTCGCCGAACACCGTGACCCTGCGGGGATCCCCACCGAACGCCGCGATGTTGTCGCGCACCCAGCGCAGCGCCGCCAGCGCGTCGTGCAGGCCGATGTTGGAGTCGAAGCGCCGCCGCGGGGTGTTGAAGGACGACAGGTCGAGAAAGCCCAGCGCTCCGAGCCGATAGTTGACCGTCACGACAACGATGTCGCCGGAGCCGACCAACCGGCTGGCGTCGTACAGCGCCTGGCTGGCGCAGCCGAGCACGTAGGCGCCGCCGTGCAGCCACACCATCACCGGTTTCGCGTCACCGGGCGCGGTGGCCGCCGACGCCCAGACGTTCAGCCGCAGGCAGTCTTCGTCCTGTGCCGCACACAGGTCGATGGGCATGTTGGGAAAGACCGGTTGGGGGCAGGCCGGCCCGAAGCAGCTGGCATCGGCGACCTCGGTCCACCGCTCCGGCGGCTCCGGCGCCCGGAAACGCAGGTCGCCGACGGGCGGCGCGGCGTACCGGATGCCCTTCCACGCCGCGACCTGTCCGTGATCGGTGCCCCGGACGGGACCGAAGGTGGTTTCGACCACCCGCGTGCCGATCGCCATGCCTGTCGATCTTCCCTAACTGAGACGCTGGGTCAGGAATTCGACTACCCGTTTGCGGGCCTCATAAGCGGGCTGGCCGTCGACCTCTCGGACCTCGTCGGTCAGCACGGAGTGCGCGCCCTTGGCGAAACCGCCCGGGTTGCCTGGGCCCGAGTCGATTTCGATCACCTCGAACGCGTCGCCGAGGCGTTCCTTGAGCGCCGCGAACCGTTCGCGCGGCACGACATTGTCCTCGCTGAACCGCAGGCCCATCGCGCACAGGCCGTCGTTGGCGCAGCGGTCGGCCACCGCGGCCAGTTCGGGCTCGCTCAGTCCCGGATCGGAGCGGCGCGCGCGGCCCAGCGGCAAGGGCACCGAAGGCTGGGAGAGCACCGGGGCCAGCACGCTGTCGTCGACCGCGGCGGCCAGCGCGAAGCCGCCGGTGAAGCACTGGCCGATGACGCCGACGCCCTTGCCCGGCGTCGACGCGTTGAGGTCGCGGGCCAGCGCGCGCAAAAACAACGACACCGGCCGCTGCTTGTCGGTCGCGAACGCCGCGAATTCCCTTGCCACGCAAGCCCGCGCGATCGACGTGATGATGTAGCCGCCCGTCTTCGCCTTGCCCGGCGTGCCGAACAGCGACGGGATGGCGACGGTGAAACCGTTGTCCACCAAGTGGTTACCCAGGCCCAGCACGCCGGGGTGGATGCCGGGAATCTCCGGGATCAGCACCACCCCCGGGCCGGTGCCCTTGCGGTAGACGTCGTGGGTGTAGCCGCCACCGGTGAACGGTGCCACCGACCAGCCGGAGAGGTCTGCCTCGGGTGCGGTCACGTGCCTTCCCTTCAGCGCGCGGGTACTGGCGGCTGCGATTGCGTCGCCGCCGCCAGCGTACGGAACTGATCGGTGCCGCCGGCACCGGTGATCGCCACCTGGGTGACGCCGGCCGGGCCGGCCAGCCGGGTGGTCCACACCGGCTCGGCGGATGCGTCCGAGGAACCGCTCTGGCCGGATCCGCGGTAGACGATCCAGTTGGTGCCGTCGACGTCGACCGTTCCGGTCGGATAGGCCGACGCGTGGATCGAGGCGACCAGCTTGTCCTCATCGGCGTTGCTCTGGGTCAGGCTCAGATACATCCCCGTCGGGCTGAGGTAGCCGACGGTGGAGGTGGCGGCGTGCAGCCGCTGCCCGGTCGACGGGTCGGTCCGGCCGCCGTCGATGCCGCCACGGCCGCCCGAGTTGGGCTGCCACCCGGCGGGCAGCTGCGGGCGCCGAATGGGGAAGCCGAGCGTCTGGGCGTCCGCGCGCAGGGCCGTCGCCGCGTCGTAGGAGGGCGCCACCCCCTTGTTCGTCCCGATCGGCTGAAACGAACACATCCCGACCAGTCCGGCCAGCAGGATGCACCCGGCCACCAGGGGCACCAGCGACCAGAACATGTCCCGGCCGTCCTGCAGCAGCCGGGGCTTGGCCGGCTTCGGCGCGGGCCCGGCCGACGGCTCTGGCGGTGAAGTCACGGTCATCATTATCCGTTGCCGCGGGGAGGTGGCACACACGTGCCCTAAATGCACGCCATTGACAACGGGCCCGAATCGCGACCGCGAGCCCGCCCGGGCCCCGGCCGCCGACTGACCCCCCGCGCGACGGCAGGCCAAGCCCCGTCTCCGCTGCGTCAACCCGCCTCTGGGAGAATCGCCGCATGACCGCCTCCCGTCGTGAAGCCCCGGATCGCAACCTGGCCCTCGAGCTGGTGCGGGTCACCGAGGCCGGCGCGATGGCCGCCGGGCGCTGGGTGGGCCGCGGGGACAAGGAAGGTGGCGACGGCGCGGCCGTCGACGCGATGCGCGAGCTGGTCAACACGGTGTCGATGCGCGGGGTGGTCGTCATCGGCGAGGGCGAGAAGGACCACGCGCCGATGCTCTACAACGGCGAGGAGGTCGGCAACGGCGACGGCCCGGACTGCGACTTCGCCGTCGACCCCATCGACGGCACCACGCTGATGAGCAAGGGCATGCCCAACGCCATCTCGGTGCTGGCGGTGGCCGACCGGGGCGCCATGTTCGACCCCTCGGCGGTGTTCTACATGAACAAGATCGCCGTCGGCCCCGAGGCCGCCAACGTGCTGGACATCACCGCGCCGATCGCGGACAACGTCCGCGCCGTGGCCAAGGTCAAGGCGCTGTCGGTGCGCGACATGACCGTGTGCATCCTGGACCGGCCCCGGCACGCCCAGCTGATCGAGGAGGTCCGCGCCACCGGTGCCCGGATCCGGCTGATCACCGACGGCGACGTGGCCGGGGCGATCTCGGCGTGCCGTCCGGAATCGGGCACCGACATGCTGGCCGGCATCGGCGGCACGCCGGAGGGCATCATCGCCGCCGCCGCGATCCGCTGCATGGGCGGCGCGATCCAGGCGCAGCTGGCGCCCAAGGACGACGAGGAACGCCGGAAGGCGATCGACGCCGGCCACGACGTGGACAAGGTGCTGACCACCGAGGACCTGGTGTCCGGGGACAACGTGTTCTTCTGCGCCACCGGCGTCACCGAGGGCGACCTGCTCAAGGGCGTGCGCTACTACCCCGGCGGCTGCACCACCCAGTCGATCGTGATGCGCTCCAAGTCGGGCACCGTGCGCCTGATCGAGGCCTACCACCGGCTTTCGAAGCTCAACGAATATTCCGCCATCGACTTCACCGGCGATTCCAACGCCCAATATCCCCTGCCGTAAATCGACCAAAATCGACCCCAGCGAGGACCACACCATATGGCCGACAGCGCCGAATACCGCATCGAGCACGACACCATGGGCGAGGTCCGGGTGCCCGCAAAAGCGCTGTGGCGCGCGCAAACTCAGCGCGCCGTGGAGAACTTCCCGATCTCGGGCCGCGGCCTGGAGCGCGCCCAGATCCGCGCGCTGGGCCTGCTGAAGGGCGCATGCGCGCAGGTGAATGCCGACCTCGGGTTGCTGGCACCGGAGAAGGCGGACGCGATCATCGCCGCCGCGGCCGAGATCGCCGACGGCCGCCACGACGCCCAGTTCCCCATCGACGTCTTCCAAACCGGTTCGGGGACAAGCTCGAACATGAACACCAACGAGGTGATCGCGTCCATCGCGGCCACCAACGGGGTCACGGTGCACCCCAACGACGACGTGAACATGTCGCAGTCGTCCAACGACACGTTCCCGACGGCCACCCACATCGCGGCCACCGAGGCCGCGGTCCGCCACCTCATCCCGGCGCTCGAGGTGCTCCACGAGGCGCTCGCGGCCAAGGCCGGCGAATGGCACACCGTGGTCAAGTCGGGGCGCACGCACCTGATGGACGCCGTCCCGGTAACGCTGGGGCAGGAATTCAGCGGGTACGCCCGCCAGATCGAGGCCGGGATCGAACGGGTGCGGGCCACGCTGCCGCGGCTGGGCGAGCTGGCGATCGGCGGCACCGCGGTGGGCACCGGCCTCAATGCCCCCGACGGGTTCGGCGCCAAGGTGGTCGAGGCGCTGGTCGCCTCCATCGGCCTGAGCGAACTGCGCACGGCGGCAAACTCTTTCGAGGCGCAGGCGGCCCGCGACGGGTTGGTCGAGGCGTCGGGCGCGCTGCGCACCATCGCCGTCTCGTTGACCAAGATCGCCAACGACATCCGCTGGATGGGGTCGGGCCCGCTGACCGGCCTGGCCGAGATCCAGCTGCCGGACCTGCAGCCGGGCAGCTCGATCATGCCGGGCAAGGTGAATCCCGTTCTGCCCGAGGCGGTTACCCAGGTCGCCGCGCAGGTGATCGGCAATGACGCCGCCATCGCGTGGGGCGGCGCCAACGGCGCCTTCGAGCTCAACGTCTACATCCCGATGATGGCGCGCAACATCCTCGAGTCCTTCAAGTTGCTGACCAACGTCTCAAAGCTGTTCGCGGAGCGCTGCATCACCGGGCTGACCGCGCACGTCGAGCACCTGCGGGAGCTGGCCGAGTCGTCGCCGTCGATCGTGACGCCGCTGAACTCGGCCATCGGCTACGAGGAGGCCGCCGCGGTGGCCAAGCAGGCGCTCAAGGAGCGCAAGACCATTCGCCAGACCGTCATCGACCGCGGACTCATCGGTGACAAGCTGTCGATCGAAGAGCTGGACCGCCGCCTCGACGTGTTGGCGATGGCCCGCGTAAAGCCCGAGGACTAGATGGTGGTTCAGCGATGACGGCTCCCCCCGGCGGCCCCTACGGCCAGGACCCCTACGGAGCGAATCCCTACGGGCAGGGCCCCTATTGGGGTGGCCCGCCCCCGGGCGGCCCGCCGCCGGGTGGCCCGCCGCCGGGCGCCTATCCGTACCCGCCGCCCGGGGGCTCCGCGCCGGGACCCTATGCGCCCCAGCAGTTCCCGCCGCCGGGCCAGCAGGCTCCGCCGGGCTGGCCGGGCGGGCCGTATCCGCCCGGGCCGCCACCGGGCGGTCCGCGTTCCAAGGCGCCGTGGCTGATCGTCGCCGGACTCGCGGTGCTGGGCGTCATCGCGCTGGTGGTGATCCTGGCGATCGCGGTCAACAGCGGGAACAAGTCGACCAAGGCCGGGCCGTCGACAGGCCCGACGTCTGCGAGTGTCCCGTCGTCGCAACCGGGCAGCGGCCAGCAGACGGCGACCGGCTGCACGCCCAACGTGTCGGGCGGCGAGAAGCCCGCCGGCGACACGATCAGCGCGGGCAAGCTGTCGTTTCCGGCCAGCGCGACGCCGGGCTGGATGGGTTTCTCCGACGACCAGACCCCGAACCTGATCGGCGCGGTGGGCGTCGCGCAGGAGGTGCCGAACGCCAGCCAGTGGATGATGCAGGCCGAGGTCGCCGTCACGAACTTCGTCCCCGGCATGGACGTCTCCGCGCAGGCGTCGAAGCTGATGGGCTGCGTGGCCAACGGGCCCGGCTACGCAAACGCGACGCCCACCCTGGGCCCGACGAAGACGTCGTCGATCACCGTCGACGGGGTCAAGGCCGCGCGGGTGGACGCCGACGTCATGATCGCCGACCCGGCGCGCAACGTCAAAGGCGACTCGGTGGTCATCATCGCGGTCGACACCAAACCGGTCACGATCTTCCTGGGCGCCACACCCATCGGCGATGCGCCGTCGGCGGGCATCATCAACGGCGTCGTCGCCGCCCTGAAGGTCAAGAAGTAAGCGGGCCGGTCGGCGCCGAGACGTGGGTGGCCTCCGAACGCCCGCGCAGCACCGTCGAATAGCACTCGGCCCAGTGCGCGCGCTCGTCGTCGCCGGCGCGGTCGATGGCGACCGCCGAACACAGGATCCGCCGATCGGCGGTCTTGGCGAGGTCGGCCAGCCGCGCCGCCTCGTTGACCGCATCGCCAATTACTGTGTATTCATAACGGTTTTCGGCTCCGACATTGCCGGCGAAGACCCGTCCCGCCGACACGCCGATCCCGAAGTCGACCGGTAGCCGGCGCAGCTGGGTGCCCAGCGCGCGGGCCGTCGCCAGCGCCGCCGATGCCGGTTCGGCCGCGCGCAGTGGCGCCCCGAAGACGGCCAGGGCGGCGTCGCCGGCGAATTTGTTGATCAGGCCGTTGTGTTCGTCGACTGCGCCGACGACGATCCGGAAGAAGTCGTTGAGGACCTCGGCAACCTCTTGCGGGGGACGACTTTCCGTGAGTTGCGTCGACCCGACCAGGTCGATGAACAACACCGCGGCGTCGACGACGTCCCCGGACAGCGATGCCCCCTCCTGAATGGCGCGCTGGGCGACATCGGCCCCGACGTGGCGCCCGAACAGGTCCCGCAGCCGGTCCCGCTCGGCGAGCCCGGCGACCATCCGATTGAATCCCGTTTGCAGCCGCCCGATTTGGGAGCGTTCGTAGACCCCGACGGACGTTGCGATCCGTCCGTGCTCGACCTCGGCCATGGCGTCGACGACCTCGCCGAGCGGATCCGAGATCGACCGCGACGTCAGGATCATCGTCGGCAGCCCGAGCAGCAGCGCCGCCAGCGACACCACCAGCACGGGCACGTCCAACGATGCGGACCTCGCGATGAGCCAGCCATACGAGCGGAAGGCGACCATCGCCGCGATCACCCCGATGGGCAGCGCGCTGCACAAAAACCACAGCATGACCAGCCGCGCGAACACGCCCGGCACCGTCAGCCGCGGCTCACAACCCCGGGTGGCGGCGCCCATGATGGGCCGCAGTGTCGACTGGGCCAGCAGCATCCCCATCCCGGCCGCGGCCTGCCCGCCGAGCACCATGCCGAGCCCGATGGGCAGCAGAAACCGGGACCCGGCCCCCAGATTCAGCAGCGCGAAGATCACCCCGGCCACGCCCCAGCCCGCGACCAGGATCGCCGACTGGCGGCCGACGAGCTTCATCGTGGCTTCCCGCTGCTGCGGGGTCGGATCGTGCCCGGGCACATACCAGCGCAGGGTGGGACGCAGGCTCACCACGCCGGCCGCGGCGACGGCGATGGTCCCCAACACCACGAGGACCACCACCACCGCCGTGTTCTTCTCCGCGAAGTCCACATTGGCCGCGGTGGAGGTGTGCCCGCGCAGCGGGATCAGGATGGCAGCCGCGTCGATGACGGCGATGATGTAGGCCAGGGCAAGGGCGACGCCGTATTCAATCGACAACCTGCGGACCGACTTTCGCCCTCCGGTGCTTGCCGGGCCCGCGATGTTCACCCCAATACGGTAGCCGCGCGGGCGCTAGGCGCCGTTATTCGGGCCGCCGGAGTTCTGCCCCGGGATGTCGGTGATCGGGAAGTTGGGCATCGGCTTCGGTGAGGGCGTGTTGGGCAGGGTGGGGATCTCGGCGGGCGGGATGTCGTGCAGCGCGTTGGCGGGCGCCCCGTTTTCGCGGCCGCCGTAGCTGCTGCCCGGCGCGCGCGGCCCCAGCAGTTCGGTGACGGTCACCAGGCGGTAGCCGTTGGCTTTGAGCACCGGGATGAACTGGTAGACCAGGTCGACGGTGCTCGAGTAGGTGTCGTGGAACAGCACCACCGAGCCCGGCTTGACGTAGGTCATCAGCATGTACCGCGTTGCGGCCGTATTGGAGTCGTTGATCCAGTCGAAAGGAATTACGTCCCAAAGGATTTCGGCCAGACCAAACCGGCCTGCGGTCTGGCGCACGGCGTCGTTGGACAGCCCGCCGGCGGGGCGCCACAGCGACGGGGCCCGGCCGGTCGCGGCGGTGATCGCGTCGTTGGACCGGGAGAACTGCCCGGCGATGTCCTCGGGCGGGACGGTGGTCATGTTGGGGTGTTCCCAGGTGTGGTTGCCAACCTCCATGCCCGCGTCGGCGACGCGCTTGGCGCCCGCGGGGTTGGCGGCGACCTTGTTGCCGATCATGAAGAACGTGGCCCTGGCGTTGTTGTCCGCCAGGATCCGCAGCAGCCGGTCGGTGTAGGGGCCGGGCCCGTCGTCGAAGGTCAGCGCGACACACTTGACCACCGCGCAGCTCAGGTTGTCGGCGCGCGTCACGTGGCCGGTCAGGCCGCCGATCACCAGCACCGCAGCGGCCGCGACGGCGCCGCAAACGGTCCGCCAATAGCGCCAAGCCTGGCTGTCGGGACGTTTGCGCACCCTGGAAGTTTACTTACCGCGAGACGGCAACTAGCGACACCTTTCGCGGGTGGAGCCGTCGCGGAATACAGTTTCGCGGCCAAACCGTCACTGCGGGCCGGCGATTTCCTCCAGCATCTCGGTCACCAGCGCGGCGATCGGCGACCGCTCGCTGCGCAGCAGGGTGATGTGGGCGAACAGCGGGTGGCCCTTGAGCTTCTCGATCACCGCCGCGACGCCGTCGTGCCGCCCGACGCGCAGGTTGTCGCGCTGGGCGATGTCGTGGGTGAGCACCACCCGGGAGCCGGTGCCCAGCCGGGACAGGACCGTCAGCAGGACGTTGCGCTCCAGCGACTGCGCCTCGTCGACGATGACGAACGAATCGTGCAGGGAGCGGCCCCGGATGTGGGTGAGCGGCAACACCTCGAGCATGCCGCGGGACAGGACCTCCTCGAGCACGGCCGGGCTGGCCAGACCCTCGAGGGTGTCGAAGACCGCCTGGGCCCACGGGCCCATCTTGTCGCTCTCGTTGCCCGGCAGGTAGCCGAGCTCCTGGCCGCCGACGGCGTAGAGGGGCCGGAAAACCACCACCTTGCGGTGGGTGCGCCGCTCCAGCACCGCCTCGAGCCCGGCGCACAGCGCCAGCGCGGACTTACCGGTGCCCGCTTTGCCGCCCAGCGAGACGATGCCTACC
This sequence comes from Mycobacterium sp. NGS57, assembly GCF_059812405.1. Classification (NCBI taxonomy): domain Bacteria; kingdom Bacillati; phylum Actinomycetota; class Actinomycetes; order Mycobacteriales; family Mycobacteriaceae; genus Mycobacterium; species Mycobacterium sp. NGS57. The sequence continues at coordinate 45,587 of NZ_JCALCP010000010.1, read as the reverse complement.
GACTCGTCGAGCAGCAGGTCCAGCGCCACGCGCTGTTCGGCGGAACGGCCACGCAGCCCGAACACCTCGCGGTCACCGCGGACCAGCTGCACGCGCTTGCCTGCGGTGACCCGGCCCAGCGCATGCGAGCTGCCGCCCAGCAACCGAATTCCGGTGTGGCAGGGCAGGTCCCGGGCTTCGGCAAGGTCGATCTCGCCGTCGGCGAACAGCGCGTCGATATCCTCGGCCGCCGTCTCGATCTCGCGCATCCCCGACCAGCCGGACACCACGACGTCCTGCGCATGGTATTCGTCGGCGGGCAAGCCCACCGCCGCGGCCTTCACCCGGAGCGGAATGTCCTTGCTGACCAACGTAACTCGCTTGCCCTCGGCGGCGAGGTTGGCGGCGCAGCTCAGAATCCGGGAGTCGTTGCTGTCGGTGCGGAAGCCCGCGGGCAGCACGGCCGGGTCGGTGTGGTTCAGCTCGACGTGCAGCGTACCGCCTTGTGCGCCAATGGAAATCGGCAGATCCAGCCGTCCGTGCTCGAGCCGAAGATCATCGAACAGGCGCAGGGCCTGCCGGGCGAACCAGCCCAGTTCGTGGTGATGGCGCTTGGCCTCCAGCTCGCTGATCACCACCAACGGCACCACCACCTCGTGTTCGGCGAACCGGCTGCAGGCCCAGGGGTCGGACAGCAGCACGGAGGTGTCGAGCACATAGGTCCGGATATCGGTCACGAAGCGCTCCTCGAGCGGGTAAGCCCGCGCGGACCCACACAGGCATGTCGGCGGGAGCCGCAGCACCAGGACCGGGGCCGGTCCTGCCTAGAACCACCTGAGTGGTGACGGAGGTGCCGCCCTGGCAGCAGAGCATGTCGCTGGCCATCGACAACGACGCTACTCCCGTGGCCGCTCGGCGGCCGGGCAGGCGCGCCGAGACCGACACGGCGACACCAAAAGTGGTTAACCGACGATGAACTGCTTCAGCGCGGGCTCGTCGGCCACGCCCCAATCGGCGATGCGGTCCGAGATCGCCTGTTGCAGGTCCGCGGGCCCGAAAATGCCTGCCTCGGCGACGTTCTGCACCTTGTCGTGGTAGGCGTCGATGTCGGCGCCCACCACCTGAAGGTCGGCCGCGCGGGCGGCGATCGCGGCGATCGTCTCGTCGCGGGTGTACTGCAGGCAGTGCGCGACGAGCGCGGCGAAGATCGCCTCGTGCCGCACCTCGTCCCGCGCGATCCGGTCGACGAGCCCGGCCAGGACGGGCTCCTCGATGGTGGCGGCCAGGTTGCGGCAGAAGACGGCGTGGGTGCGCTCGGTGAACGCCATGTACACCAGGGTCTCGACCTGCGAGTAGGTGTCGGCGCGATAGCCCTTCATCACGTACTGGACGCGGGCCTCTTCGTTGGCGGTGGGGTCGACCTCGCGCGTCACCACCAGGTACTCGCGCAACGCGATGGCGTGCAGGTGTTCCTCGGCGGTCCAGCGGCCCAGCCAGCGGCCCCACCACTCCTCGAGGATGAAGTGCTCGACGAGCTCGCGGTGATGGCCGGCGAGGTTGTCCTTGAGCAGCAGCAGGATCTCGCAGGCGTCCGTGATGGTCCGGGGCAGCGTCGTCTGGGACGGGTCCCAGTCGCGCCCGCCGAGGAACGCGAAGTTCTCACCCTGCTCGAACGGCACGTAGTCGTGGGCGAACCACAGGTCTTCGGTGCTGAGGTGGTGGTCCATGAGCTGCTCGAGCACCGGCTCGAGTTCCAGGGTCAGGGCATTAGGTACAGGTTTCTGTGCCATCAAGTAACTGTAACCTCCATACACAGGTTTCGTGAAATGCATTGGAACCCGTGTCGCGGGCCGGTTTCCCTCAGCGGTCGACCAGCGTCCACTCCTCGAGCCCCTCGTACAGCGGGAAGTCCCTGGCCAGCCGCGTCACCCGCTGCCGCAGCCCGGCGACGTCCGCGGCGGTCCCCGCCGCAACGGCGGTGGCGATGATGTCGGCGACCTCGGTGAACTCGTCGTCCCCGAAACCGCGGGTGGCCAGCGCCGGAGTGCCCACCCGCAGGCCCGACGTCACCATCGGCGGCCGGGGGTCGTTCGGGACGGCGTTGCGGTTGACCGTGATGCCGATCTCGTGCAGCAGGTCCTCGGCGGCCTTGCCGTCCAGCGGCGAGTCGCGCAGGTCGACCAGCACCAGGTGCACGTCGGTGCCGCCGCTGACCACCGACACCCCGGCCCGGGTGACGTCGGGGGCCAGCAGCCGCTCGGCGATGATCCGCGCACCCGACAGCGTGCGGGCCTGGCGGTCGGCGAATTCGGGGGTGGTGGCGATTTTCAGCGCGACGGCCTTGCCCGCGATGACGTGCATCAGCGGGCCGCCCTGCTGGCCGGGGAAGACCGCGGAGTTGATGGCCTTGGCGTACTCCTGCTTGCCCAGGATCATCCCGGAGCGGGCGCCGCCGAGCGTCTTGTGCACGGTCGTGGACACCACATCGGCGTGCGGCACCGGCGAGGGGTGCAGGCCGGCGGCGACCAGCCCGGCGAAGTGCGCCATGTCCACCCACAACTTGGCGTCGGCCTCGTCGGCGATCGACCGGAAGGCCGCGAAGTCGAGGATCCGCGGGTAGGCCGACCAGCCGGCGATGATCACCTTGGGGCGGAATTCGAGTGCCTTGGCCCGCACCGCGTCCATGTCGATCAGGTGGGTCGCCGGGTCGACGCCGTAGAAGCCGACGTCGTAGAGCTTGCCGGAGAAGTTCAGCTTCATGCCGTGGGTCAAATGCCCGCCGTTGGCCAGGTCCAGGCCGAGCAGGCGCTCCCCGGGTGACATCAGGGCGTGCAGCACCGCGGCGTTGGCCTGGGCGCCCGAATGCGGCTGGACGTTGGCGAACTCGGCGCCGAACAGCGCCTTCGCCCGGTCGCGGGCGATGTTCTCCACGACGTCGACGTGTTCGCAACCGCCGTAGTAGCGCCGGCCGGGCAGGCCCTCGGCGTATTTGTTGGTCAGCACGCTGCCCTGCGCCTGGAGGATCGAGCGGGGCACGAAGTTCTCCGAGGCGATCATCTCCAGGGTGTCGCGCTGTCGGTGCAGTTCCTTGTCCAGCAGCTCGGCGATGTCCGGGTCGACCTCGGCGAGCGGGGCGGACATCACGGAAGAGGCGGTACGGGAGTCGGGTGCGGCGGTCACGCGCGCCAGTCTATCCAGCGGCGTTTTACCCGGCCCAGCCGTCGGGCACGCGTCCGCCCCTGCCACACTTGGCACCATGCCGCGGCTTAGCGAGCCGAGCCCCTATGTGGAGTTCGACCGGAAGCAATGGCGTGGGCTCCGTATGTCGACGCCGCTGGCCCTCACCGAAGAGGAACTGGTCGGGCTGCGCGGCCTCGGCGAGCAGATCGACCTGCTGGAGGTCGAAGAGGTCTACCTGCCGCTGGCCCGGCTGATCCACCTGCAGGTCGCCGCCCGCCAGCGCCTGTTCGCGGCCACCGCGGAATTCCTCGGCGAGCCCCAGCAAAACCCGGACCGGCCGGTGCCGTTCGTCATCGGCGTGGCCGGCAGCGTGGCGGTCGGCAAGTCGACGACCGCCCGCGTGCTGCAGGCGCTGCTGGCCCGTTGGGATCATCACCCCCGGGTGGACCTGGTGACCACCGACGGCTTCTTGTACCCCAACGCCGAGTTGGACCGGCGAAACCTCATGCACCGCAAGGGTTTCCCGGAGAGCTATAACCGCCGGGCGCTGATGCGTTTCGTGACGTCGGTCAAATCCGGTTCCGATTACGCCTGCGCGCCGGTGTATTCGCACCTGAAGTACGACATCATCCCCGGGGCCAAGCACGTGGTCCGCCACCCCGACATCCTGATCCTCGAGGGCCTCAACGTCCTGCAGACCGGGCCGACGCTGATGGTGTCGGACCTGTTCGACTTCTCGCTGTATGTGGACGCCCGCATCGAGGACATCGAGCAGTGGTACGTGTCGCGGTTCCTGTCACTGCGGGGCACGGCGTTCGCCGACCCGGAGTCGCACTTCCACCACTACTCGGCGCTCAACGACACCAAGGCGGTCGCCGCCGCGCGCGAGATCTGGCGGTCGATCAACCGGCCCAACCTCGTCGAGAACATCCTGCCGACCCGGCCGCGGGCCACCCTGGTGCTGCGCAAGGACGCCGACCACTCCATCAACCGGCTGCGCCTGCGCAAGCTCTAAGACGCGATCACGCCGCCAGGCGACGCACGCCCAGGTACTGCAGGTAGGCGAACCCGGCGGTGTACACGCCGCTGGCCAGCATGACCGCGACCCCGGCCGCGGTCATGGGCACGGCCTCGGCGGCGACGATCGCCGCCAGCGTGTACGCGAGGTTGCCCACGACGACGCCGACACCGGCGCGGCGCAGGTTGGGCAGCGCCGCGAGGCTGAACACCGCCAGCCCGCAGAGCACGAAGAACGCGCCCATGGCGTATTCCTGGCCCGACGTCAGCCCGGTCAGGGACGAGAGCGGGTCGGCGACGAGCGCGAGAGCCAGGCCGCCCAGCCCGGTCAGGGTGGCGTCGGCGCGCATGGCGAAACGCAGCAGCGAGTCGGTCGCGTCGTACAGGGGACGGGTGGCTAGGCCAGAGACGCCGGGGACAGATGTCATGCGAGCACTCCTAAGGGACCTGAGGGGGATGTCTACTGCCACGGCTAGAAAGACCAGTTCGCGGGCGCCGCTATTCCCGGCTTGCGCCGGGCCGGCGCTAAATCGCGGTCGCCTCGACGACGCTGAACGGCGACGCCGTTTCGATCACCCGGGTCATGCGAAAGCCGGCGCGGTCCATCAGCCGGCTGTATTCGGCGGCGGTGCGTTCCCGGGCGCCGGCCACGACCAGCATTTCCAGGTCCGTCAACTTGCCCGGGAATTCGCGGTCATGGCCCGGGATCACGGATTCGACGAGCAACACGTGCTTACCCGCCTCGGCGGCGCTCCGCACGTTGCCGAGGATGCGCACGGCGTCGTCGTCGGGCCAGTCGTGAATCACGCTCTTGAGGACGTAAGCGTCGCCGCCCCCCGGTACGGCATCGAAGAACGAGCCCTCGACGACGCGGACCCGGTCGGCGATGTCGTGCTTTTCCAGCACCTCCGGGGCTCCCGCCACAACTTGCGGCAGATCGAACAGGATGCCGCGGGCCCGGGGCGTGGCATCCATGATGGCGGCCAGCAGCCGACCGTGCCCGCCGCCGACGTCCACGATCGTCCCGTAGCGGCTGAAGTCATACGCCGCGACCACCGGTGCGATCGCGGTCGCGGACACGCTGGTCATGGCGTCGTTGAAAATTTCGGCGAGTTCCGGTTCGTCGGCCAGGTACTCGAAGATAGGTTTGCCGCGCAGTGCGGGGACGACGGCCCGGCCGGCGCGAATCGCGTCGGTGAGGCGGCTCCAATGCTCGCGATGCTGCGGCGCTCCCACGAACCGGGCCAATCCGGCCACCGACACCGGGGAGTCGCCGCGCAACGTGTCGGCCAGCGGGTTGAGCTCGTAACGGCCGTCGCGGCGCTGACGGAAGACGCCCCGGCCGATGAGCGCCCTGAGCAGCCGGCCGAGCGCGTCGGCGTCGGCGTCGACCGCGGTCGCGAGCTCATCGGCCGTCAGCGGTCCGCCGGCGAGCGCGTCCGCAATGCCCAGGTCGGCCGCCGCGGTGATCGCCTGCGCGGCCCAGGCGCTCGAGACCATTTCCATCATCGCGGCCTGCGGCGGGATCAACCGTTGGTTCAGCCGATCGAGGTAGTGCCGGGCGATCTCGATGAACCGCACGACTTTGGCGGGCGGAAGGTTCGGGGCCATGAGGCCGGAAGCTTAATCGCCGGCGACGACCCGCCGCGAAGCGATCCTCACTTGCCGTGCCGGCGGTGACGCTGGCTGTAGTCGCGCAGGGCGCGCAGGAAGTCCACCCGCCGAAACGCCGGCCAGTGCGCCTCACAGAACCACATCTCCGAGTAGGCGCTCTGCCACAGCAGAAACCCGGACAGCCGCTGCTCCCCCGACGTGCGGATCACCAGGTCGGGGTCGGGTTGCCCTGAGGTGTAGAGGTTTTCGGAGATCGCATCGACGGTCACCGCGTCGACGAGCTCCTCGGCGCTCGCGCCGTTGGCGAGCTCTTTGTTCAGCAATGCCCGCACCGCGTCGACGATCTCGCGGCGCCCGCCGTAGCCCACGGCGACGTTGACGTGGAAGGGCGCTACGGCCGGGGTGGACTCCACCGCGCCGCGCAGGCGGCGCGCCGGCTGCTCGCCGATCAGCGCCAGATCCCCGACGGTGCGCACGCTCCACTGATTGGCCGGCGCGCAGATCTCCTCGACCACGTCGGTGATGATCTCGATGAGCCCGGCCAGCTCGTCGGGATCGCGTTGCAGGTTTTCGGTCGACAGCAGGTACACGGTCGTCATCTCGATGCCCGCGTCCTGGCACCACCGCAGCATCTCGGCGATCTTGGTGGCGCCCATCCGGTAGCCGTAGCTGACGTCGTCGTAGCCGGCGTTGCGCGCCCAGCGCCGATTGCCGTCGCACAGCACGGCGATGTGGCGGGGAAGTTCGGATTTGGCGGCCGCCAGGCCCTGCCGCAGCCGCAGCTCGTAGACGCGGTACAACGGCTCCTTGAGCCGCGGCGGGATGATCTCCACGAAGCTCCACACTACTGTGGGCGGCGACAAATTCCGGCCGCGTTTTAAGGTCAATTCGGGCCGGTCAGCGCACGTCCGGGAGCGTCTCGCGGCCGGCCCCGACTACTGTTGATGGGCATGAGCAGCGAGACCACCACGTCGGAGAACTCGGAGCCCGAGGTACTCGCGCCCGGCAATCCCGTCGAGCAACTGGCCGAGGGCGCCGCCCAGGCCCTGGGCAAGCCGCGCATGCGCGGCTTGATCCACTTCTACGCCGCCTGGCTGGCGATCGTGTGCGGCGCGACCCTGGTGTCGGTGTCGTGGCCGGTGGAGTCCACCCGCGCCGGGCTCGCCACGTTCGCCTACGCCCTGGCCACCGTGGCGATGTTCGCCGTCAGCGCCACCTACCACCGCGTCAACTGGAAGTCCGCCAAAACCCGCAACCGGATGAAGCGGCTCGACCATTCGATGATTTTCGTGTTCATCGCCGGCAGCTACACGCCGTTCGCGTTGCTGGCGATGCCGCCGGCCGACGGACGGCTGGTGCTGTGGATCGTGTGGGGCGGGGCGCTGGCGGGCATCGTGTTGAAGGTGTGCTGGCCGACGGCACCGCGCTGGGTGGGCGTACCGCTGTATCTGCTGCTGGGCTGGGTCGCGGTGTGGTACGCCCCGACGATCATTCACGTGGCCGGGGTGGCCGCGATGGTTCTGCTCGCCGTCGGCGGCGCGTTCTACAGCATCGGCGGGTTGCTCTACGGGCTGCGCTGGCCGGACCCGTGGCCGAAGACGTTCGGCTATCACGAGTTTTTCCACGCCCTGACGGCGATCGCGGCGATCCTGCACTACATCGCGATGTGGCTCGCGGTCTTCTATGTCGGACACCCCGCCTGACCGCTAGAGCTGAGTCGCGTCGGCCTCCGACCAGTAGGCCTTCATGGACGTGACCTTGCCGCGGGCGTCGAACGCCATCACCTCGATCGGCTCGACCCGCACCTTGTGCTCGCCGGCGGTCACGGTCAGCCGGAACTGAAACGCCGCCTCGTTGCCGGAGACCCGCAACGACACCAGCTCGCTTTCGCGCTGCATGCCGTCGAGGGCCGAGTAGAAGCCGCGGATCGCCGTGGTGCCGATGTGCACCTCGCCGCCGACGGGGTCCTCGAGGGTGGCGTCGTCGGCGTAGAAGCCGACGAGATCGTCCACGCTGCCGTCGGCGAGCAGCGCGACGTAACGCCTGATGGTGTCGGCGATCGCTTGGGCCTTCTCCGGGGCATTCGGCATGGGACGCAGATTAGCCGCCGGACCAGGGCCCCGAAACATTCAGGGCGGCCGCCAGTTCCGCCGACCCGGTCACCGGCAGGTCGCATACCCGACCGCGGCACACGTAGGCGGCGTCGACGCCGGCGACCCTGTCGCGCCCGGCCAGCAGCGCCGACGAGTCCACCGGGCCGCCGACAACGATCGCCCCGCCGGGCGCCAGCAGGCGCGCCGCGGCCAGCAACTCCGAGCGCTCGCCTTTTGAAGGGTCGCAGGCCACCGCGACCTGCAGCGGCCCGCGGACCGCGGCTTCGGCCACCGCCAGCCAATGTCCCGCCGAGCGCGGCGCGCGCTCCAGCAGCACGGAGTGCGCGCCCAGCGCGTCGCCCGCCGCGCGCAGGTACCGCTCGGCGCGCTCCCCGTCGGCCAGATGCGCGGCGGTCAGCAGCGCTTCGGTGATCGACGACGCGCCGGACGGCGTGGCCCCGTCCAGCGGGTCGGCGGGGCGCAGCATCAGCTGTTCGGCGTCGTCCGCGGTGTCGAACCAGCGGCCGGGGCGCTGCGGGTCGGCGAAGTGGGCCAGCGCGGTGTCCAGCAGCCCGGTCGCGGCCGTCAGCCACTCGTGTTCGGCGGTCAGCTGGTGGAGCGCCAGCAGCCCGGTGGCCAGCATCGCGTGGTCCTCGAGGATGCCGGGGCTGTCGCCGACCACCCCGCCCAGGCTGGCGCGGCGCAGCCGACCGTCCACGACGTGGGTGTCCAGCAGCGCCCGCGCGCACCGCCGCGCGGCGTCGGCCAGCCCTGAATCACCCAGGGCCACACTGGATTCGGTCAGCGCGGTGATCGCCAACCCGTTCCATGCCGTGACGACCTTGTCGTCGCGGCCCGGCTGGGCGCGGGTGCGGCGCGCGGCCAGCAGCGCGGTCCGGACGCGCTCGGCGCGTTGTCCGTCGTCCGGATCGGCGGGCAGCTGCAGCACCGAGGTCCCGTGTTCGAACGTGCCGGACGGGGTGACGGCGAAAAGCTCTGCGGCCCAACCCCCGTCGTCGGGGCCGAGCACCTCGTCGAGCTCCGCCGGGGTCCAGACGTAGGTCGAGCCCTCGCGGCCGGCGGCGTCGGCGTCCAGCGAGGACGTGAACACGTCGCCCTCGGCCAGCTCGCCGAGCAGAAACGCCGCGGTCTGCGCGGTGATGCGGCGGGCCAGCGGGTCGCCGGTGCGGCGGGCCCAGTGCGCGTAGGTGCGCAGCAGCAATGCGTTGTCGTACAGCATCTTCTCGAAATGCGGTACCACCCACGCGTTGTCGACGCTGTAGCGGGCGAAGCCGCCGGCGAGTTGGTCGTAGATGCCGCCGCGGGCCATCGCGGAGCCGGTGCGCGCGACGGCCTCCAGCGCCACCGGTGACCCGGTGCGCTCGTAGTTGCGCAGCAGCGCCTCGAGCAACGCCGACGGGGGGAACTTGGGGGCGCCGCCGAACCCGCCGTGCGCGGTGTCCTGGTCGGCGAGCACCGCGGCGACGGCGTGGTCGCATAGCCCCAGCGCCACGTCCGGGCCCCCCGCGGGCAGCCCGCCGGCCATCTTGCGCAGCTCGCCGGCGATGTGATCGGAGGCCTCCTCGACCTCACCGCGCCGCTCCCGCCAGGTGGCAGAGACCGCCGAAAGCAGTTGCAAGAAGCCATCTTTCGGGTAGTACGTGCCACAGAAGAACGGACGGCCGTCGGGTGTCAAAAAACACGTCATCGGCCAGCCGCCCTGCCCGGTGAGCGCGACGGTGGCGTTCATGTAGACCGCGTCGATATCCGGGCGCTCCTCGCGGTCGACCTTGACGCAGACGAATCCCGCGTTCATCGCGGCGGCCACCTCGTCGTCTTCGAACGATTCGTGGGCCATCACGTGACACCAGTGGCAGGCGGCGTAGCCGATGGACAGCAAGATCGGCACGTCGCGCGCGGCGGCGTCGGCCAGCGCCGCCGCCGTCCACTGCTGCCAGTGCACCGGATTGTCGGCGTGCTGGCGCAGATACGGGCTGGTGGCCAGCCCGAGCGTGTTCGTCCCGGCCGGTTCAGCCGGGCTCATCGCCCGGTCCCGGTGCCCGCGTCGACCCGTTGGCCTGCTCGGGGGCCTCGTCGACGGCCGGGTCGACCGTGTCGGTGCCCTCGTCGGCGGCTTGATCCGGCTCGGGGTGCTCCGGGTCGAACGTCTTGGGCACCTTCTTGAGCTGTTTGTTCATCGAGCGCAACAGCAGCAGGGTCGCGATCAGCAGCAGCACCACGACCAGCAGCCCCACCGGGCTGGCCTTGCCGAAGTCGGGCCCATGGTTGCGAGGTGCGTCGGCGATCAGCCTGAGCAGGTGGTGGTTCACTCGTCGCCCTCGATTCCGGCGAACAGGTCGTCCTCGGGCAGTTTGGCCGGGACGCGGGAGCGGGCCAGCTCGAATTCCTCAGTGGGCCACAGCCGCCGCTGCCACGCGATGGGGGCGGCGAAGAACTCGGCGTTCGGGTCGATCTGGGTGGCGTGCGCGCGCAGGGCGTCGTCGCGCCGGTCGAAATACGCCGAGCACTCGACCCGCGTCGTCACCCGGGACTCGAACGGGTCGTGCTCGGGATCCCAGTGCTTGAGCCACTTCTGGAACGGGCCCTCCTGGCCGTGCTTGACGAACTCGTCGTGCAGCAGCTGCATGCGCGCGCGCAAAAACCCGTGGTTGTAGTACAACTTGGACACGGTCCACGGCTCGCCCGCGTCCGGGAAGCGGGCGTAGTCACCGGCCGCCTCGAAGGCGCCGACCGAAACCTCATGGCAGCGAATGTGATCGGGGTGGGGATAGCCACCGTTCTCGTCGTAGGTGGTGATCACGTGCGGCCGGAACTCGCGCACCACGCGCACCAGCGCCTCGACGGGCACCTCCAGCGGCACCAGGGCGAAGCAGCCGTCGGGCAGCGGGGGCGGTGGGTCACCCTTGGGCAGGCCGGAGTCGACGAAACCCAGCCAGGTGTGCTGCACGCCGAGGATCTCGGCGGCCTTCGCCATCTCGTCGCGGCGGATTTCGGCCATGTGCTCCAGCACGTCGGGCAGGTCCATCGCCGGGTTGAGAATCTCGCCGCGCTCGCCCCCCGTCAACGTCACCACGAGAACCCGGTGACCCTCGTCGGCGTAGCGGGCCAGCGTGGCCGCGCCCTTGCTCGACTCGTCGTCGGGGTGCGCGTGCACCGCCATCAACCGCAGCCCGCTCACGTGCCCCCTTCTCGGATCGCTGCTCACCACGAATAGCTAGAAGAACTAGAAGCGACCTTATAATTCCAGTTCCGATCGTTGCATCCTGCCGGTAAGGGTCCGGCAGCCGACCGCACAGGCATACCCAGGCATGACCGAAGCTCCCCTTTCGCGACCCGAATCCCGCTACGGGCGGCCGCGGCTTTCGCGCGTGTCCCGCCGCCGCCTGGCCATCGGCTTGGCCGCGCTGGCCACAGCCGCGGGCGTCGCCATCGCGGTCGCCGGCTATCAGCGGCTCGGCACCGGTGACGTCGCCGGCTCGTTGGCCGCCTACCGACTGATCGATGATGAGACCGCGTCGGTGACGATCAGCGTGACGCGATCCGACCCGTCACGCCCGGTGGACTGCATCGTGCGGGTGCGGGCCAAGGATGGCGCCGAGACAGGCCGGCGGGAGGTGCTGGTGCCGCCATCCGACCAGCGCACGGTGCAGGTGACGACGACGGTGAAATCCTTCCAGCCGCCGGTCATGGCCGACATCTACGGCTGCGGCACCGACGTGCCCGGCTACCTGCGCGGGTCCTGAGTCCGAACAGGAAATATCCGGTTATCGCCGGTTGGCGCGGTGGTAACATGGCTGGATGCACGGTTCCCGCAGGGACCGTGTATTGCTGCATTAGAGGCCGTCAAAGACGGAGCGGCGCTAAGCGGGGCGGCACCGGCGCACAGGCTTACAGCTTGACAATCACGAGGAGCACGACGAGATGACGGACACTCAGGTGACCTGGCTGACCCAGGAGTCACATGACCGACTCAAGGCGGAGCTCGACCAGTTGATCGCGAATCGCCCGGTCATCGCCGCCGAGATCAACGACCGCCGCGAGGAGGGCGACCTCCGCGAGAACGGGGGCTACCACGCGGCCCGCGAAGAGCAGGGGCAGCAGGAGGCCCGCATCCGCCAATTGCAGGACCTGCTCAACAACGCCAAAGTCGGCGAGGCGCCCAAGCAGTCCGGCGTCGCGCTGCCGGGCTCGGTCGTCGAGGTCTACTACGACGGCGACGAGTCCGACAAAGAGAAGTTTCTGATCGCCACCCGCCAGGAGGGCGTCAACGAGGGCAAGCTCGAGGTGTATTCGCCCAACTCACCGCTGGGCAACGCGCTGATCGACGCCAAGGTGGGTGAGACCCGCAGCTACGTGGTGCCCAACGGCAACACCGTCAAGGTCACCCTGCTCAGCGCGGAGCCCTACCACTCCTGAGGACCGGGTAGCTCGCTAACTCAGCGCCGCGTCGAGGTCGCCCAGCAGGTCCGCGAGGTCCTCGATGCCCACCGACAGCCGCACCAAGTCGTCGGGCACCTCCAGTTGCGAACCCGCCGTCGACGCATGCGTCATCGCGCTGGGCAGCTCGATCAGCGACTCCACGCCGCCCAGCGACTCGGCCAGGATGAACACCTCGGTGCCGGCGCACAGTTTTTCCGCCGCCCGCCGGCCGCCGCGCATGCGCACCGAGACCATGCCGCCGAAGCCGCGCATCTGCCGCGCGGCGACATCGTGCCCGGGGTGCGACGGCAGGCCCGGATACAGCACCGCGTCCACGGCGGGATGCCGGGCGAGGAATTCCGCGACGGCCAGAGCGTTTTCGCTGTGCCGCTGCATGCGCAGCACCAGGGTCTTCAGGCCGCGCATCGTCAGGTAGGCGTCGAACGGGCCGGGCACGGCGCCCGCCCCGTTCTGCAGGAAGGCGAACGCGTCGTCGAGCTCGGCGTCGTTGGTGATCAGCGCACCCCCCACCACGTCGGAGTGCCCGCCGATGTATTTGGTGGTCGAGTGCAGCACGACATCGGCTCCCAGCGTGAGCGGCTGCTGCAGCGCGGGTGACGCAAAGGTGTTGTCCACCAATACCTTTGCCGAACGTTCGCGCGCCATGTCGGCGATCGCGGTGATGTCGGCGATCGTCAGCAACGGATTGGTCGGGGTCTCCACCCAGACCAGCCGGGTCTGCGGGGTGATCGCCGCGGCCACGGCGTCGAGGTCGGACAGCGCCACCGGCGTGTAGGAGACGTTCCACACCGTGAAGACCTTGTCGATCAGCCGGAACGTGCCGCCGTAGGCGTCGTTGGAAATGACGACGTGGTCGCCGGGCCGCAGCATCGCCCGCAGCGCGCAGTCGGTGGCAGCCATCCCCGAGCCGAACGCCCGCCCGTGGGCGCCCCCCTCGACGGCCGCCAGCGCGGCCTCCAGCGCGGCCCTCGTCGGGTTGCCGGTGCGGGCGTATTCGAATCCGCCGCGCAGGCCGCCGACGCCGTCCTGGGCGAACGTGCTGCTGGCGTAGATCGGCGCGTTCACCGCCCCGGTCGCCGGGTCCGGGCGGTAGCCGGCGTGAATGGCTTTGGTCGCCAACCCGGCGAAGGGGTGCGGTGCGCTACGGTCCTCGCTCATCGGGGACCAGCCTAGTGACAGCCTCTTTCGGCGCCGCTCAGGTTCCTTCGATCGGCAGGCACACCGTCGTCATGATCTTGTCCGCCAACGTTTGTCGCTTGGCGTCCCACAGCGGGAACAGGTAACCGATGTAGCAGATGATCTGGTCGACGAAGTGCGCGATCTGGCGCACCACCGACATCCCGAAGCCGAGCGGCTGGCCGGTGACCTCGCTGACGACCTTGAACTTCATCACCGACTTGCCGACGCTCGACCCCGTGGTGCCCTGGCGGTAGCCGTAGTTCCAGACCAGGTAGGCGATCGCGGCCAGCCACGCCAACCAGAACACCAGCATGCCGATGGCGCTGGTCTGGGTGACGCAGTACTGGTTGACGCTGTACTGGCTGATGTCGCTGGTGCACGTCTGCTGCGTGGTGAGGGCCTGCACCAGCGCGCCGATGCCGACCAGGACGACCACCGGGATGTAGTCGACGATGAACGCCAGCACCCGGGTGAGCCACGGCGTGTAGGACTCCGTCGGCAGGGCGCGGATCGCCGGCCCGGGCGGGGGCGGCGCGAACCCGCCCGTCGGGGGCGGCGGCGGGGGGTAGGAACCGCCGCCGGGGGGCGGCGGCGGGGGCGGGGGCTGGTGCCCGCCGGGCGGGCCGGGGGGCGGCTGGTAGGACTCGCCGGACGACGGTTGGTCGGTCATGGGCAACCCTCCAGTGCGTTAGCTGAACCAGGCCGCATTACAGTACCCGAGGCCGTGCGGCCGCGCCCCCCGGCTAACGCCGGCCGCTCAACAGGCGGGGCCCGTCGGACAGGAAGCCCAACAAGTCATAGCGGGTGATGACCCCGACCGGCTTGCCCTGCTCAACCACCATCAGCGCGTCCCAGTCGCGCAATGCCTTGCCCGCGGCGCTGACCAACTCGCCGGCGCCGATCATCGGCAGCGGCGGGCTCATGTGCAGCGCGACGGCGTCGGCCAGTTTCGCCCGCCCCTCGAAGACGGCGGACAGTAGCTCGCGTTCGGACACGCTGCCGGCCACCTCGCCGGCCATCACCGGCGGCTCGGCGCCGACCACGGGCATCTGCGAGACGCCGTACTCGCGCAGGATGCCGATGGCGTCGCGCACCGTTTCCGACGGATGGGTGTGCACGAGGTCGGGAAGCTCCCCCGATTTGCGGCGCAGCACGTCGCCGACGGAGGCCTCCTCGGTCGACCCGTCGAGGCGGGCCCGCAGGAACCCGTACGACGACATCCACCCGTCGTTGAAGATCTTGGACATGTAGCCCCGCCCGCCGTCGGGCAGCAGGACCACGACCAGCGCGTCGGGGCCGGCTTCCTCGGCGACCTTGAGCGCGGCAACCACCGCCATCCCGCACGACCCGCCGACCAGCATCGCCTCTTCGCGCGCCAGCCGCCGGGTCATGTTGAACGAGTCGGAGTCCGAGACGGCGACGATCTCGTCGGGCACCGTGCGGTCGTAGGCCTGCGGCCAGAAGTCCTCGCCGACGCCCTCGACCAGATAGGGCCGCCCGCTGCCGCCCGAATACACCGACCCTTCCGGGTCGGCGCCGACGATTTGGACCCGGCCGGCGGAGACCTCCTTGAGGTAGCGGCCCGCGCCGGTGATCGTCCCGCCGGTGCCGATTCCGGCGACGAAATGCGTGATCTTGCCGTCGGTGTCGGCCCAGATCTCCGGCCCCGTGGTGGCGTAGTGGCTGGCCGGGCCCTCCGGGTTGGCGTACTGGTCGGGCTTCCAGGCACCGTCGATCTCGGTGACGAGCCGGTCGGAGACGCTGTAGTAGCTGTCCGGGTGATCGGGCGGCACCGCCGTCGGGCACACCACGACCTCGGCGCCGTAGGCCAGCAGCACATTGCGCTTGTCCTCGCTGACCTTGTCGGGGCAGACGAACACGCACTTGTACCCGCGGTGCTGGGCAACCAGGGCGAGGCCGACGCCGGTGTTGCCCGACGTGGGTTCGACGATGGTGCCGCCCGGCCGCAGCTGCCCGCTGGCCTCGGCGGCGTCGATCATCTTCACCGCGATCCGGTCCTTGGAGCTGCCACCGGGGTTGAGGTATTCGACCTTGGCCGCCACGGTGCCGGCGCCGTCGGGGACGACGGAGTTCAGCCGAACCAGCGGTGTCCCGCCGATGAGGTCACTGATGTGCTGCGCGATCCGCATGCGTTCATCGTCTCAGGCGGTTTCGGGCGGCGCACACCCGCCGGTCCGCGGCTTAGCCGGTGGCTTCGCGGATGTAGTCGCCGATCTGGCGCAGCGAACGGATCGCCTCGGGCACCAGCGGCGCGGCCAGCTGGAAGTCGTGGACCTGGCCCGGCCAGACCCGAACCTCGGCCGGCACCCCGACCGCCGCCAGCCTGCTCGCCGCCAGCTGCGCGTCGTGCAGCAGCACCTCGGATCCGGAGACGTGGATGAGGGTGCGCGGCAGGCCGGGCTTGATGTGCTCTAGGGGCTCGTACACCTCTTCGGGTTTGCCGTCGACGATGCGCTTTTCGGCCGCGCCAGCAACCAACGCAACGAGGGCATCGAAGGCCTTCGCGGGGAACATCGCGTCGGACTTGATGTTCGGGTGGGCCTGCTTGCATTCCTTTGCTAGTTGCAGCAGTGGCGAGATCGCCACCAGCGCCGCGGGCGCCTCCCCTTCGGCCTGAAGAAGCTGCGCGAGGGCCAGCGCGAGATAGCCGCCGGCGGAGTCGCCGGCGAGCACGATCTGGTCGGGCTCGTAGCCGCGCTCGCGCAGCCACCGGTAGGCGTCGTGGCAGTCGTCGAGCGCCATCCCGACCGAATGCTTGGGCAGCAGCCGGTAGTTGACGACGAGCACGGGCGAATCAGCAAACTTGGACAACGCCTCGATGAGCCGGCCGTGGGAGTTTGCTCCACAGGTCAAAAACGCGCCGCCGTGCAGATAGACGATGACCCGCCGGGTGCCGTCCGCGGGCAGCACGCCGGGGGCGCGAACCAGCTGCGCCGACGCATTAGGCAAGTTCACGGTCTCGCGGACGGTGGCCGACACCGGAAGCAGGACCCGGGCCGCGACGTCGATGAGGCCCCAGGGCCAGGGCAGGTTGGGAACGTGGCTACCGACGGCCAGGACCGGGCGGATGGTCAACCGCGAAGCCAGGGTGGCGACCCGCGCAGCAACGCTGGGCCCGGACTCGAGGACCTCGACCGGCGCGCCGTCGCTGATGGCAAATCTGCGTGCCTCAACTTTACGTCGTTTGAGGATCTCGTGTGGCCGAATGGCATTCCGGGGCGACCCGGATACCTCACTGGGTGCGGTCATGCTCACCACTTCCTACGCCTTTGTAGGTTCTTGTAGTCCGATACAGCATGTGACGAGGCCGCTGAGCGTCTGGTTCAGCAGGGCGATCAGCCAACCCCTTGAACTTAGCTTGACAGGCGTTACTGAGTAGAACATTTGAAGAATCTGATTTGATACCACATTTGATTCACAACGTGACCACTTTGTTTTTCAGGCGCCCGCGCAAACCCCGAAGCCGACCTAAACTGATGCCGTGACCATTAGGGTGCCGCGTCGTTCGACGATCGCCCTGGCCACAGCGGGGGCACTCGCGTCGACGGGCACGGCCTACCTGGGCGCACGCAACCTGCTGGTCGGCCAGGCGGCGCACACGCGCACCGTGATCCCGAAGGCCTGGGATGCGCCGCCGCGCTCCGACGGCGTGTACACCCGCGGCGGCGGGCCCGTGCAGCGGTGGCGCCGCGGCATGCCTGCCGACATGTGCCTGATGATCTTCGGCGACTCGACGGCCACCGGTTACGGCTGCCGAAGCGCCGAGGAGGTGCCCGGCGTCCTGATCGCGCGCGGGCTGGCCGAGCGCACCGGCCGGGCCGTCCGGCTGAGCACCAAGGCCATCGTCGGGGCCACGTCGAAAGGCGTTGCGGGCCAGGTCGATGCGATGTTCGTCGCCGGACCGCCGCCGGACGTGGCCGTGCTGATGCTCGGCGCCAACGACGTGACGGCCCTCAACGGGATCAGCCAGTCGGCCGAGCGGCTGGGCTTGACCGTCCGCAGGCTGCGCGCCCGCGGGGCGGTGGTGATCGTGGGCACCTGCCCGGATCTGGGGGTCATCAGCGCCATCCCGCAGCCGCTGCGGTCGCTGGCGCATGCGAGGACGTCGCAGCTTGCGCGCGCCCAGGCGGCGGCCGCCCGGGCGGCCGGCGGCGTGCCGGTCCCCATGGCGCAGCTGCTGGCGCCCCGGTTCCGGGCCGCGCCCGACCAGATGTTCTCCGCCGACGGCTACCACCCCTCCGCGGCGGCCTACGCGCTGGCCGCCGAGGTGCTGCTGCGCGCGGTGCTTGACGAGCTGGGCGTCGGGGCCGACGCTTCGGTGGGCACCGACTAGATTTGAGCTAGCCCGTCGGCGAGCCCAGCCTCACCGGAACTGATCTGGAGTGAATTGCCATGCCTGAAGCCGTCATCGTCTCTGCCGCCCGCTCGCCGATTGGCCGCGCCATGAAGGGGTCGCTGGTGAGCATGCGGCCCGACGACCTGGCCGCCCAGATGGTGCGCGCCGCCCTGGACAAGGTGCCCGCGCTGAACCCGCACCAGATCGACGACCTCATCCTGGGCTGCGGCCTGCCCGGCGGCGAGTCCGGCTTCAACATGGCGCGCGTCGTCGCCGTCGAGCTCGGCTACGACTTCCTGCCCGGCACCACCGTCAACCGGTACTGCTCGTCGTCGCTGCAGACCACGCGCATGGCGTTCCACGCGATCAAGGCGGGCGAGGGCGACGCGTTCATCTCCGCCGGCGTGGAGACCGTCTCGCGGTTTGCCAAGGGCAACTCCGACTCGTGGCCCGACACCAAGAACCCGCTGTTCAACGAGGCCCAGGAGCGTTCGGCCGCGGCGGCCGCCGGCGCCGACGAGTGGCACGACCCCCGCGCCGACGGGAACCTGCCCGACGTGTACATCGCGATGGGGCAGACCGCCGAGAACGTCGCGATCATGACCGGCATCAGCCGCGAAGACCAGGACCGCTGGGGCGTGCGCAGCCAGAACCGCGCCGAGGAGGCCATCAAGAGCGGGCACTTCGAGCGCGAGATCACACCGGTGACCCTGCCCGACGGCAGCACCGTCAGCACCGACGACGGCCCCCGCGCGGGCACCACCTACGAGAAGGTCTCCGAGCTCAAGCCGGTGTTCCGGCCCAACGGCACCGTGACCGCGGGCAACGCGTGTCCCCTCAACGACGGCGCGGCCGCGCTGGTGATCACCAGCGACACCAAGGCCAAGGAACTGGGGCTCACGCCGCTGGCCCGCATCGTGTCCACCGGGGTCAGCGGGCTGTCCCCGGAGATCATGGGCCTTGGCCCGATCGAGGCGTCCAAGAAGGCGCTGGAGCGCGCCGGCATGTCGATCGGCGACATCGACCTCTACGAGATCAACGAGGCGTTCGCGGTGCAGGTGCTGGGCTCGGCGCGGGAGCTGGGCATGGACGAGGACAAGCTGAACGTGTCCGGCGGGGCGATCGCACTGGGTCACCCGTTCGGCATGACCGGGGCGCGCATCGCCACCACGCTGATCAACAACCTGCAGAGCCACGACAAGACGCTGGGCCTGGAGACCATGTGCGTCGGCGGCGGGCAGGGTATGGCGATGGTGATCGAGCGCCTGTCCTAATTCCTCGCGTTGAGTCTGCGTCTATGGCGCAAAAGTGCGAGTAGAGCCCGCCCTCAGCGCAGAGTGAACGACGGGTGTCGGTGCGGGCTGCCACCATGCCCGCATGAAGCCCGTCCGTCAGCCGTTCATCGGCAGTGAGGCGCGCGCCGCCGGCGAGCTCAGTCGGCACGAGCTGCGCAGGTATTACCGCGCGATCATGCCCGACATCTATTTGGTTAAGCGCGTCGAACCGTCGCTGCGGCAGCGCGCCATGGCCGCCTGGCTCTGGTCGAACCGCGAGGCAGTGGTCGCCGGTGCCGCGGCCTCGGCGATGCACGGCGCCAAGTGGGTCGACTCCGACGCACCGATTGAATTGATCTGGCGCAACGCCAGAGCGCCGCGAGGCGTCGTGACGCGCCACGAGCTATTGCTGAGCGACGAATACCAGCGGCTCGGCCTCCTGAGTGTGACCACACCCGAGCGCACCGCGTTCGACCTCGGCAGGCGCGGAAGCATCGGCCTCGCCCTCGCCCGCCTCGATGCACTCGCGGCAGCCACCGACTTCAAGGTAAAAGACGTCGAGGAGCTGGCCGCCCACCATCGTCATACGCGCGGCCTGCGCCAATTGGGGCGAGCGCTGGAATTGGTTGACGCCGGAGCCCAGTCGCCGAAGGAAACGTGGCTGCGATTGCTGCTGATCGACGCGGGCTTCCCGAAGCCGCGGACCCAGATTCCCGTGCTGGGGTCAGACGGCTTTCCCCGGTACTTCCTCGACATGGGCTGGCAGGACATGATGGTTGCCGCCGAGTACGACGGCGAACAGCATTGGACGAATCCGGAGCAGTTCGCCGGGGACGTCGAACGGCAGGAGTACATCGCCGAAGCCGGGTGGACCGTCATCCGAGTGGTTTCCCGCCAGCGCCCCTACGACATCATTCGCCGGGTTCGCCAGGCCTGGGACGCCCGTATCAAGCGCTGAGTCTGCGTCTATGGCGCGAAAGTACGAGTAGACCCCGCCACCAGCGCAGAGTGAACGCAAAAAGATGCAAAAAGCCCCCGCGCGGAGCGGGGGCTTTTGCGAACGCAGCTAGTCGTTTTGTAGGTAACTGAGCAGGCGCAGGATCTCGAGGTACAGCCAGACCAGCGTCACGGTCAGGCCCAGCGCGATGCCCCACGCCGCTTTCTCCGGCGCCCCGGCGCGGATCATCTGGTCGGCCGCGTCGAAGTCGATGAGGAAGCTGAACGCGGCGATGCCGATGCACACCAGCGAGAAGATGATCGCGATGGTGCCGCCGCTGCGCAGGCCCAGGCCGGTGCCGTGGTTGACGTTGAACATCGCCAGCACGAAGTTGCCCAGCATCAGGGCCAGCACGCCGAACATCGCGGCGACCAGCATCCGGGTGAACTTGGGCGTGACGCGGATGGCGCCGGTCTTGTAGACGACGAGCATCCCGAAGAACACCCCGAAGGTGCCGAGGATGGCCTCCCCGATCAGCGCGCCGGCATTGGCGTTGGAGACCTGGAAGTTGCCGAACACGAACGAGATCGCGCCGAGTGCCAGCCCCTCGAGGACGGCGTAGCTGAGCACGATCGCCGGATTGTCCTGCTTGCGGCCGAACGTCGCGATCAGCACCAGCACCAGGCCACCGAGCGCACCGATGAGGGTCAACGGCATCGCCAGCGCGAGGTTGGCGGACACCAGGAAGTAGGAGACGACGGCCGCGGCGGTCAGCACGGCCAGCGTGATGCCCGTCTTGGTGACGACGTCGTCGATGGTCAGCGGCCGCGAAGCCTTGGTTTCCTGGTAGGGAACCGCGGCGTAGGGGTCCGCCTGCTGGTAGTAGCCCTGGGCCGGCGCGCCAGTGCCGAATTGCGCGTATCCGCCCCTCTGCTTAGGCAGCGAACGAAATACCGGGTTGCTTGTCTCCCGCACCGTCGGATCCTTCCTGATAACTGTGGATGACCTGCTCAACGATCAGCGGCCCATCCGGGTTCCCGCAGACCTGCTACTCGACCTGTGCTGTTGTCGCCGCGATCAAACATAAACCTTACCCGCGGCCACCGCTGCTCTCGTGACGATCTAGATTGCTGGTCGAGACCGGGCGGCGACGAACCCTGAGGGAGGCTGGCGCGTGACGGAGGATTCCGACACATCCGACGAAGTCCTGACCCGCGTGGACAACGGCGTCGGCGTGATCACGCTCAACCGCCCTAAGGCGATCAACTCGCTGAATCACCCGATGGTCAACACCCTCACCGACGTCCTCACCCGCTGGGAAAACGACGACTCGCTGCGCGCGGTGGTGCTGACCGGAGCCGGCGAGCGCGGACTGTGCGCCGGCGGCGACGTGGTGGCCGTCTACCACAGCGCCCGTAAGGACGGCGTCGAGGTGCGGCGGTTCTGGCGCGACGAGTATCTGCTCAACGGGCAGATCGGCCGGTTCGGCAAGCCGTACGTGTCGCTGATGGACGGCATCGTGATGGGCGGCGGGGTCGGCGTCAGCGCGCACGCGAACACCCGGGTGGTGACCGACACCTCCAAGATCGCCATGCCGGAGGTGGGAATCGGGTTCATCCCCGACGTCGGCGGCGCGTTTCTGCTGTCCCGCGCGCCCGGCGCGCTGGGGCTGCACGCCGCGCTGACGGGCGCGCCGTTTTCCGGAGCCGACGCCATCGCCCTGGGATTCGCCGACCACTACGTGCCGCACGGCGAACTCGAGGCGTTCACCGCGGCGATCGTGGCCGACGGCCCGGACAGCGCGCTGGCCCGTCACGCCGTCGAGCCGCCAACGAGCCCCCTTGCCGCACAACGTGATTGGATCGACGAATGCTTTGCCGGCGGCACCGTCGCGGACATCGTCGCAGCGCTGCAGCGGCACACCGACACAGCGGCCCGCGAGGCCGCCGACCTGATCGCCACCCGCTCCCCCATCGCCGTGTCGGTGGCGCTGGAGGCGGTGCGCCGCGCCGCCAAACTGGAAACCCTGGAAGACGTTCTGGTGCAGGACTATCGGGTGTCGAGCGCGTCGGCGCGCTCGCACGACCTGGTAGAGGGCATCCGCGCGCAGATCATCGACAAGGATCGCAACCCGAAGTGGTCGCCGGCGACGCTGGCCGAAGTCACCGCGGCTGACGTCGAGGCGTATTTCGAGCCGGTCGACGACGACCTGAGCTTCTAGGAGGAGCAGGGCATGGCCGAAAACGACTACGAAACCATCCTCGTCGAGCGCGACGAGCGAGTCGGGATCATCACGCTGAACCGGCCGCAGGCACTCAACGCGCTCAACAGCCGGGTGATGATCGAAGTCACCAGCGCGGCAAGCGAACTCGACGACGACCCCGGAATCGGTGCGATCGTCATCACCGGCTCGGCCAAGGCGTTCGCCGCCGGCGCCGACATCAAGGAGATGGCGGGGCTGAGCTTCGCCGACGCGTTCGGCGCCGACTTCTTCGCCGCCTGGGGCAGACTGGCCGCCGTCCGCACCCCGACGATCGCCGCGGTGGCCGGGCACGCGCTGGGCGGCGGCTGCGAGCTGGCGATGATGTGCGACCTGATCATCGCCGCCGACACGGCGAAGTTCGGCCAGCCGGAGATCAAGCTCGGCGTGCTGCCGGGCATGGGCGGTTCGCAGCGGCTGACCCGCGCCATCGGCAAGGCCAAGGCCATGGACCTGATCCTGACCGGGCGCACCATCGACGCCGCGGAAGCCGAACGCAGCGGCCTGGTTTCGCGCGTGGTGCCGGCCGACGACCTGCTGAGCGAGGCCAAGGCCGTCGCCACCACGATCTCGCGGATGTCGCGGTCGGCGGCGCGGATGGCCAAGGAGGCCGTCAACCGCGCGTTCGAATCGACGCTGACCGAGGGACTTCTCTACGAGCGCAGGCTGTTTCATTCCACCTTCGCCACCGAGGATCAGTCCGAGGGGATGGCGGCGTTCGTCGAGAAGCGGCCCCCCAACTTCACGCACCGCTAGGCCGCAACGATGAGCGAACCGGGCCCCGCGACGACCGTCCCCAAGGACGAGGCCGGCCGCGACGCCGAGCCGGAAGCTCCCGAAGAGCCTCGCGGGCCCGGCCGGCCCAAGAAGCCGTGGTGGGTACGCCATTACACCTTCACCGGCACCGCCGTCGGCCTGATCTTCATCCTGTTTTCGCTGACGCCGTCGTTGCTGCCGCGCGGTGCGGTGTTCCAGGGGCTGGTCAGCGGGATCTCCGGGGCCATCGGCTACGGGATCGGGGTCTTCGCCGTCTGGCTCGTGCGCTACATGCGCACCCGCAAGCACAGCCCGCCCGCCCCGCGCTGGGCGTGGAAGGTGCTGGTCCCCGTCGGGGCGATCGGCATGGTGCTGATGGCGATCTGGTTTCACGTCTGGCAGGACAACGTGCGCGACCTGATGGGCGTCAAGCATCTCAAGTGGTACGACTACCCGATCGCCGGGATCCTCTCGCTCGTGGTGCTTTTCACGCTCGTCGAAATCGGCCAGTTCATCCACTGGCTGGTCGCCTTTCTCGTCGGTGAGCTCGACCGGATCGCGCCGTTTCGGCTGTCGGTGACGATCGTCGTCGTCGCCCTTTTCGTGCTGACGGTCACCCTGCTCAACGGCGTGGTGCTCAAGTTCGCGATGCGCACCATGAACAACACCTTCGCCTCGGTCAACAACGAGATGATGCCCGACAGCGCGCCACCGAAAGCCTCGTTGCGGTCCGGCGGGCCGCAGTCGCTGGTGTCGTGGGAATCGCTGGGCCACCAGGGCCGCATCTTCGTCAACGGCGGGCCCCGGCTCGAGCAGCTCACGGCGTTCAACGGGGCCCCGGCCACCGCGCCGATCCGGGCCTATGCCGGGCTGGATTCCGCCGACGGCATCACCGCGGCCGCCGAACTCGCGGCGCGCGAATTACAGCGCGAGGGCGGGTTGCAGCGGGCCGTCGTCGCGGTCGCGACGACCACCGGGACGGGCTGGATCAACGAGGCCGAGGCGTCGGCGCTGGAGTACATGTACAACGGCAACACCGCGATCGTGGCCATGCAGTACTCGTTCCTGCCCAGCTGGCTGTCGTTCCTGGTGGACAAGGAGAATGCTCGGCACGCGGGCCAGGCGCTGTTCGAGGCCGTCGACCGGCTGGTCCGCCAACTGCCCGAGGGCAAGCGTCCCAAGCTCGTCGTGTTCGGCGAGAGCCTGGGATCCTTCGGCGGCGAGGCGCCGTTCATGAGCCTCAACAACGTGCTGGCCCGCACCGACGGCGCCCTTTTCAGCGGGCCGACGTTCCAAAACACCATCTGGACCGACCTGACCTCGACGCGCGACGCCGGTTCCCCGGAGTGGTTGCCGATCTACCACGACGGGCGCAACGTCCGATTCGTCGCTCGCGCAAGCGATTTGGGTCGGCCGAATCCCGCGTGGGACCATCCGCGGGTGGTCTACCTGCAGCACGCCTCGGACCCGATCGCCTGGTGGACGCCCGACCTGTTGTTCGCCCGGCCGAGCTGGCTGCGCGAACCTCGCGGCTACGACGTGCTGCCCGACACCGAATGGATCCCGGTGGTGACGTTCCTGCAGGTTTCGGCCGACATGGCCGTCGCCCAGGATGTGCCCGACGGGCACGGCCACCACTACGTGGCCGACGTCGCCGACGGCTGGGCGGCGGTGCTGTCGCCGCCCGGGTGGACGCCGGACAAAACGGCCCGGCTACGGCCGCTGCTGCACGCCAGCGGTTAGCGCCGCACCCGCGGCGAGCTGGTCCAGCACGCCGGCGCGAGCCAGCGCGTGATAGCCGCCGACGACGTCGGTGGCCCGCATCAGGCCGATGTCGAGCAACGCGGCGGCCGCCAGGCTGGACGTGTAGCCCTCCGAGCACACGATCACCCATTCGACGTCGTCGCCGACGGCCTCCGGCAGCCGGGCGTCGCTGGTCGGGTCGCAGCGCCACTCCAGGACGTTGCGCTCGATCACCAGGGCGCCCGGCAACGCGCCCTCGCGAAACCGCTGGGCCTGCGGCCGGATGTCGACCAGCACCGCCCCGCGGCGCAGCGCGTCGAGTATCTCGGCGGCGGGAAGCCGGCGCAGCCGGCGCCGGGCCGATTGCAGGACGACGTCGATGCGGCTCATCACGGCCCTTCCGGTTGGTCGGTCAGTTCGGTGCGCTGGCGGCGCAGCCGGTTGCGGTTGGTGACCTCGTAGTACGACATCGCCGTCAGCGGCGGCGAGTAGGCGTGCACGCTCAACGTCGGCGCGACCTTGGGGGCCGACGCCACGGCGGGGCCGGTCGGCTCGGGGACGGTCCGCGGCGCCCACACCACGTCGTGCACCCAGCCCAGGGGGAACCCGGCCTGATCACCGGCGTCCAACAGGCGGCGGCGCAAACGCCTTCCGTCCCAACGGTATTCGCTGAGCGAACCGGACACTACGGTCAACGCGCCCAGGGAGCCGCCGTGGTCGTGCAGCTCGGTGGAGCGCCCGGGTACCCAGCTGATCAGCCAGATGTCGAGTTCCTCGTCGCCGTGGATGCGGGTGAACCAGCGCGTCGACTCCGGTATCCCGCCCTTGGGCAGCAGGTGGTCGCAGCGGCCGGACAGCACGTGGTCGGCGGCCCGGTCGGTGGCGTGCAGCAAGTCGGGCACCCGCAGCCGGGTGGGTCCCGGCGACGGTGACGAGGCGGGCAGGCGAACAGAAGCAACGGAAACAGACATCGGGGAGCTCCAGGGTCAACGGATGGGGCGAGGGGCGGCGGCGTCAGGGCCGACAACACTCGCAAAATCCGAAGCGCTCCGTCACGGCCGCCAGTGTTGCATAGATTGGGATGGTGCGCTGGTGCGGTGAACGCCCCGGGCGGCGGGGCGCGGCGGTTGTCGCGGCGTTGTTGGTGGCGGTCATGGGCTGCTCGCACGGCGCCCCCGGCGGCGGGGCCACTTCGTCGTCGGCGCGGCCGTCGGGCATCCCGAGCGGCCCGGCTTCGGCCCCGCCGGGCGCCGTCGGTCTCTCCCCCGGCGGCGTGACGACCCGGGTCGACGTCCCCGCGGACTCGACGGAGGAGGAGTATTTCCAGGCCTGTCACGCCGCGAAGCTGTGGATGCAAGCCCAGCCCCCGACCGGCTCGCCCCCGCTCGAGCCGTACCTGGCGATGGTCCAGGCGTCGCCGTCGGGCACGCCCGGCACCTGGAACGCGCGCTGGTCGGACCTGACGCCGGCCCGCCAGGCCGCGGTGATCACCGCCGCGCACGCCGCCGCCAACGACGAATGCGGGTAGCGCCCGTCGAATTGGGATCACGGGTACAAAAAGTGCCGAGCGGGCGGGCCCGCCGCGCAAAATGAACGCATGGCCGGATCCTCACCTACGCGGGTGGCGCTGGCGCTGGGCAGCGGCGGCGCCCGCGGCTACGCACACATCGGGGTGATCGAGGCGCTGCGGGCGCGCGGCTACGAGATCGTCGGGATCGCCGGCTCCTCGATGGGCGCGATGGTCGGCGGCCTGCACGCGGCCGGGCGCCTCGACGAGTTCGCCGACTGGGCCAAGTCCCTGACGCAGCGCACCATCCTGCGGCTGCTGGACCCGTCGATCAGCGCCGCGGGCGTGCTGCGGGCGGGCAAGATCCTGGATGCCGTGCGCGACATCCTCGGCCCGGTGTCCATCGAGCAGCTGCCCATCCCTACACCGCGGTCGCCACCGACCTGCTGGCCGGCAAGTCGGTGTGGTTCCAGCGCGGCCCGCTCGACGAGGCGATCCGGGCGTCCATCGCGATCCCGGGTGTGATCGCCCCGCACGCGCTCGACGGGCGCCTGCTCGCCGACGGCGGGATCCTGGATCCGCTGCCGATGGCCCCGATCGCCGCGGTCAACGCCGATCTGACCATCGCCGTCAGCCTCAGCGGCAGCGAGGCCGGCGGAGCCGAAGACGCCGGCGACGCCGGCGACGCGGAACCGGGGGCCACCGCGGAATGGCTGAATCGCATGGTGCGCAGCACTTCTGCGTTGCTGGACACCGCGGCGGCCCGCTCGCTGCTGGACCGGCCGACCGCGCGGGCGGTGCTGAGCCGGTTCGGGTCTGATGATGCCGACACCGAGATTGACACCGCCGTCGACGTGGCCGACATTGCCGCCGGCGTGCCGAAGCTGGGCAGCTTCGAGGTGATGAACCGGACCATCGACATCGCCCAGTCCGCGCTGGCGCGCCACACGCTGGCGGCCTACCCGCCCGACCTGCTGATCGAGGTGCCGCGCTCGACGTGCCGGGGCCTGGAGTTTCACCGGGCGGTGGAGGTGATCGCGGTGGGCCGGGCGCTGGCCAACGAGGCCTTGGACACGGTGCAAGCCACCCTGACGCCCGTGGTCGAGGGCTGAGCTCGGGTCAGACGCCCAGGAACCGGGCCACGGCCGCCGCCTCGCGCCGGCCCTGTTCGCGCCCGGCCACGGCCGAATCGATGCGGCAGCGCGGGTCCAAGGGGTTGGGGCCGAACGCGGCCAGCGAGCCGGGGTCGGCGAACGCCGCGAACACCGGGCCGGCGAACGCCGCGATCTCGGCGGCCGGGCCCTCGCCGAACGGCGCGGGCGCGTCGGCGCCGGAGGGCACCAGCACCACGGCGGCGTCGCAGTCGGCGGCCACAGCGAGGTTGACCGAGCTGGCCACCCCGCCGTCCATGTAGCGGCGGCCGCCGATCGTCACGGCCGGCCACGCCCCGGGCACCGCGCAACTGGCCGCGACCGCGTCGACCAGCGCCGCACCCGAGTCCCGGTCGAAGACGACCAAC
Organism: Mycobacterium sp. NGS57; assembly: GCF_059812405.1. Taxonomy (NCBI): domain Bacteria; kingdom Bacillati; phylum Actinomycetota; class Actinomycetes; order Mycobacteriales; family Mycobacteriaceae; genus Mycobacterium; species Mycobacterium sp. NGS57. Next base: position 17,711 of record NZ_JCALCP010000010.1, on the reverse strand, counting down.
TCGCCGGTGGCGACGTCGATCGCGGTCAGCCGCAGCACCCGCTCCGGCCAGTCGTGCGACGGCAGGCGCGCGGCGATCACCTCGCGGCGCACCGGCTCGGGAACCGTCTCGGTCGCCAGCGCCACCGCCCCGATGCGCTGCATCTGCTGGCGCGTCTTGTCGCGCGTCTCGTCGTAGGGCCGGCCCAGGGCGGTCAGGAAAATTTCGGCGATGTCGTCGACGTCGACGCCGGAATCGATCTCCGCCGACGCCGCGGCGACCTGCCGGTCGAACAGCGCCTCGAGCGGGACGCCGCTGCCGATCTGCGCGGCCACCGCCGAGCCCGCCGAGGTGCCCACCAGCACCTCGGAGTCCAGCAGCAGCCGTACCGCGGCCGGCGACTCGTCGGCGATGCCCCGCAGAACGCCTGTCTCCCAGGCGATCCCGGCTATTCCGCCGCCGGCAAGCACGAGTGCGCGTTTGCCTGCCACGTCAGTGCTGCGCCTGCTGGGCCGGCGCGCTCAAGTCGGAGCGGCGCAGCGGGTGCGCGGGCGGGCCGGGCAGCACCACGTTCCGGGTGACCTGAAGCCCGGCGTCGACGTGCACGAGCTCGCCGGGCTGCAGCAGGCTCCAGCGCCGGTCGTCGTCCATCGGTTCGCTGGCGAACACCACCGACGAGCGGGCGCACAGGTGCTCCGACCGCGCGCGGATGCGGTGGGTGCGCAGGTCGAACTCGGGGTCGCTGTGGTGGTCGCGGCGGTCCAGCACGTAGAGCTCGTGGGCGTCGGGGTAGCGCAGCGCCCACATGTCGGTGGCGGTGCTGAGCAGGATGTTGACCGCGTAGATGGGCACGGTGGCGGCGAGCCACCGCGCGGCGTCGATCAGGCCGGCGGTTTCGTCGCCGCCGCGGGCGCGGATCGAGCCGGTGATGAGGGCGAACACCCGCTCGGAGTCGGTCTCGCCGCCGACCAGGTCCGCGGTACCGAGCCCGCGCAGCCGGGCGTCGACGTCGTCGAGGCCCTCGACCACGCCGTTGTGCGCGAAGATCCGGCCGTCCTGCAGAAACGGGTGGGTGTTGCGGGTGTCGAGCGAACCGGTCGTCGCGTAGCGGACGTGGGCGATGAACGTGGTACCGGTGAGCTCGTGCGCCTCTGTGGCGAACTGGGTGTCCTGCCACGCCGCGATGGGCTCCTTGTGCAGCTGCGGGCGGCCGTGCGCGTCGAACACGCCCAGGCCGGTGCCGTCGGGGTTTTTGCGGCTCTGCTCGGACAGGCTGTCGGGGGCGTTCAGCAACCAGAACGTGGCGGTGCACGCGTGGGTCCCGGCGTGCAGGCCAAAAAGTCGGCACATGGTCCCGACGCTACCGAAGGCCCTTTCCCTCGCGAGCAGACGCAGAATCGCATGTTTGGGCGCGGAACTATGCGATTCTGCGCCTGCTCGCGCTCACACCACGGTCAGTCGCGGGACTCGGCCACGTCGTAGCCGTCCTCGGCGTATCGCGCGCGGATGGCCTTCTTGTCGTACTTGCCGACGCTGGTGCGCGGAATCTCCTCGACGAACGTCCACCGCTCGGGCAGCCACCACCGAGCGACCTTGTCCCCCAGGAACTTTCGCAGCTCGTCGGCGCTCACCGAGGAGCCCTTGGCCACCACGACCGCCAGCGGCCGCTCCTGCCAGCGCTCGTCGGGGACCCCGACGACGGCCGCCTCGACCACCTCGGGGTGCCCGATCAGGCAGTTCTCCAGCTCGACCGAGGAAATCCATTCCCCGCCGGACTTGATGACGTCCTTGGCGCGGTCGGTCAGGGTGACGAAGCCCCGCTCGTCGATGCGTCCGACGTCGCCGGTGCGCAGCCAGCCGGAGTCGAACCTCGACTCGTCGCGGCCCAGGTAGTAGGAACCCGCGATCCACGGGCCGCGGACTTCCACCTCACCCACGGCCTCGCCGTCGTTGGGCAGCACCGCGCCGTCGTCGTCGACGATGCGCATCTCCACCCCGCACACGGGTTGACCCTGGGTGGCCCGGTACGACCAGTGCTGGTCCTCGGGGGTGCCCGGCGGCGGCCAGGCCATGGTGGCCATCGGCGACGTCTCGGTCATGCCCCACAGCTGGCGGATCTGCACGCCGTGCTTTTCCTCGAACGTGCGCATCAGCGAGACCGGGACGGCCGACCCGCCGCACACCACCAGGCGCAGCGAGGACATGTCGTGGTCGGGCTCGTCGTCCAGGCGGTGCAGCACGTCGTTCCAGATCGTCGGCACCGCGCCCGTGACGGTGGGCCGCAGCTTTTCCACCATGTCGATCAGCGACTTCGCATCGAGATGGCGATCGGGCAGCACCAGGTCCGCACCCGCCATCAGCGCCGCGTACGGCAGCCCCCAGGCGTTGGCGTGAAACATCGGCACGACCGGCAGGATGCAGTCGACGGCCCCCACCCCGATGCCGTTGACGGTGCAGGCAGCCATGGTGTGCAGGTAACTCGAACGATGGCTGTAGACAACACCTTTCGGGTTGCCGGTGGTGCCGCTCGTGTAGCACATCGCGGCCGCGGATCGCTCGTCGATCTGCGGCCAGTCGAAGTCCGGCGATTCGGCGTCGATCACTTCGGCGTAGCGCAGCACGGACTTGCCGGATTGCTGCAGCGCCCCGGGGTCGCCGTCGCCCACCAGGATCACGGTGTGCACGGTCTCGAGCTCGGGCAGGACCGGCGCCAGCAGCTTGGCCAGTGACGCGTCGACGAGCACCACCTGGTCCTGCGCCTCGTTGGCCACGTAGGCGATCTGCTCGGGGAACAGGCGGATGTTCAGCGTGTGCAGGACCGCGCCCATCGACGGCACCGCGAGGTAGGTCGCCAGGTGTTCGGCGTTGTTCCACATGAACGTCGCGACGCGCTGGTCCCCGCTAACGCCGAGGCGGCGCAACGCGTTTGCCAACTGGCCGGCCTGCTGACCCAGCTCGCGGTAGGTGGTCTGCCGGTATCCGTCGCCGGTGGCGGTGGTGACCGTGCGCGCCCCGTGCACACCGCAGCCGTGCCGCATGATCGCGGCGATCGTCAGCGGGTAGTCCTGCATCGTGCTGTCCATCGATGTACCGCCTTACTCTCGACGCGGCACCGCCTCGGGGGCGGTCGGGCGAATGCTATCGCCGCACCCGGCCGTGAGAAAACGGGTTCCCGGACAACACGCGTTTTAGGCGCGGTTCACCCGGGCGATCAGGCGAGGGCGGGCTCGTACTGCGGCAGCTCGGGCACGACCCACTCGCCGGGGGCCCCGACCATCGAGGCCTCCGAGACCTCCGAGCCCAGCGCGACGATCGAGGCGACCGGCGCCACGGTGACCGTGCCGGAATAGTCGGCGATGTACAGGTATCTGGCGTCGGCGCTTTCGACCACACACGACGGCTGGCCGGCCACCGCGATGGTGCCGATGACGTCGTGGGTGAGCGTGCACAGCACGGTGATGCCGTCCTCGCCGACCAGGTAGGCGCGATCGCCGTCGCCGCTGAGCGTCAGCTGGGTGACCCCGGCGGGCGAGCCACCGATCTCGCCGAGCTTGCGGGTGCCGGTGATCTTGGCGGTGCGGGTGTCGACGACGTCGATCACCGCGCCCAATTCGGGGGCGCAGCTGGCCACGTAGGCGATCGCGCCGTTGGGGCTGAGCGCGACGTCGCGGATCGGCAGGCCGATCTCGACTGTGCTGGCGGCGCGCCGCGCGTGCGTGTCGACCACGACGAGCTGGCCGCCGGCCGGGCCGTTGGTGGCGACGTAGAGGCGGCGCCCGTCGGCGCCGGACCGCACGCATTGCGTGGTGGTGCCCGCCCGGGTGGGCAGGGCGATCGCCTCGGCGTGACCTGTCCTGGTGTTCAGTACGACGACGTCGGGGCCGCTTGAGCCGTTGCGGCTGGCGTAGGCGCGGTTGCCGTCGGGGCTCACCGCCAGGTCGCTCACGTTGAGCGCCAACGGGTGCGTCGCGACGACGGTGCCGGTCGCCGCGTCGATGACCTCGATCGCGTCGTACGCCGACGACACGGTGCCGACATAGGCGCGGTGGGTGTCATGGCCGCCCACGGCCAGGGCGAAGGGCTCGTCGAGCCCGTCGATGGTTTGCACGACGCGGCAACTGTGGGTGTCGATGACCGAGACGCTGTCGTAACCGTTGTTGGCCACCATCAGCCGGGTGCCGTCGGGGCTGGCGACGATGTCGGTGATCGGGCCCTGGCGCACGGCAACCCGGACCACCAGAGGGAATCCCGGCGCCGCACCCAGCTCGATGACGTGATCGTCCTTGTGATGGTTCACAACGTGCATGCCGGCACCGCCTTTGCTTCAAATGTGATACGCCCGCGGGCACCTGGTGGCCTGGACAACGCGTTGCGACACACCGGCGGCCCTGCCGAAAAGCGGGCTGCCGCCATCAGTCGATGGCTGCTTTACATGGATTTTACCGAGCCGATTTCGCGCAAAATGGATCCGGAACCGCGGCTGTCGGGCAGGTCACACCGACGGCCGCATCCGCCCTTATATTCCCCTTATTCACAAAACCGCGGTCCGGTTGGTAGCGAATGCAGCCACGCCTCCTGCCAGGCGCATCGCCTGCGCGGCTAAGCTTCCGAATTTTCGGCGCCGGGCCGAATAATTAAGGAATTCTCAGGGTTTTCGAGCCGACGAGGCAAATGTCACATTCGGCCGGTTTGCGCGCGTCCCGGCGAAATCGGTGTCGGCTCAGCTGAACTGCGTTTGCGGCCGCGGCAGGGCTTTGCCGTCGACGACGATGTCGAGCTTCTCGTTGTAGAAGGCGACCAGGCCGGCGATCTGGCCGACCGCCGGCAGCGGATAGTGATACGTCCACGCCAAATCCGGGTGCACGGTGTCGCCGGTGCGCACCGACCAGTAGCCCGACGTCACGCCCTTGTACGGGCACAGCGTCTGGGTGGGGCTGGATTCCAGGTGCTCGAACGCGACGTCGGTGGGATCGATGTAATACCTTGTGGGCAAACCGGTTTCGAACAGCAATACCGGGGATGTGGTGTCCGCCAACACGATTCCGTCCAGCTCGACACGGACGTGGCGGTGTGAGCGCAGCGGGTCGACCCGGGAGTACGGGTTGCGGGGGTGGCCGTAGATCGGCTCGTCTTCCTCGAACCACCGCAGCGGATCCCAGTCGAACCGCACGGTGCCCGCGACGGGGCTGTCGCCGTCGACGTCGAACACCCGCGCCGCCGACGGGTAGGTCTTCCCGCCGCAGACCAGGGAGTGCAGCCGCGACGGGCCGAGCTGCACCTTCTGCGGGTGGTTCTCGTCGACCAGGAGCTCGTTGCGCACGTCGGCCAGCGGCACGTAATACGCTGGGTAGTACGGCAATTCCCACACGTAGCGGGCCGCGGTGGTGTCGAAGATCAGCTCGGGGCCGAGGTAGCCCCGGACCCGGCGGGGCGCGGGTTCGACGCGTCCGCGGGCGGCGGCCGGTTGCGGGTAGTCACGTTCGGCGGTCACGCCTGGTCCTTGGAGGCCAGCCCGGCCGGCGCGTGCGCGATCGCGGCGCGGATGGCGTCGGCCAGCGCCAGGGCGCTCTCCTCGGTCAGTTCGAGGGCGACCCGGGCCGACGGGCCCAGCTCGGGGTTGATCACATCGATGTTGAGGGTGTGGCCGTAGGGCGCGTGCACGGGGTGGTCGACGTAGACCGTGGCGCGGCTCGCGCCGAACCATCCGGTGCCGCCCTTGCCGCTGCCGTCGATTTGCACGTGTTCGGTGAGATATGTGCACATGCGTTGGCGCACCTAGCCTTTCAGGTGGGCGGCGAAAAAGTCGTCGATGCGGCGCCAGCCGTCCACCGCCGCTTCCGGCCGGTACGCCGGGCGGTCGACGGAAAAGAACGAGTGGCCGGCGCCGTCGTAGGAGTGGAATTCGTGCGGCTTGCCCAGCCGGGTCAGCTCGGCGTCCAGCGCGGCAACCCCGTCGGGCGCCGGGAACATGTCGTCGGCGCCGAACAGGCCCAGCAGCGGGCAGCTGAGGTTCTCCGCCAGTTGCAGGATCGGTTTCATGGTCTTGGGCATGCCCTCGGGCGCGTCCTCGACGATGAAGGCGCCGTAGCAGTCCACCGCGGCGTCGAACGGCAGCGAGCACGCCGCCAGGTACGCGTGCCGCCCGCCCGAGCAGTGCCCGATGACACCGAACTTCCCGTTGGCGCCCGGCAGCGAACGCAGGTGTTCGACGGCGCCGCCGACGTCGCCGACCAGCCGGTCGTCGGGCACGCCACCGGCCGCGCGTGCGGCCGCGGCCGCGTCGTCGGGTGCGGCGCCGGGCGCCTCGCGTGAATACAGGTTCGGCGCCACCGCGTGAAAGCCGCTGACGGCGAGGCGCCGGACGAACTCCTTGGTTTCGCGGTCGTAGCCGGGCATGTGGTGGATCCACACGATCCCGCCGCGCGAGCCGTCGGCGAGGGGCATGGCGCGGTAGGCCTCGATCTCGTCGCCGCCGTGGCCGGTGATGGTGATCGTTTCAGCGCGGATGGCATCTGGACTGGGCGTGCTCATATCGCGATGCTCCTTTGGTTTCCGGCTAGTGCCGCTTGTCGCGCACCTTGTAGGTGGACGGCCACGACTTGCGCGAGTCGTCTCCGGTCAGCGGCGTCCCCATGCCGCCGACCTTGACCTGGTAGGCCTCCTTGCCGGGACCGACCTCGCGGTTGGCGTGCTCTTGTGCCAGGTAGTACAGCTCGTCGATGGTGGCTTCGTCGTAGGCGACGAACGAGGTCTCGCGGGCGACGTCGTCGATCCCGGTCAGCATCCGGGCCGGGATGGCCCGCGACGCCAGCGCGGCCAGGCCCAGCAGCGAGAACGGGATGATCCAGGAGCACACGTACGAAAGCGGGGCCCTCGCGTCCAGGGCCGCCGGGATCGCCGACGACACGGTCATGCCGGCGAACGCGGCGATCCAGACCCAGGTCAACACGGCGACCGAGCGGGCGAACAGCTCCGTCCTGACGACGTCGTCGGGCTGTTCGGCGGCGGCGAACTCCCGCACGAACGGCTTGCCGGTCAGCGCGCCGGCGAGCGCCACCACGAGGGCGCCCGCGATGCTCAGCGGCAGCATCCAGCGCTGACCGAACGCGTCGCCGAGCGCGAACGTCAGGATGGTCAGCACCAAAAACGTTGCGACGGCGCCGGTTTGGAAGAGCTTGTCTCCGGTGCGGTCGATCGCGAACGTCGCGACGGCGAACGCCAGCGCGATCAACGCGGCGGCGACGAGCGGGACGTGACCGACGAGCAGCCAATAGACGATCCACGGTGCCAAGCGAATGAGCATGCCCACGATGGGTCAGTTTATGAGTGAAGGTTCGCCGCTTCCTCGGGGGCGTGGTTTTCGCTCAGCTCGGCCCGGAATGACCCTTCGCTGATGACAACTAGCGCGTCTCGCGGGCAACAATCGCGACTCCTAACCATTCCATGCGTATTCGTCGGCTTCGGCGCAGACGCCGCGGAAGGCCGGCTGGATGTGCGCGACATCGGCATCGTCGTGACCGATACCGGCCGTCCCCAGCACCCTGAGGTCTTCGGATATTGGCCCGCGATGTCGGCCCTGCGACGGATACTGCTAGTCGAGCGAAGGGAGGTGTCGTGGTTTCGGCAAATGCCCGCATCGGAACGATGTTCGGCAAGTACAAGCTCAACCGAGTGCTTGGCGTTGGTGGCATGGGCGAGGTGTACGAGGCTTACGACACCACCAAAGACCGCACGGTCGCGTTGAAGATCCTGCGCCAGGAGTTCTCCAATGATGAGCGGTTCCGGACCAGATTCCAGCGGGAATCGCGTGCCGCGGCGATATTGGAGGAACCCCACGTCATCCCGATCTACGACTGGGGCGAAGCCGACGGCAGCCTTTTCATCGACATGCGGCTGGTCCGCGGACAAGACCTGAACGAACTACTCAAGCAAGGCCCGCTGCAGCCCGAGCGCGCGGTGGCAATCATCCGCCAGATCGCGGCAGCCCTCGACGCCGGCCACGCCCAAGGCATGATCCACCGCGACGTCAAACCGCAGAACATCCTGGTCACTTCGGCCGAAGACTTCGCCTACCTCATCGACTTCGGCATCGCCCAGAACCTCGGCGACACCCGTCTCACGGTAGCGGGCTCGGCGATCGGCTCGTTCGCCTACATGGCTCCGGAGCGGTTCGAAGACCGACCGACGACGCCAGCGGTCGACGTGTACTCCATGGCCGCGGTGCTCTACGAGGCCCTCACCGGTCGTCCTCCATTCACCGCTCCCGGGATCGAGCAGTTGATGGCCGCCCACCTGTCGGCACCCCCTCCGCGGCCCAGCACCGCCAACCCGAGCGTGCCGGTCGCCCTCGACGACGTGATCGCCCGTGGCATGGCCAAAGATCCCGACGACCGCTATGGGAGCGCGGGGGCATTCGGCCGCGCCGCGCAGCGGGCATTGGGCGCAGGCGCCGCATACGGGCCTAACAGTGGCCCCTTTGCGACACAACAAGGCCCGGATGCCGTCGCGGGACCCCCGCCCTACGACGGCGGACCCACCCGCCCGGCATGGCGGCCCACTCCCCGCAGAGCGACCAACCAGCGCCGGCCGTGGCTGGTGCCCGCGGTCATCATCGTCGCCGCCGCGCTGTTGCTGGGCGGCATAGGTGTGATCATCGGGCTGCTCGCGCGTCAAACTCGTGGCCCGGACAAAGCAGAACCGTCGGCCGGCTACGTCACTCCGGCCGCGGCGCCGCCTTACGGGTCGGAAACACCACCGTCCTATCAGCCGCAACCGCTGCCCTCCCCGCCTTACCCGCCCGGCCCGGCGTTGCCGCCCGCGGTGGTTGGGCCGGACAACAGCGCCAGCCACGAATCCTGCGACACAGGTTTCTCGTTGACCAACATGAGCGGCTTTGGGACCCACTCTCAGCGCGGATCCGATGGCACCTCATGCTTTTTCGCCCGCAGCGTCCTACTCGCCTACTGGAATCGGTACGGTAACGCCAGCCGAGATCCGCGTACCGTTTCCGCCCCCGGCGCAGTCCGGTGCCCGACGGTCGGCGGACAGTGCGACGGCAACAATTTCCTCATGCAGTGCGCCGCTTACGCTTCCGATGCGTGGATCACGTGCCGCGGCGGCAACGACGCCATTGTGTACCTCTACTGAGCTCGGCTACCGCCCGCACTGCCCGTAGGGCAGGACATCGAGGTGGGCGTGCAGCCAGTCTGCGATTTCGTTGAGAGCCGTGGTGCCGTCGGCGAAGGACCCCGAATCCGGTTCGGCAGCCATCGCCACTACCAGCGACCCTCGCGGTGCGGGCAGGATGCCGATCTGCCGCACCAAGTAGCGCCCGGACGGGGATGGTCCCCAACCGCCCTTGATCCTGGTACCGGGAAGTCGGCCTAGCCCCCATCGTTGGTCTTCGTCCACCTGTCCCATCAAGCCCAACACCGGCTGGTTGCGGGGCTCACAGGCCGCCGCCGAAAGGAACAGGGCTTGATCGACCAGCGACCAATCGGTCTGACCGAACGCGGTGTATTCGGGCCGCACCTTCTGTGACTGCACTACGGTCGGGTCACCCATTTCGCGCAGCACGGAATCGACCTTGCTGGCTGCGGTCGTCGGAGCACCGAGGCCCTCCCACAGCGACTCCGCGGCCGCGTTGTCTGATTCAGTGATTGCGGCGGTCATCGGCTTGGTCATCTCATCGGTGTTCTGTTGCCGCATCGCCGCGATCACTAACGGCACCTTGATCGTCGACCAGGCCGGCCCCGAATTCCAGCCGCCCAGCGTGGTCGCGGAACCCTTCGAGTCCGCGCCGACAGGACGCAGAACCACGCCGGTCGTGGCATGTAGCTCCAGCTGCAGCTGCGCAAACTCATCCGCAAGACTGGCCGGACTCGGCGGCGCCGCGGTGGGGCGGGCTACCGCTCGAGACGCCGACGAGTTAGAAGTGGCCGTAAAGGACGGCGCCACAGAACTGACCCGCTGTCTCGCCGGTGCGAGCTCGAACGCAACGATCGCTCCTGCGGCAATAATCAGCACCCCACACAGCGCGAGCAACCACACACCGCGCCGCGCCCACAATGGTCGCGAGGCCGCGGGAAGGCGTGCGTGCCGCCCCCCCCTCCCGTTCACGCTTCGACGCTCCGCACCGCCTCCGCGCCACAGTCACAGCTGTGATCGCTACGCAAAACCCCGCAGCCTGAACGGATTAATGGCTCGGGTCGTGCGGCGGTGTTGGTCGGCGAAGTCATGATTCCGCTCACCCTAGCCACAACCCGCTCCTGGTAGTAGCCACGCAGTTCCACCGTTGTGAATTGCACCTGGCGGCGGAGCCCGGCGTTATTTGTTCGCAGCCCTACGCACGCCATTGGCTGCCGGATCTGATAGATCCCAGCGGTGCTAACTGGTGGGCTGCGCCGGCAGCGCCATCGCCAGAAAGTCGAGGCGCCACAGCGAGCGGAACAGGTTGCGCGCGAACTCCCGCGGCTCAGTCGGGGCGCCTCCCGCCACGCACTCGATGATCTGCCGGATCGTGCGATCACCGTCGACGTGCCGGACGAAACGCAGCTGATCCGGGTCGAGCTTCAGCTTCGCGCCGGGCAGCAAGATCTCGTCGCCGGACAGCACGCACGCCGCGCGCGGCAGCGGAACGTAGTCGAGCCACGCGGTCGCCGAGAAGTCGATCGCGTACTGGTCTTTCGGGCGTTCGGGGCGGCAGGCAATGAAGAAATGGGTGGCATTGGCCGTCTGCAGGCGTTCCATCGCCGACCACAGCTCGGTGTCGGGCAATTGGTCCAGCGCTGACTGCAGTCCGCCGGCCGGCGCCAGGAGGTCGTGCGGGTAGTAGGGCCTGTTGTGAAACCAGCCCTGGAATGCCAGTCCCGCGGCACCGACCAGATCCAGGCATTCGGCGACGGTGTAGCTGCGCTGCCGGCTGTGCAGGAACGTGTCGACCAGGGCGCCGTCGGAGCGCAGGTCGCTCGCCACCTTGAGGTAGCTGCGCACCGGGTGGTCGGCAGGCAGCAGTGCGATCGTGTCTTTGACCAGTTGGACCGACGCCTCGTCCTGGCCGAGCCCGAGGTCGCGGAACACCGATTCGAGGATCTCGACCCCGATCCGGCCGTACTTGGCGTAGAGCATGACGCCCAAAGCCCCGTCGGTGCGCAGACATTCGCCCAGCGCCGTCAGCCCGGCCACGGGATCGGCCGTGTGGTGCAGGACCCCGCTGGACACGATGAGGTCGAAATCGCGCCCCAGCGTGGACACCTCGTCGATCGGAAGCAGGTGCAACTCCAGGTTCGTCAGCGCGTGCTTTTCCTTCAGGTAGCGCTCGTGATCCAGCGCGGTGCGGCTGACGTCGATCGCCACCACGTTCGCGGCGCGGTTCATGAACGCGAAGACCGCCGCCTGATAGGTGCCGCACCCCGCGATCAGGATGTCGAGGTCCGGTCGGTAGTCCCGGTCCGGCCACAAGACGCGATGCGCCCAGAACGGATCGAACCAATCCCAATGGTTTTTGGTCCAGGCCTCGAGGTCGGCCACCGGGGGCGGGTACTCCCACCGGTCGTATTGGCCGGACACGGCGTCGCCGCGCGGGTCCCCGGTCACTGCGACGCGGCGATCACGTCAGCTGATCCGGCGGTATCTGCTCGGGGAGGGTGTTGGCTTTCGTCGTCATGTCGCGGCATTCCCCGTAAATGGTGATCGATCCCCCCGCGTTCTGGACCGGAGAGTACGGGTCGAATACCGCGGTGACGCCCTGTTTGCCCACCGCGGCGGCGTGGGTCTGGAAGTCGCCGGGAGCGCCCCAGCCGTGCTGTTTGAGCACCGCGATCATGCGTTGGATCTCGGCCTGCGACGCTTCGAGCGTCGGCGCGTGGTCGTAGGCGAGCCCGACAACTCCACGGAACGGCGCCTCGGCCTGGTCGTTACAGGACTCCCGGCTGAAATGACCCGAGACGCCTTTGAGTCCCAGGGTCACGGCCACCTCTCGGGCCGCGTTGACAACTTGCGCCTTGGATTGTTCCGGAGTCATCGGGTGAGGCACCCCTTCGCTGAGATTCCTTACGGTGCTGCAGGATTGAAGCGCGACGGCGAGCATCGCCGCCGCGATGTAGGCAATCGCCGAACGCCACATGCCGGCGTTGGTCCTCTCGAGGGTGTTGGCCGATTTGTTCAATGGTAGTGGCCGCCCGTGCCGGGCCGGAGTGCCTCCGGGTCGAATTCGTCAGGCATCCAGTAGGTGCCGCGATGCTGGGCGGTCATGTGGTCGCGCGCCAAGGCGTCACCGTGACCGGACGCGATGTCGGCGATGCCGAACAACGATTCGTCTCCGGGCGTGAAGTAGGTGCTGTGGTCCTTCAACGGGAAGGTCAGTCCGGGGACTTCCGCTTTGAATCGGGTTGAGCCGTAGCCTTCGACGGCCGGGTCGTTGCCGAGCCCGATCGTCACCCCGGTTCCGGGCAGGTGGCCCTGGATGCCGCCCAGGTGCGTGATGGGGTCCGACGAGGCGGCGCCGACGTAGACGTGCCCGCCGTCAGCGAGGTGGAAGTCGCCGGCGTTGTGGGCGAGATCGGTTCCGGGACAGCCGACCAGCACGACGTCGTTGGCGTGCATCCCGGATCCCGCCGCGGCGTCGGCCACCGTGGTCGAGCCGTAGGAGTGGCCGACCACGGTCACATGCGACGTTCCGGGTTGGTGGGTTACCCCGAGCGCGTTGACATCCCCGGCGAGCAGACCACCGCCCTGCCTGGCCAGCGACGGTTGCCCGATTTGCGGGTCGAGCGCGCTGTCGGGCGCGTGATATCCCATCCACACCAGCACCGAATCGGTTTTGTTGAGATCGGCCCGGCGGGCTTCGTTGTAGAGGTGTCGCCCGTCGGTGTGACTCAGATAGCCGTCGCGAACGCTGCTACCGGTCCCCGGTACCAGCACGGTGGTGTTGTCGGCGGTGTCGGGATTTCCGATCGCGATGGCTTCCCTGCCCCGCCCGCCGAAGGCTTCGGGATCGTAGGTCTGCAGGAACACCGGGTTCTTGGTGCCGTCGGGGTTGGTGCCGTTGGTGTTCAGTCCGTTGCGCGTCTGCACCGCGTTGTCGTAGCGGATGATGGCCGCCGGCGTCAGGCCGTACAGCTCGGGGTGCTGGGTCACCTGGTCCACCGGCACGTGATGTTGTGCCGCGGCGTTTTCGATGCGCGCGATGTCGTCGTTCAGCACCGCCCGGTTGACCGTGTCACGCGAGACGGTGTCGATGCCGTTGAGGTTGCCCAGCCCGGCCGGATGCTGGGCGAGTAGCTGATCTCGTTGTTGTTGGCTGAGCGAATCCCACCACCGTTTGGCGTCTTCGGGGTTGGTGGTGGGCGGGGGGATGCGAATCTGTTCGGGATGCGGCTGCGCGTCAACCGGCTCAAGGGCGTTGGGGTCGTATCCGTCGGCGCGCAGGCTCGCCAGTGAGTTCTGCAGCGTGGCCGAGTAGCCGGTGCGCGTCGATTGCAGCCGGGCCAGCGCGGCCCGGGTGTCCTGAATGGCGTCGTCCTCGCACGCGGTGATCAACGCGTCGAGCGCGTGTCGGTCCTCGGCGCTGAGGGTGGGATCCCTTTGGGTTTCCGCCGCCCGGGCGATCAGGTCGTCGAGGCGCTGCAGCTGGCCCTCCAGCGTCGCGATCTGCCCCGCGGCGCTGTGCTGCGCCTCGGCCAGCGCGGCGGCGATGTTCTCCAAGTCCACCGCGATCTTGGGTAATTGCAACGATTGCGCACCCAGCGCCGTGGTCACGCGCTGCACCTCGGCGGAGCCGTTGATCGGGTGATCGCCGTCGCGGTGGTTCCAGGCCGCGTCGAAGCGGCTACGGGCTTGCTCGAAGGCGGTGTTGGCCTCGGTGGTGCATCGGCCCGCGGCGTGAAACGCCCCGGCCAGGCTGGAGATCTGCGCCGGGATGCCGATCTGAAGGCTGCGATCGATCGCCCACGGATCCCCGCCGGCTTCGGAAATCAGCGCCGGGATGCTTATGTAACGCAGCCGCATCGCATCGGCGGCAGCGAGCCTCGCGACCGACGATCAACACGATCGACAGTCATCGCCGCCCCTTCTCTGAACCCGTGATCAGATTACGGCCCGGGCTCTCAGTGCGACGCCAGGAGCGCGCGGCCCTCGTCCTGGCAACCGGCAATGAAGTCCGGCCCGGAGTCCACCCGGGCTATCTTGCCGCTTTTGAGGTCGCTCATGAGGACTCGCTGGCAGTACTGGTTCAGGTCGGTGCCGGGGTTCAGCTGCACGTGGTAGTGCTGCACCTGTTCGTCGATGGCCTGTTTGCCTTGCTCATAGGACGGGGAGCCGGGATCGGCCACCGCGGCAGGCCCGAAGACGACGGCAGCGGCTCCAACGACCGCTGCCAGCGTCAGTCCGCGACTGCAATTCACGGGGATCATCGTACGTCCGCATCAGGCTGAGCGAAGCCAGAGTGATTTTGCGGCGGTGTCATAAGAGCCGAATGTCCTTGGCGGCACATGATTTTCAGCATGCCGAGCGTGCGAACGCCAAACGCACCTACAGATCTTCCGTCATGGCGTCGACGTAGAACCATCGGCCGGCGCGCCGCTCGAAGCGACTGCGCTCGTGCATGCTGCCGGCGCGGCCCGCGGACACAAACGAGGCCGTGAACTCGACCTCGGCGCGGTCGTCGCCGGGGCCACCCGCGACGGTGTCGATCACCTCTAGGCCGGTCCAGGTGATGGCGGGGTCGACGGTCACGTCGGTCGGCCGCGTTCGCGGGTGCCACGTGCGGAATAGGTAGCCGGCGTCGCCGCATGCGTATGCCGAGTACCTCGACCGCATCAATTCCTCAGCGGACCGGGCCTGCCGCTCGCCGTCGTGCAGCGGTTCGCAACACGCGCGATAGGAGGATCCGCTGCCGCACGGACACGACGGTCCGAGGAGTTCGTTCATACGACAAGCCATCGTTGCCGGGTTTAGATGGGCCGGAAATGAGGGTACCGAGGGGTATTAGACACATGCCACTAGGAGGTGCGGGATTGTGACCGTCAACGTCTGCCCCGCGTGCGGGTATCCGACGATCGGACCCGAGCTGTGCGCCTTCTGCCGTCCCGTAGTGGCGACCATGCAGCCTCCATTCCCGAGCTTGCTGGCCGAGCCCGGGCAATACGAGCCCCCGATCGCACAGGCGATGTAGTTCCGCCGTCGGCGGTTGATCCCGCGACCGGTTTCTCGTGCCCCCAGTCGGACTCGAACCGACACTGGGCGGATTTTAAGTCCGCTGCCTCTGCCAATTGGGCTATGGGGGCCCGGCGGCGAATGTAGCGCGCGCGGCGGTCCCCTTGGCACCACATCCCGCCGAAAGCGCCGCGTTTCTCAAGATGCATGCGGGCCGCGCGTGGCTTAGGATCGCCGCGCCGTGGCCGCGGTCGCACTTTGCCGGCCGGTCTCAGATGACGGCGCGATGTCGCCCGAAAGCACTCCGTTAAAACTGCCGACAGCCGCGTTAAGAAGCCGTAAACGCCTGTCACCCTAGCCTTTTCCGCCGGGAATGTGGAGGCATGGGTCGTTAGCCTCAAGTCAACGCACAGGGGTCGTTACGGCAACGCACAGAGTCGACTCACCGCAGGTGGGCCGTCGTTTTCGAACACTGGGAGCAGCAGATGTCCTTTCTGACCGCGATACCTGAAGAGTTGCTCGCCGCCGCGGCGCAGCTGGAGGGAATCGGCAACGCGCTGACGGCGCAAAACGCCGGTGCCGCCGCGCCCACGACGGCGATCGCCCCGGCCGCGGCCGACCAGGTGTCGGCTTTGCAGGCGGGCATCTTCTCGGCGTACGGCGGCCTCTATCAGCAGATCGCCGCGGAGGCGCAGGCGATGCAACAGCAGTTCGTCAGCACGCTGGGGTTGAGCTCCGGCACCTACAGCCAGACCGAGGCCGCCAACGTGGCCGCCACGACCCCCGCCGAAAACATCATGGACGGGCTCAGCACCCTGTTCGGCGGACCCCTGGGGAGCACCAACGGCGAGCCGCTCAGCCTCTCGAGCAACCTCGCCAACGAGTTCAACATCGGCGGCGGCAACTGGGCCTCCGCCGCCTCGAACCTGCTCGGGATGACCGGCGGCGGTCTCCTCCCACCCGCCGACGACGCCGCCGCCGCGGCAGGTGGCGCCGCGGCCGCGACGGACGCGGTGGGCATGACAACGCCCGCCCCCGTGGGCATGGCCGCCGCACCGATGGCCGGGCTGGGCCAGGCGACCATGGTCGGCAAGTTGTCCGTGCCGCCGAGTTGGGCCGGCACGATGACCACCCCTGCGACCGGCGTCCAAACCGTGGGCTGGACCGCGGCGGCGCCGCAGGCCGGTCCGGGGACGATCGTGCCCGGAATGCCCGGGCTCGGCACGGCGGCCCGCAACAGCGCCGGCTTCGGCGCGCCGCGCTATGGCGTCAAGCCGATCGTCATGCCCAAGCCGGCCGTCTAGGTAACGGGATTCCGACAAGAGAAACGGACACACGACATGGTTCTCGACTTTGCAGCGTTGCCTCCCGAGGTCAACTCCGGGCTCATGTACGCCGGCGCCGGGTCGGGACCGCTCATGGCGGCGGCGACGGCCTGGAACAACCTGGCCGCCGAGCTGTCCACCACGGCGACGTCGTGGGAGTCGATCGTCGCCACGCTGACCTCCGAGCAGTGGACGGGCGCGGGGTCGGCGGCGGCGGCGGCCGCGGCTCAGCCGTACGTGAACTGGCTGACCACCACGGCCGCGGCGGCCGAGCAGGCGGGCGCCCAGGCGGCCGCGTCGGCGGCCGCCTACGAGGCCGCATTCACCGGGACGGTGCCGCCGCCGGCGATCGCCGCGAACCGGGCGCAGCTGGCCGCGCTCGTGGCGACGAACTTCCTGGGCATCAACACGCCGGCGATCATGGCCACCGAGGCTTTGTACGCCGAGATGTGGGTCCAGGACGCGATCACGATGTACACCTACGCGGCCGCATCGACGGCGTCCGGGGTTCTGCAGCCCTTGATGCCGGCGGCGCCGACCGCCAGCCCGGCGGCGGCCGCCGTTCAGGGCGGTGCGGTTTCGGCGGCGTTCGCCAACGCCGCGGCATCGCCGGCGGCGACGAGCTTCGAGGGCATGGTTGGCAACCTGACCTCGGTATTCAACGGCGGCTACATCGGTCAGGGTTTGCAAAACGTGGTCGACGCGCTCGGCCTGACGGGCCTCGAGAACAGCATCGACGGCCTGATGGGCACGCCGATGCTGTTCAACGGCGTCAACGGGGCCGTCAACACGGCGGCGTGGTTCGTCATGGCCGCCATCCCGAACGCGGTATCGCTGGGGCACACCCTCAACGCCGCCGCGCCGGCGGCCGCGGCCGCCGGCGACGTCGCGGGTGCGGCCGCGGGCGCCGAAGCCGCGCTGGCGGGCAGCGCGGGCGGGGCGATGACGGCCGGCCTCGGCGAAGCCGCGGCGGTCGGCGGCCTGTCCGTGCCGGCCAGCTGGTCGGCAGCGGCCCCGGCGACGTTGGCCTCGTCGGCCGCCCCGCTGGAGGGGTCGGGGTGGACCGTGGCCTCGGAGGCCGAGCCGGTCGCCGCGATGCCGGGCATGCCCGGCGTGGGTGCGGCGGCCAAGGGCGCCGGCGCCTACGGCTCGGGTCCGCGGTACGGCTTCAAGCCGATCGTCATGCCCAAGCAGGTCGTCGTCTGAGGCGGAGAAAAAATGTCGCGCAAATATGAGGAGTTATCGATCGCTAGG